>NZ_JBIAIP010000009.1:0-366475 GCF_042871485.1 Streptomyces sp. NPDC005791
GCAGGGGGGACCCTGTGGGAGAGTAGGACGCCGCCGAACAATTATTCCGGGAAAGCCCCGTGCCCTTGTGGCACGGGGCTTTTCTGCGTTCACAGTGCCTTCCGGACCCTGAAGCAGCCCACCTGCCCTACCGTGCCGGCCACGGCGATCGACCTGCAGGCGGGTATCCCAGCAAGTGACTGCGCGGTAGCAGCGTCCTGGTATCAGCAGCTGTTCGGCTCCCCGCCGTCCTTCGTCGCGAGGGAGACCGGACAGCCCGGTCTCGCACAGAGCGCCCACCGGGGTCCGGAGCCCTCTCCGGATGCCGAATGGTGTGCGTGAGGCCATGTACCGCGATCCCGACGGAGACCGGCTGGGGTTCGGCGGCGCTCCGGCCTGAGGCACGACTGGCGGTTGCCCCTTGGCCTTGGTCTGCGCAGGCCCTTACAGCCGACCTGCCGCTTTGAGCGCGAGGTAGGCATCAGCCAGTGCGGGGGCGAGCTCGGCAGGCGCGGCATCGACGACTGTGACGCCATGGCCCCGGAGCTGGTTCGCAGTGCGGCGGCGCTGGGCCTGTGCCTGCGTGCCGGCTGCGGCTTCGTACGTCGCTTCCACTGTGCCCCGCGCTCCGGCCATCGCTTGGAGATGCGGATCTGCGACGGCAGCGACCAGCACTGTGTGGCGCTGGGTGAGCTGAGGAAGGACCGGCAGGAGCCCCTCTTCGACAGGCGCCGCGTCAAGGCTCGTGAGAAGAACGATCAAAGAGCGATGCGGAGCGTTTGCCAGTGCGGCCGTGCTGAGACCGCGTGTATCGGTCTCCACGAGTTCGGGCTCCAGGGTGGCCAGCGTGCTGACAAGCGTCGACACGACGTCCCCGCCCGCTGAACCTCCCTGCACCTGGGCCCGGACACGTCGGTCGTAGGCGATCATGTTCACGCGGTCGCCCGCCCGGGTGGCCAGAGCAGTGAGAAGCAGAGTCGCGTCCATGGCGGCGTCGAGCCGCGGCACATCGCCCACCCGGCCTGCGGACGTACGGCCGGTGTCAAGAACGACGAGAATGTGGCGGTCGCGCTCGGGGCGCCAGGTGCGAACAGCGACAGTGGACTGGCGTGCTGTCGCCCGCCAGTCGATGGAACGGGTGTCGTCGCCCGGAACGTAGGCGCGCAGGCTGTCGAACTCGGTTCCCTCCCCGCGAGTCAGCACGCTGGTCCGGCCGTCGAGTTCACGCAGTCTCGCGAGCCGGGAGGGCAGATGCTTCCGGCTCGTGAAAGGAGGCAGTACCCGGACGGTCCATGGGACGCGGTGATACCCCTGGCGGGATGCGAGTCCGAAGGGGCCGAACGACCGGACGGTGACCCGGTCTGCTACGCGGTCTCCTCGCCGCGACGGGCGCAGGAATGTGGTGAGGCGGCGGCGCTCGCGTGCCGGCACGGTGAACCGGTGCCGGGACGAGCCCTGCTCGGTCACGGAGGCCCAACTGCTGGGAGGCCAGCCGTCGCGGAGATGCGCACGAAGCGGACGTCGGGACGAGTTGGTCACTGCGAGTTGCACTGCCGCAGTTTCGCCAAGTCGAACGGATGTATCACCAGATCGGGTGAACTGTAGTGCACGTACTGGCGCAGCCAGGGCATAGTCGCACAGAATTGCCAGTGAGAGCGGGACATTGACCGCGAGCAGGCCGGTCCAGCTCGGGGCCAGAATGCCTACGGGGAGTGACCCCAATGCCGCAAGCAGGGCGGTCCGTCCGGTGAGGGCCATGGTCACCGCCTCACCGGGGGACGGGGACGTGGGCGAGGACGGCGGTGAGGACGGAGTCGGTGGTGACTCCTTCCATCTCCGCTTCCGGCCGCAGCTGGATGCGGTGTCGGAGCGTGGGCAGAGCGAGCGCTTTCACATCGTCCGGGATGACATAGTCCCGGCCCGTGAGCCAGGCCCATGCACGTGCGGTGGAGAGCAGTGCGGTGGCTCCTCGGGGGGAGACGCCGAGGTTGAGTGAGGGGGATTCACGCGTGGCACGGCAGATATCGACGACATAGGCAGCGATCTCGGGGGAAACAGAGGTTTTGGCGACGGCGGTGCGTGCTGCTTCGAGGTCGGCCGGGCCTGCCACGGGACGTATGCCTGCTGCCTTCAGGTCACGAGGGTCGAACCCGTCCACGTGGCGAGTGAGCACGTTGATCTCGTCCTCGCGTGAGGGAAGCGGAACCGTCAGCTTGAGGAGGAAGCGGTCCAGCTGGGCCTCGGGCAGTGGGTAGGTGCCCTCGTATTCGACAGGGTTCTGGGTGGCCGCGACCAGGAAGGGATCGGGAAGCGGCCGGGAAGATCCGTCGATGGTGACCTGGCGTTCTTCCATGGCCTCCAGCAGAGATGACTGTGTCTTGGGCGGGGTGCGGTTGATCTCGTCTGCAAGCAGGAGATTGGTGAATACCGGCCCGGGCTGGAAGGAGAATTCGGAGGTGCGGGCGTCGTAGACGAGCGAGCCCGTGACATCGCTCGGCATCAGGTCGGGGGTGAACTGGACGCGCTTGGTGTCCAGTTCGAGGGAGGCGGCAAGAGCGCGGACCAGGAGGGTCTTGGCGACTCCCGGTACGCCTTCCAGAAGGACATGGCCCCGGCAGAGGAGAGCGACGACCAGCCCGGTGACAGCCGGGTCCTGGCCGACCACAGCCTTGGCGATCTCGGAACGCAGAGCTTCCAGGGATGCGCGGGCGCTGTCGGAGTTCACGGGGGCCTCAGGGGTCCCTGCGGTTCCCGCAAGCTCGGCGGTCTCCGGGGTCGGGGCGCTCATGAAGTACGTACCTCTCTTTCGAGGGCGTCGAGTTGATCGGTCAGAAGGACAAGCGCGGCGTCATCGGCCGGGGCCGGGCCGAAGAGGAGTGGTCCGAGGTCGCTGCCCGGGTGGTTGAGGCGTGCGGCGACGGCCGGAAGCAGCACCGCGGGGGAGTCGGCGTCGCGGGGGGCCACTCCGAGGAGGGGGGAGATGCGGGCCCGTGTGGCGACGCGCAGGGCGTCGGCCGCGCGGTCACGGGCGTCGGCCTTGCGGTAGAGGCGGGCCCGCCCTTCGGTGGCTTCGGAGGCCCGGATGGCAACTGGCAACCGCTCAGTGACCAGCGGTCCGAAGCGGCGGCCACGCCAGATGGCGGCGAGGACGGCGGCGAGTGCCAGCTGAAGGGTGCCCCAGAGCCAGCCCGCGGGGATGAGTTCGATGAAGCCGCTCTCTCCTTCGGCTCCGTCGTTGCCGCTGTCGTCCCGGCTGTCTGCGTCACCTGTGGCCGCGGAGGGATCGTCGAGCGAGGGGAGGTACCAGACGAGATGAGGGCGGGAGCCGAGGAGCTGGAGGCCGAGCGAGGCATTGCCCTGCCGGTCGAGGCGGTCGTTGTAGAGGATGTCGGGGGAACCGAGCAGCACGGTGTCGCCGCCTTCTTGGCCTGGCAGCACCAGGAGGGAGGCGGCCTCCTCGTCCGGATAGCAGGCGGTGGCCCCGGCCGCGTCCGTCGTGTAGTGGATGCCACCCAGGTCGGTGGTTCCGGCGGAACGGGCTGCGGGGAAGTCGCAGCGTGGGGGGCGTGCGCTCACCGGACCGTGCGATTCCGGGCTGACGCCGGGGGTGAGGCGGGCTACGGAGGCGCCGCCAGGGGCGATGAGCACGGTACGGCCCGCGGAGTCGGCGGTTGTCGTGTGGAGGTGTTGTTGTTGATGAGCGGTGAGCATGTTCGGGCCGGCGACGAGCAGGGTGGTGTCAGGGCCTGCGGCACCGGCAGCTGCGTCAAGGGTGGTGACGACGTCGACGGAAACACCCCGCTCCTTGAGGAGTTCGGCGACCGCACGGCTGCCGTAAGGATCTGCGGAGCGGGGATCGAGCCGGCCGTGCTGACCACCGGAGCGAGCGGCGGCAAGGGCGACCCCGGCGATGACAAGGATGAGGACAGCGAGCAGCAGTCCCCGGACACGCTGCCAGATCTGCCGTGGGGTGCGGGATTCAGAGGTGGTGGGAGCGGCCGCGGTGACGGTCATCAGGCGGCTCCCTGCGTGCTGCCGGTGGTCAGCAGGGGCTTGGCGGCCTCGAGATCCTGGTCGAGCGTGCACAGCGTCAGGTACGCCGCTTCGTCGGCGGTGCGGCCCCCGTATGTGACGTCGTCGAAGACCCGGGCGGCAGCACGGAGCCGTTCGGCGTGCGCGGGCATCAGTCGGCCTGCCTCGGCGGCTGCCTCGTCCGCGGTGCGGCCGGGGCGCGGGTCGAGTACGGTCCGGTCCTCCAGGGAGCGGACGAGGGCACGCATCCGTTCCTGGACCGCTTCGGTCCAGCGCTGTGCTTCCGCGTGCGCGGCGGCGGTGGCGCGGTGGTCGGCCGTGCTGAGGGCGGTGCCGCCGAAAAGCGTTTCGGGGGAGCGGACAACGCGTCGCGGTGTGCCGAGCCTCCACCACAAGGCGGCGCCCAGGCCCGCGACAGCCAGGACGAGTACGACGAGCCCGAGCGGGCCGCCGGGGGCTGCCCCGGCGGCGCCTGCGAAGAGGTCGCCGACCCAGTCCCAGAAGCGGTCGAGGCCGCGTTCGAGAAGGTTCGGGTCGTGCTCGTGGTACATCGGGTCGGACAGTTCGTCCTGCGCTGCTTCCCGTGCGGGGACGCGTGGTGTGTCCACGGGTATGTCTTCCCCCGCCCGGACGATCCGTGCTGTTGCGGTGGTGCCCCCCAGCCCCGTCACCGCATCAGTTCCTGGGGGTGTCGTAGCCGGGAACGCCCGCGGCCCGGGCGAGGTCGAGGTCGAGCGCCTCGCGACGGATCCGCTGATCGATGTAGAGCAGGGCCGTCACTCCCGCCGTGAAGGGATAGACGAGCGTCGAGATGATCACATCGCCGATGCCCGTGACGATGAGGAAGGGCCAGCCGAAGTCTGTCGAGCTGCTGTTGAGGAACTCGCTCAGGCCGTCGCTGTCCACGGTGATGGCGATGATGCCGAACGGGATCGTGACGATCAAGGTCAGGACGATGACCAGCAGGTAGGTGAGCGCCAGAATGCCGAACGTCCGCCACCAGTTGCCCCTGACCAGCTTGGCGGACCGACGCAGCGAGGTGAGTACGGACTGCCGCTCGAGCATCAGCGCCGGAGCGGCGAGTGTGAAGCGGATCATCAGCCAGAGAACGACGCCGCAGGAGGCGATGAAGCCGAGGAAGGTCAGTGCGAGCCCACCCACGCCGCTGCCCAGTGCGAGGCCCGGAAGCAGGCCCACGACCATGATCGCTGCGCTCATGAGGCTCAGCAGGAGAGCAAGCCCGAGCAGCGGGAGGAGCCGGGGGCGGGCCTCGGACCACGCTTCGGAGAGTGTCACGCCACGGCCCAGCACGGAGCGGCTGACCACCACGGTGAGGACCGAGGCCGTGATCAGCGTGGCGATCATCGCGATGAGCGTGCTCGGGGCGGTCGCGATCAGCTGCGACTGCGCGGAGTCGGTGGCCTGACGGAGCGCCTCCGCGCCGGTGGCGTTCGGGTCGATCGACTCCTGCTGGGGCAGGAGATAGCGCTGCACGAGGATGATCAGGATCTCGGCGATCACGGAGACGGTGAGGCTGATGCCGAGGACCGTGCGCCAGTGGGTGCGCATGGTGGAGACCGCGCCGTCGAGGATCTCGCCGACCCCCAGAGGACGGAGGGGGATGACGCCGGGCTTCGCAGCCATGGGCGGGCGGCTCCATCCGGGCCCCTGCGGCATCCCACCCCACCCCGGAGCGGGAGGAGGCGCGCCTGGACCGCTGCTGGGGGCGCTCGGCGGGGACCACTGCCCCGGAGGCGGCTGTGCGGGAGACCACTGTCCGGCTGGTCCGCTTCCGTCAATGGGCGAGGAGGGTTTGGGGATTCCCGTCTCCTGGCCGTCGGAGGGGGCGGATCCGGGCGAAGCCCAGCCCGGAGAGTCGTTCATCGTCGCTCCTTCACAGTCCTGCCCGCTCATCGGGGCGGCAGGTTGCCAGCCATCGTGCCACGCGTTGGTCCGGGGTGGGCCCGGCGCTGTATCTCCTTCTTGTCTTCGTGCCCGAGCGCTTCAGCGGGCAGACTGGGCAGATGGCTGATCAGGACGCACAGACGCCGGCGGGTAGCGAGCCTCCGCCCCTCTCCGTACTTCGCTGGGACGAGTCCTCGGAAGGTCCAGCGGTGGTGCTTCTCGACCAGACGCGGCTGCCCGCCGAGGAGGCCGAGTTGGTGTGCGCCGATGTGCCCGCGCTGGTACGGGCGATCCGCATGCTGGCGGTGCGAGGGGCGCCTCTGCTGGGTATCGCCGGGGGGTACGGGGTGGCGCTGGCCGCCGCCCGGGGCGAGGACGTGGAGAAGGCCGCGGAACTGCTGGAGCGCGCGCGGCCCACCGCGGTGAACCTCGGGTACGGGGCGCGGCGGGTGGCCAGGGTGTACCAGGCGGCTGTCGCGGGTGGGGCCGGTCCGGAGGGGGCTGCCGCGGAGGCTCTGTACGAGGCGAGAGGGCTGCATCAGGAGGATGCGGCAGCCAGCGGGCGGATGGCGCAGCACGGTCTGGATCTGCTGGCGGAAATCCTGCCCGGAGACGGCGGGCACAGGCTGCTGACCCACTGCAACACCGGGGCACTCGTGTCCGGCGGTGCGGGGACGGCCTTTGCCGTGGCTCTGCGGGCGCACCGGGAGGGCAGCCTGCGGCGGCTGTGGGTGGACGAGACCCGGCCTCTACTCCAGGGTGCCCGGCTGACGGCGTACGAGGCGGGGCGGAACGGCATGCCGTACAGCTTGCTCACGGACAGTGCGGCGGGTTCGCTGTTTGCGGCGGGGGAGGTGGATGCCGTAATCATCGGGGCGGACCGCATTGCCGCGGACGGCTCGGTGGCCAACAAGGTGGGGAGCTATCCGTTGGCGGTGCTTGCCAAGTACCACCATGTGCCGTTCCTTGTCGTGGCGCCGACGACCACGGTCGATCTGGAGACGGTGGACGGTACATCGATCGTCGTGGAGCAGCGCTCCGCGACGGAAGTGACGGAGTTCACATCGAAACCGGGTGTTCCAGTCGGAGGTGGCGGAAGCGGGACGGCCGTCGCACCCCCGGGAGCCCAGGCGTACAACCCCGCATTCGACATCACGCCGCCCGAACTGGTCACGGCGATCGTCACGGAGGAGGGGGTCATTTCCCCGGTCACGGGGGTCGGACTGGCAGAGCTGTGTGCCAGGTCATCGCAGGTAACGATTAGCTAATGGGATGATGTCGTTTATGAAGGGACGCGTCCTTGTCGTCGACGACGACACCGCACTGGCCGAGATGCTCGGCATTGTGTTGCGGGGAGAAGGTTTCGAACCGTCGTTCGTAGCGGACGGCGACAAGGCACTGGCTGCATTTCGCGAGGCCAAGCCGGACCTGGTGCTGTTGGACCTCATGCTGCCCGGACGGGACGGCATCGAGGTCTGTCGGCTGATCAGGGCCGAGTCAGGTGTGCCGATCGTCATGCTCACTGCCAAGAGCGACACGGTGGATGTGGTGGTGGGCCTGGAATCCGGGGCCGACGACTACATCGTCAAGCCGTTCAAACCGAAGGAGTTGGTCGCCCGGATCAGGGCGCGTTTGCGAAGGTCCGAAGAGCCCGCGCCGGAGCAGTTGGCGATCGGGGATCTGGTCATCGACGTGGCCGGCCACTCCGTGAAGCGGGAGGGGCAGTCCATCGCCCTCACCCCGTTGGAGTTCGACCTGCTGGTCGCCCTCGCCCGTAAGCCGTGGCAGGTCTTCACCCGTGAGGTGCTGCTCGAGCAGGTGTGGGGTTACCGCCACGCCGCCGACACCCGTCTGGTGAACGTGCATGTCCAGCGGCTCCGATCGAAGGTGGAGAAGGACCCGGAGCGGCCGGAGATCGTCGTGACCGTCCGTGGTGTCGGTTACAAGGCCGGACCGAGCTGACATGTCCCTGGGCAGCGCTGCTCCGCCACCCGGGGCGCCCGGGGCCCGTACGGAGCGGGCTGCCGGTCCGGGACGGAGCACTTCCCGTTTCGGCAGGGCTCCGAGGGGCGGCCGGTTGTTCCGCGACCGGACGCCCGGCGGCCCCGTGCCGCGGTTGCTGATGCGGTGGATCCGTGGGCCGCTGCTGCCGGCTGTCCGGCTGTGGCGGCGCAATCTGCAGCTGCGCGTCGTGGCGGGCACGCTGCTGATGTCGATCGCCGTGGTGCTGCTTCTCGGCTTCGTCGTGATCGGGCAGGTCCGTAACGGCCTGCTCGAGGCGAAGGGCAACGCCGCGCAGACGCAGGCGGCCGGTGGCTTCGCGGCTGCCCAGGCGAACGCGAACGCGCCGCTCGTCCCGGGGGACCAGAGCGAGGAGGACGCCGACGGCATGACGGCGAGCACCTCCTGGCGCACCGAGCTCGTCGACCAGCTCGCCAGCGGCGGTACGAACGCTTTCAACGTGGTGGCACTCAGCGCCGACTCCGTCGGGCAGGGCACCAGCCGGGCCCCCCGTGGCTCGGGCAGCGTGGAGGCGTCCAGCATTCCGCAGCGGCTGCGGGACGACGTGGGCGAGGGGGCGGGTGCCTTCCAGACGTACTCGCTGATCCGGTACACGTCCGGGAAGGACTCGGAGCCCGGGCTCGTCGTCGGCAAGCGGCTCTACGACGTCGACCACAATCCGTACGAGCTGTACTACCTCTTCCCGCTCACGCAGGAGGAGAAGTCACTGACCCTGGTCACGACGACACTGGCCACGGCCGGGTTGTTCGTGGTCGTGCTGCTCGGCGCCATCGCGTGGTTCGTGGTGCGCCAGGTCGTCACGCCCGTGCGGATGGCGGCGGGGATCGCCGAAAGGCTCTCCGCCGGGCGGCTGCAGGAGCGGATGAAGGTCACCGGTGAGGACGACATCGCGCGTCTCGGTGAGGCTTTCAACAAGATGGCGCAGAACCTCCAGCTGAAGATCCAGCAGCTCGAGGAGCTCTCCCGCATGCAGCGGCGTTTCGTCTCGGACGTCAGCCATGAGTTGCGTACCCCGCTGACGACCGTGCGAATGGCCGCCGATGTCATTCATGAGGCGCGTGTCGACTTCGACCCGATCACGGCCCGGTCCGCGGAGCTGCTGGGGGACCAGCTCGACCGCTTCGAGTCGCTCCTGTCCGATCTGCTGGAGATCAGCCGGTTCGACGCGGGGGCGGCGGCACTGGAAGCCGAACCGATAGACCTGCGCACAGTTGTCCGGCGGGTGATCGGCGGTGCCGAGCCCCTGGCGGAGCGCAAGGGCACTCTGATCCGGGTGGTGGGTGACGAACAGCCCGTGGTCGCGGAAGCCGACGCGCGCCGCGTCGAGCGGGTCCTGCGGAACCTCGTCGTCAACGCGGTCGAGCACGGCGAGGGCCGGGACGTCGTCGTGCGGATGGGCGTGGCTCAGGGCGCCGTGGCCGTGGCGGTCAGGGACTACGGCGTGGGGCTCAAGCCGGGCGAGGCGACCCGGGTCTTCAACCGCTTCTGGCGGGCGGACCCGGCACGTGCCCGCACCACCGGTGGCACCGGCCTGGGGCTGTCCATCGCAGTCGAGGACGCCCGGCTGCACGGGGGCTGGCTGCAGGCCTGGGGTGAGCCCGGCGGCGGCTCGCAGTTCCGGCTGACCCTGCCGCGTACGGCGGACGAGCCGCTGCGGGGATCACCGATACCGCTGGAACCGGAGGACTCCCGGCGCAACCGGGAGGACCGTGAGCGGGCGGAGGCGGTGCCGGCGGCGGGCGACCAGCGGCTGATGTCCGTACCGCACCAGTCAGGTTCCACGACGCGTTCGCACCTGGGTGTGGCGGCCCACGGTCCGGCGGCGCAGCGTACGCCGGCGTCGGTCCACCCGGCGGCTCTGCCGGGCAACGGAGCACGTGTGGTGTCGCGTCCGGCCGGTGACCGGCCGGGCGGGGGCGCCGCCTCGGAGACGCAGGACCCTGAGCAGGAGGACACGACTCGTGGACACTGACCGCCGTCGGGGCGGCCGTGGCCGGGCGGGGCGGTTGTCCGCGCTGCTCGGCTGCGGCGTCGTGGTGCTCGCCGGGTGCGGATCGATGCCGGTCACCGGAGACGTGAAGGCGGTCGACGCCTCGCAGCCGGGTGATTCCCAGGTGCAGGTGTATGCCGTGCCGCCGAGGGAGGGTGCTGTGCCCAGCGAGGTGGTCGACGGCTTCCTCGAGTCGATGACCAGCGACGATCCCGGCTTCGAGACGACTCGCAAGTACCTGACCGCGGAGGCCGACCGTAACTGGCAGCCGAGCGAGGGCACCACGGTGCTCGCGCAGGCGCCCAGCCGTAACGGGCCCACGCTCCACGACGAACAGCGCAGGACCACCGAGACGACCTACACGTTGACCGGTGAACAGGTGGCGGCGGTCGACGCGCAGAGCTCCTACCGGCCGCTGGCGCCGTCGGAGTACTCCCAGATGCTTCATCTGGTCCGGGAGAAGACGGCGGACGGCAAGCAGGAGTGGCGCATCGACATCGTTCCGGACGGTCTGGTGCTCGGGCAGTCCGACTTCAAGCGCCTCTACCGGTCCGTGAACAAGTACTACTTCGCCGCCGGGCTGGCGGACGAGGAGTCCGCGCTGGTCGCCGACCCCGTCTACGTACGGAACCGCACGGACCCCGCCACGCAGATGGACACGGCCACACAGACGGTTCGGACGTTGCTGGAAGGCCCGTCGAACTGGCTGCGGCCGGTGGTCGATTCGCGCTTCCCCGCCGGTACGGCCCTGAGGAGCGGGGTCACCTCACTGGCACCGGACGACCAGAACGTCCTGAAGGTGCCGCTCAACAAGAAGGCCGACCAGGCGGGACAGGGCGCCTGCCGGATGATGGCGGCCCAGGTGCTCTTCACCTTGCGTGACCTGACGTCCGCCCGGGTGGGTCAGGTGGAGCTGCAGGGCGAGCGGGGCCCGCTGTGCTCCCTCGGAGCCGATGAGGCCGAGGAGTACGTCTCGGACAACGGTTCCGCAGGTCCCGACAGCCAGTACTTCGTCGACGACAAGGGGCATGTGCAGCGCATCCCCGGAAGCAGTAAGGGCAGCGGTGAGCCGGCGCCGGTGACCGGCCCGCTGGGCGACGGGCCGGTGGCCATGAGCGCCGTGGGTGTGGCCAGGGACGAACAGCAGGCCGCCGCGGTCTCTTCGAATCAGCAGTTCCTCTACGTGTCCTCCCTCGTCGAGGAGAGCGAGCCGGTGGCCCCTGTGGTGACCAGTCGGGCGAGCAAGGCCGCGGACCGGCTGTCGGCACCGAGCTGGGACGGCAGGGGAGATCTGTGGGTCGCCGACCGCGATCCGCAGGATCCCAGGCTGCTGCGTCTGGTGGACGGTGCCGGAGAACCGCAGGAGGTCTCGGTACCCGGCTTGGACGGCGGGCGGATCGAGGCGCTGAGGATGTCGACCGACGGGGTGCGGATCGCTCTGCGGGTGTCGAAGGACGGGCTCACGACCCTGCACATCGGCCGGGTCGAGCGTCATGGGTCGGGAGAGGGCGAGCGGGTCTCGGTGGAGGACCTGCGCCAGGCGGCTCCGCAGCTGGCCGATGTGGCGGCTGTGTCATGGGCGGGCCGTAGTCGTCTCGTGGTGGTCGGCAAGGAGGAGGGCGGGGTGCAGCAGGTCCGGTACGTGCAGGCCGACGGGTCCACGTCGTCGTCCGGGATCCTGCCGGGCGTGAACCAGGTGACGGCGGTGGCGGCCTCGGACGACGAGCAGTTGCCGCTGATGGCGGACACCGAGAGCGACGGCATCGTGAAGCTGTCGCCGGGGGACAACTGGCAGACGGTCCTGAAGGACGGCTCCTCGCTGGTCTACCCGGGCTGACCTGCGGGCCCGTGCGCGTTCCCCGGCTGTCCGGTTCGTCGGCCGCCGGGTTGTCCACAGGGACTGTCCGCAGGGTTCTCCACAGGAATGGCAGGGCGCCTGTCCTCCGGGCACAGTGGGGTTGTGCGGGGTTGGTGGCAGGAGATCGTCGGGCTGGTGCTGCCCGTGGCCTGTGGTGGCTGCGGCAGGCCGCGGACAGAGCTGTGCGAGGAGTGTGCCTCCGGGTTGGCGTCCCTCCCTTGCCGCGTGCGGCCGGCACCCGAGCCCGTGGGGCTTCCCGAGGTCCACGCGGCGGCTCCGTACGAGAACGCCGTACGCGCGATGCTGTTGGCCCATAAGGAGCGAGGGGCACTCGGACTGGCCGGAGCGCTCGGCGGGGCGCTGGCGGCCGCTGTGCGGGCCGGAGCGGGGCAGGTGGGTGAAGCGGGACCGCTCCTGGTGGTTCCCGTGCCGTCGGCGCGGCGGGCGACGGCCGGGCGTGGACACGATCCGGTGCGCAGGATCGCGGCTGTGGCCGCGGCCGAGTTGCGGCACGGGGGCACACCGGCCCGGGTGCTCGCCGTGTTGCGGCAGCGGCGTGCCGTCGCGGACCAGGCAGGCCTGGGCGCCCGGGAGCGACAGGCGAATCTGGCGGGCGCGCTCGTCGTCGCGGACGGCGGCGGGAAGCTGCTCGACGGTGGCCGGGTGGTCCTGGTGGACGACCTGCTGACGACGGGGTCGTCCCTGGCGGAGGCGGCCCGCGCGGTCCGCGCCGCACGTCACCAGGACAGGGGCGCGGCGGAGGGCCTCCGGGCTGCTGTTGTCGCAGCTTCTCCGTCTGCTTTCGCAACAAACCGGAACTGACAGATAACTTCCATCGTTGCAGGTGGTGAGTAAGTAAAGGGGCCCGATCGGAGGTACGCGTGAGTAGCGGGTGCCGACACAGTGGTGGGCAGGCTATGTTCGGTTGTGAGGAACGGTGAATTCCGTACCTCGAGGAATGCGCCACCAGGTTTCGGGCAGGTAACACACCGGTACGTCCGGTACGCCGGAAGCATGGAAGTCGGTGGGATGGAAGTCCCGCCGGTGGGGGAGGAGGAGGTGACAGCCACCGAGTCCGCGGCTCCGGCGATCACCGGAGCCTGGTGCAAAAGGGAGATGCTCCGCCGCCGAAGCGGAGCGATCCGGGAACGGAGTTCTGCGTGGACATCGTCGTCAAGGGCCGCAAGACCGAGGTGCCCGAGCGGTTCCGCAAGCACGTGGCCGAGAAGCTGAAGCTGGACAAGATCCAGAAGTTCGACGGCAAGGTGATCAGCCTCGACGTCGAGGTGTCCAAGGAGCCGAATCCCCGTCAGGCGGACCGTGCGGCACGGGTGGAGATCACGCTCCGCTCACGTGGCCCGGTCGTCCGGGCGGAAGCAGCGGCAGGCGACCCGTACGCAGCGCTTGACCTGGCCACCGACAAGCTGGACACACAGCTGCGCAAGGAGCACGACAAGCGCTACAGCAGGCGCGGCAACGGCCGGCTGTCCGCAGCCGAGGTCGCCGAGGTGGTGCCGGGTGCCGCCTCGTTCAACGGGGACGGAGAACTGATCCCCGAGGAGCCGGAGACGTCCGTGCCGACCACCAGGATCGGTTCGCTCGAGGTCCAGGGCGAAGGACCGCTCGTGGTGCGCGAGAAGACGCACGTCGCGGCGCCGATGACGCTCGACCAGGCGCTCTACGAGATGGAGCTGGTCGGGCATGACTTCTATCTGTTCGTCGACTCCGAGACCAAGGAGCCCAGTGTCGTCTACCGGCGGCATGCCTACGACTACGGTGTCATCCACCTGAGGACCGACCCGCTGGCCTCCGACGGGGCAGGTGGCGCGGGCGGTGCGCTCGGCGGCTGACGCCCGCCACCCACAGCTGGCACGCGGTGCCCCTGGAAGCGCTCGTGCGCTCCAGGGGCACCGCGTGCGACCGCTTCGGCGGCCGGGCATGAAAGCATGGCGTTCCAGGCCAATCAGTGCTCCGCGCACTGCCGTTGGCGGACAGCCTGTGACCTCAGGCCGTGGCCTTCAGGGGGAGGAACGATGGCGGACACCTTCGGGCCCGTACGCGGGACGAACGATGCCGACAGCGCTGCCGGTGCGGATGCAGTCGCGGATGACGAGAGTTCCCGCAAGGAGCCCATCAGGGTTCTCGTGGTGGACGACCACGCGCTCTTCCGCAGGGGCCTGGAGATCGTCCTCGCGCAGGAGGAGGACATCCAGGTCGTCGGAGAGGCGGGCGACGGGGCGGAAGCGGTCGACAAGGCGGCGGACCTGCTGCCCGACATCGTGCTGATGGACGTACGGATGCCCAAGCGTGGCGGCATCGAAGCCTGCACCTCCATCAAGGAGGTGGTGCCCAGCGCGAAGATCATCATGCTGACGATCAGCGACGAGGAGGCCGACCTCTACGAGGCGATCAAGGCGGGCGCCACCGGCTACCTGCTCAAGGAGATCTCGACCGACGAGGTCGCCACGGCCATTCGTGCGGTGGCGGACGGCCAGTCACAGATCAGCCCGTCGATGGCGTCCAAACTCCTCACCGAGTTCAAGTCGATGATTCAGCGCACCGACGAACGCCGACTCGTTCCCGCGCCGCGGCTCACCGAGCGGGAGCTGGAAGTACTCAAACTCGTGGCCACCGGCATGAACAACCGCGATATCGCGAAGGAGTTGTTCATTTCCGAGAACACGGTGAAGAACCACGTCCGCAACATCCTGGAGAAGCTCCAACTGCACTCCCGCATGGAAGCCGTGGTCTATGCCATGCGGGAGAAGATCCTCGAGATCCGATAGCGCGCCGGCCGTCCGGGGCCTAAGGGCTGCCCCGTTCCCTGGCGGGCGCACGACGACAGCTACGGCACCTCGCTGCGTTGTCGGAACGCCCGAACACATCCGGTATGCGGACGTCCCTCCGCCCTGCGATGCACCGCATCTGACGCCGCGCGCTGGTCCACCACGGATTACGGAAGGACGCGGGCGATCTCCGCCATGAGCGGCTCACGCAGTTCCGGTGGTTCCACACGCTCCATCCGCACCTCCGTGCAGCCCACCCAGGAAGCTGCCTCCACGAGGGCCTCGGCCATCGGCGCCACGGACTTCCGCCCGTCCAGGGAGACCTGCCGGGCGACCAGGGTGGTCCCTTCCCTGGCCGGGTCGACCCGGCCCCGCAGCCTGCCGCCCGCCAGCAGCGGCATCGCGAAGTAGCCGTGGATCCGCTTGGGCCGGGGGACGTACGCCTCCAGGCGATGGGTGAAGCCGAAGATCCGCTCCGTGCGCGCCCGTTCCCAGATCAATGAGTCGAACGGCGAGAGCAGCGTCGTACGGTGCCGTCCGCGCGGCTCCGACGCCAGGGCCTCAGGATGTGCCCAGGCCGGCTTCGCCCAGCCCCGTACCGAGACCGGGACGAGCCCCGAGTCGGCCACGACGGCGTCGAACTGTTCGGCCCTGAGCCGGTGGTAGTCGGCGATGTCCGTCCGGGTGCCGACGCCCAACGACCGCCCGGCCAGGGCCACCAGCCGGCGCAGGCACTCCGTGTCGTCCAGGTCGTCGTGGAGCACGGAGTCGGGGATCGCGCGCTCGGCCAGGTCGTAGACCCGCTTCCAGCCGCGCCGCTCTGTGCACACCACCTCGCCGTACATCAGCGCGCGCTCGACGGCGACCTTGGAGGCGGACCAGTCCCACCACTCGCCGCCGTTCTTCGCGCCGCCGAGCTCCGTCGCCGTCAGCGGGCCCTCGGCGCGCAACTGCTTGATCACCGTCTCGTACGCCCCGTCGGGCAGGTCGTGGCCCCAGTGCGGCCGGGCCCGGTAGGCGCGGCGGCGGAACGCGAAGTGCGGCCACTCCTCGACCGGCAGGACGCAGGCGGCGTGCGACCAGTACTCGAACGAGCGGCCACCCGACCAGTAGGCCTCGTCGACCGCGCGGCGGCCCAGTGCGCCGAGACGTGCGTACGGTACGAGTTCGTGCGACCTGGCCAGGACCGAGATGGTGTCGAGCTGGACGGCCCCGAGGTGCCGCAGCACTCCCGGGACCCCGCCCCGGCGGTCCGGAGCCCCCAGGAAGCCCTGGGCGCGCAGGGCGATGCGGCGGGCCTGGTCGGCGGAGAGCTCCAGAACGGGCGGCTGCACAGACGTCATGCGTCGAACCCTAGAGCGCACCACTGACATTGATACTCGTAGCGGGTTCATCCGGGGCCGGTCGGTGAGGACGGGTGCCGGGCAGTCCCAGATCGGCAGGGAGCAGCGCGCCGGTCCAGGTGTCGTGAAGGACTCCCTTGTTGAACAGTGCTGCCCGCTGTTCGCCCTCCATACGGAAGCCCGCACGCAGGGCCACCGCCCGGGACGGGGCGTTACCGATCTCCGCCCGCCACTCGAGGCGATCGGCGCCGAGGGTGGTGAACGCCCACCGGGCCGCCGCGAGCACCGCTTCCGTCGTGTAGCCGGAGCCGCGGTGTTCCTCCGCCGTCCAGAAGCCCACCTCGTACGTGCCCGGCACGGCGCGGCGGTGGACACCGAGGGCGCCTACGAGCTCTTCGCCGCCCCGCTGCAGCACCGCGAAGCTGTACATCGTGTCGTCCTGCCAGCCCGCGGGGGAGAGCTTCCCGGTGAAGAGCTCCGCGTCGGCACGGGTGTACGGCGAGGGGACAACAGTCCAGCGCTGGATCTGCCGATCCTGGCAGGCGGTGTACACGGCCTCCGCGTCCTTCGGGGTGAAGGGCCGCATGAGCAGGCGTTCCGTGGTGAGGGTGGTGGGTTCCATAGAGGGATTCTGGTGACGGGGAGCGTGGGAAGCGAGCACTTTTCGGTGCTTCCCGGCACCTTCCGTCCCCTCCGGCCGTTGTCCTGGGAGGGCGCGGCGGGGAGAACGCTGTGGCAGCCCTCCCGAGGTGACGGGGTCCTCGCTTACGATGGCCGTTGCGGTGGGGCCTACCTGCCGTGCCCGCGCCAGAGTCCATCACACGACCCAGTGCCAGGCCCGACCGGCAAGGAGACCAGCCTCAGTGTCCGTCTTCAACAAGCTCATGCGTGCAGGCGAAGGCAAGATCCTGCGCAAACTGCACCGCATCGCGGACCAGGTCAGCTCCATCGAAGAGGACTTCGTCAACCTCTCCGACGCCGAGCTGCGGGCGCTCACCGACGAGTACAAGGAACGGTACGCGGACGGCGAGAGCCTGGACGACCTGCTTCCCGAAGCATTCGCGACGGTCCGTGAGGCCGCGAAGCGCGTCCTCGGACAGCGCCATTACGACGTTCAGATGATGGGCGGTGCCGCCCTGCACCTCGGGTACGTGGCCGAGATGAAGACCGGTGAGGGCAAGACCCTCGTCGGTACCCTGCCCGCGTACCTGAACGCGCTCTCCGGCAAGGGCGTGCACCTGATCACGGTCAACGACTACCTGGCCGAGCGTGACTCCGAGATGATGGGCCGGGTGCACAAGTTCCTCGGTCTCGAGGTCGGCTGCATCAAGGCCAACATGACCCCGGCGCAGCGCCGTGAGCAGTACGCCTGCGACATCACGTACGGCACGAACAACGAGTTCGGCTTCGACTATCTGCGCGACAACATGGCGTGGTCCAAGGACGAGCTCGTCCAGCGCGGCCACAACTTCGCCATCGTCGACGAGGTCGACTCGATCCTCGTCGACGAGGCCCGTACGCCGCTGATCATCTCGGGCCCCGCCGATCAGGCCACCAAGTGGTACGGCGACTTCGCCAAGCTGGTCACGCGTCTCACCCGGGGCGAGGCGGGCAACCCGCTGAAGGGCATCGAGGAGACCGGCGACTACGAGGTCGACGAGAAGAAGCGGACCGTGGCCATCCACGAGTCCGGTGTCGCGAAGGTCGAGGACTGGCTCGGGATCGACAACCTCTACGAGTCGGTGAACACCCCGCTCGTCGGTTACCTGAACAACGCGATCAAGGTCAAGGAACTTTTCAAGAAGGACAAGGACTACGTCGTCATCGACGGCGAAGTCATGATCGTCGACGAGCACACAGGCCGTATCCTCGCCGGCCGCCGTTACAACGAGGGCATGCACCAGGCCATCGAGGCGAAGGAAGGGGTGGACATCAAGGACGAGAACCAGACGCTCGCCACGATCACCCTGCAGAACTTCTTCCGCCTGTACGGCAAGCTCTCCGGCATGACCGGTACGGCGATGACCGAGGCCGCCGAGTTCCACCAGATCTACAAGCTGGGCGTCGTGCCGATCCCGACGAACCGGCCCATGGTCCGCGCGGACCAGTCGGACCTGATCTACCGCACCGAGGTCGCCAAGTTCGCCGCGGTCGTCGACGACATCGCCGAGAAGCACGAGAAGGGGCAGCCGATCCTGGTCGGCACGACCTCGGTCGAGAAGTCCGAGTACCTCTCGCAGCAGCTCTCCAAGCGCGGTGTCCAGCACGAGGTCCTCAACGCCAAGCAGCACGACCGTGAGGCGACGATCGTCGCCCAGGCGGGCCGTAAGGGCGCTGTCACGGTCGCCACGAACATGGCCGGCCGAGGCACCGACATCAAGCTCGGCGGCAACCCGGACGACCTCGCCGAGGCGGAGCTGCGCCAGCGGGGTCTCGACCCCGTGGAGCACGTCGAGCAGTGGGCGGCGGCGCTTCCCGCCGCGCTGGAGAAGGCCGAGCAGGCCGTGAAGGCCGAGTTCGAAGAGGTCAAGGACCTCGGCGGGCTGTACGTGCTGGGTACGGAGCGGCACGAATCGCGGCGTATCGACAACCAGCTGCGCGGCCGTTCCGGCCGTCAGGGTGACCCGGGTGAGTCCCGGTTCTACCTGTCGCTGGGCGACGACCTGATGCGGCTGTTCAAGGCGCAGATGGTCGAGCGCGTCATGTCGATGGCGAACGTTCCCGACGACGTCCCCATCGAGAACAAGATGGTGACCCGGGCGATCGCCTCGGCGCAGTCGCAGGTCGAGCAGCAGAACTTCGAGACGCGTAAGAACGTCCTGAAGTACGACGAGGTGCTCAACCGGCAGCGTGAGGTCATCTACGGCGAGCGCCGCCGTGTCCTGGAGGGTGAGGATCTGCAGGACCAGATCCGCCACTTCATGGACGACACGATCGACGACTACATCCGCCAGGAGACGGCCGAGGGCTTCGCCGAGGAGTGGGACCTCGACCGGCTGTGGGGCGCCTTCAAGCAGCTCTACCCGGTGAAGGTCACGGTCGAGGAGCTCGAGGAGGCCGCCGGTGACCTGGCCGGCGTGACCGCCGACTTCATCGCCGAGTCGGTCAAGGACGACATCCACGAGCAGTACGCGGAGCGCGAGAAGACGCTCGGCTCGGACATCATGCGTGAGCTGGAGCGGCGCGTGGTCCTGTCGGTCCTGGACCGCAAGTGGCGTGAGCACCTCTACGAGATGGACTACCTCCAGGAGGGCATCGGCCTGCGGGCGATGGCGCAGAAGGACCCGCTGGTCGAGTACCAGCGCGAGGGCTTCGACATGTTCAACGCCATGATGGAGGGCATCAAGGAGGAGTCCGTCGGCTACCTGTTCAACCTGGAGGTCCAGGTCGAGCGGCAGGTCGAGGAGGTTCCGGTGCAGGAGGGCGGGGAGCGCCCGTCGCTCGAGAAGCAGGACGCGCCGGTGGCCGCCGCCGCGGGCGGGCGTCCGGAGATCCGGGCCAAGGGGCTGGACGCGCCGCAGCGTCCGGACCGGCTGCACTTCTCCGCTCCCACCGTGGACGGCGAGGGCGGCGTCGTCGAGGGCGACTTCGCCAACGGTGACGGGGCGCGGTCCGAGGCGGACGGCATGACGCGTGCGGAGCGTCGCAAGGCGCAGAAGAGCACGGGCGGGCGGCGTCGCAAGAAGTAGCGCGTCGGTCCGTATGACCAGCGCCCGGCCCGGACACCGAGGGGTGTCCGGGCCGGGCGCGTCACGTGGGCCTCTCCGGGCCCGGAAGCGGGTGGCCGAGCCCTCGGGGTGGTAGGTGCTGCGTCTGGCCCGCTGAGGCCGTTGTACGGCCCGTGTGGGGGTATGCCCTCGATCGCCGGACGGGCCTGATCCCACGGGCGGGGTCGCGGGCAGTGAGGCCGTGTCGCGCGGCCGGTCATCTGACGGCTGGGAGGCGTTCGCCGCCCAGGTCGATCGCGGCGCAGCGCCAGCGGAGGTCGGGGCCCTGCTCCAGGCGGAAGGCCATGGCGCGGACCTGTTCGCCCGCGGCGATGCTGGCGAAGGCCTCGACCACACCGGTGGCCGGCTGCGAGCCGTGGCAGGTGCGTACGACCGGGCGCCTGCAGCCCGCGCCGAGCGGGGCGTCAGGGGCGAGCTCGGCGAGCTGGTCGTAGGCCTCGCCGATCGTGTGGCCGAGCATCCAGTGCACCGGGCGCTGGCCGCTGAGGACGGCGAGCAGGCGTTCGGCGAACCACTGGTGCGGGCGCAGCGGCCGCCGGGGCCGTTGCGCCGGTACGGTGCCCGGCCTGCTGCGATCGCGTCGTCCGGCCGGCCTCGTCCTGTCCGTGCTCATGTTGTTAGCCCCCGTGGCTGATGTGCTGATGTCCGGAGCCCGGTTGAGTACCGGGCGGTAACTTCTGCTGGGGACCTTCTACGGGGCCGGTCACCGGCCCCGCAAGCGGCGTCAAGGGCCCGTCGGTCACGCAGCGGGATCACCTATCCGGGTGACGGGCCCCACGCCGCAAGGGAACGGCGGGGGTGACGGCCGTCGTGGGGTGGACGGCGCCGGGTGGACGGGCAACCCCGATGGGGGACGTCGCACGTATCCTGAGGGCGTCATCGATTACGAAAGCGGTCAGCCATGCGTGTGTACGTCCCCCTGACTCTCTCCGGTCTCGCAGCGGTGCACCGGGCGGGCGAGGTCGGTCCGGGGCCGCTGACCGCCTATGCCGTGACGCCGGGTCTGCGGGAGTGGTACGTCTCCGACGACATCGAGGAGCTGGAGTACGCGGCGCTCAGCCGGGCCGCCTCCGCCTCGCTGCGGTTGATCGCGGGCCGTCCGGAGGAGACCCGGCGCAGGGTCGTCGTCGCCCTCGACGTGCCGGACGGGGCGGCGGTCGCCGATCCGGACCACGGGCTGGACACGTCGTCGCTCGGCGAGGTGCGGATCGCGGACGCGGTGGCGCTGTCGAAGGCCGCCGCGGTCCACGTGGACGTCGACGACGCCGAGAAGGACGTCGCCGCGGCGGCCGAGGCGCTGGGGGCGGCTGACCTGGGCGACGGCGACGCGCAGTTCACCGTGGACGGCGCGGAGGACCACGTGCTGCTGTGGTTCGGGATCCAGGAGATCCCCGGCCTGATCGGCTGAGCGCTGGTCCTCAGCGCTGATCCGGAGCACAGCTCGGCGGAGCGTCCCGGCGGCGGTGGCTGTCGTACCCGGCGAGTATTTTCTCTCCATGGCGACATCCGGGAAGCACCGCACCCATCTGGTCTGGGACTGGAACGGCACCCTGCTCGACGACATCCAAGCGGTCCTCGGGGCGACGAACGCCGCCTTCGCGGAGGTGGACCTGGAGCCGCTCACACTGGAGCAGTACCGCGAGACGTACTGCGTGCCGATACCCACGTTCTACGAGCGGCTCATGGGCAGGCGTCCCACTCCTGCCGAGTGGGAGCGGATGGACGGCCTCTTCCACCGCCACTACACCGAACGGCGGGCGGCCTGCGAGCTGACCGCGGGCGTCGAGGAGTTGCTCGCCCGTTGGCGGACCGGCGGCCGCAGCCAGTCACTGCTGAGCATGTACGGCCATGAGCACCTGGTCCCGGTGGTGCGTGGATACGGCATCGAGCGCCACTTCATACGGGTCGACGGCCGCACCGGACCGTCAGGCGGAAGCAAGGCGCAGCACATGGAGCGCCACTTCGCGGTGCTCGGGGACATCGCTCCCGCATCCGCGGTGGTCATCGGTGACGCGGTGGACGACGCCGTGGCCGCGGCCCACGTGGGTGCGCGCGCCGTGCTCTACACGGGCGGTTCGCACAGCCGCAGCAGTCTCGAGGCGGCCGGGGTGCCTGTGGTGGACACCCTGGCCGAGGCCGTCGCCCTGGCCGAACTGATGACGGACTGACAGGCGAGCCGGTGATTGGCTGAGCGCTTCCGCCCGTATGCGTGTCCTTACCTGCAGAAATGATTCCGGGCGATGTCCAGAGTGTCAAAGTTCGGGGTCTTCTTTTGTACATATGCGGCTCGTGACGGTTGTGGGTGCAGGAGGGATAGCCTGGTGCCGTGATCAGCGCGATACGCCTCGGGGGCAGCGAAGCCCCCGGCCTGCGCCCGGAGTGCCACAGCACCCGGGCGATGCGTGATCTCCGCATCCCGGGACCTCTGCCGAAAATGGCCGATACGGCCCCGGGTCTCCCCAGGCGGCATAGCGTCGACACAGACCGGAAACCCGCGTCGTGGCGGTACGTCGTCTTTCTCACCTACGTCACGCAACGGCGCGCGACAGGAGCCAGAGGACATGCAGACCAAGCTGGACGAAGCCAAGGCCGAGCTGCTCGCACGGGCGGCCCGGGTAGCTGACAACAGTCCGGGCGGTGGTGTCGGCGGCCCGGGAGGTGGCCTCCGGGTGCACCTCGCCGGAGGGACCGGCACCGAAGCGAAGGACGGCACCGAGGCCGAGCGGCCGGGCAGGGACACCCTGCTCGCCTATTTCCAGCGCTACTACCTGCACACCGCTCCGGAGGACATCACCGACCGCGACCCGGTCGACGTCTTCGGGGCCGCCTCCTCGCACTACCGTCTCGCCGAGAACCGTCCGCAGGGCACCGCGAACGTCCGGGTGCACACCCCGACCGTCGAGGAGAACGGCTGGACGAGCAGCCACTCCGTCGTCGAGGTCGTCACCGACGACATGCCCTTCCTGGTCGATTCGGTCACCAACGAGCTGTCCCGGCAGGGCCGCGGCATCCACCTCGTGATCCACCCTCAGGTCGTCGTCCGCCGCGACGTCGCCGGCAAGCTGATCGAGGTCTTCGGCGACGACCCGGCCAGGAGCCCCGGCGCGAAGCGGTCCGGCGGCCGTGAGGCGGCCGGGACCGAGCTGCCGCACGACGCCCTCGTCGAGTCCTGGATCCACGTCGAGATCGACCGGGAGACGGACCGCGCGGACCTGAAGCAGATCACCTCCGATCTGCTGCGTGTCCTGTCCGACGTACGGGAGACCGTCGAGGACTGGGACAAGATGCGCGACGCCGCCCTGCGCATCGCCGACGACCTCCCCTCGGAGCCGCTCGACGAACTGGGGGACGAGGAGGTCGAGGAGGCCCGCGAGCTGCTGCGCTGGCTCGCCGCCGACCACTTCACCTTCCTCGGCTACCGGGAGTACGAACTCCGTGACTCCGACGCGCTGACGGCCGTCCCCGGCACCGGTCTCGGCGTGCTGCGCTCCGATCCGAAGCACAGCGAGGACGAGGCGCACCCGGTGAGCCCGTCCTTCGACCGGCTGCCCGCCGACGCCCGGGCCAAGGCGAGGGAGCACAAGCTCCTCGTCCTGACGAAGGCGAACAGCAGGGCGACCGTGCACCGCCCCAGCTACCTGGACTACGTCGGGGTGAAGAAGTTCGACGCCGACGGCAACGTCGTCGGTGAGCGGCGCTTCCTCGGGCTGTTCTCCTCCGCCGCGTACACCGAGTCGGTGCGCCGGGTGCCCGTGGTGCGCCGCAAGGTCGCCGAGGTGCTCGAGGGCGCGGGCTTCACACCCAACAGCCATGACGGGCGCGACCTGCTCCAGATCCTGGAGACGTACCCGCGCGACGAGCTCTTCCAGACGCCCGTCGACCAGCTGCGTTCCATCGTCACCTCCGTGCTGTACCTCCAGGAGCGCCGCCGGCTGCGGCTCTACCTGCGCCAGGACGAGTACGGGCGCTACTACTCCGCGCTCGTCTACCTGCCGCGTGACCGCTACACCACCGGTGTGAGGCTCCGCCTGATCGACATCCTCAAGGAGGAACTGGGCGGGACCAGTGTCGACTTCACGGCCTGGAACACGGAATCGATCCTCTCCCGGCTGCACTTCGTCGTCCGGGTCCCGTCGGGCACCGAGCTGCCGCACCTCACCGACGCGGACGCGGACCGCATCGAGGCACGCCTCGTCGAGGCCGCCCGCTCCTGGGCCGACGGCTTCCAGGAGGCGCTGAACGCGGAGTGCGGCGAGGAGCGTGCCGCCGAACTGCTGCGCCGCTACGGCCACTCGTTCCCCGAGGGCTACAAGGCGGATCACTCGCCGCGCGCCGCCGTGGCCGACCTGGTCCACCTGGAGGCACTCAAGGGCGAGCCCAGGGACTTCGCGCTCAGCCTGTACGAGCCGGTCGGCGCCGCCCCGGCCGAGCGCCGGTTCAAGATCTACCGGACCGGTGAGCAGGTCTCCCTTTCCGCCGTCCTGCCCGCCCTCCAGCGGCTCGGCGTCGAGGTCGTCGACGAGCGCCCGTACGAGCTGCGCTGCGCCGACCGGACGCACGCTTGGATCTACGACTTCGGACTGCGCCTGCCGAAGAAGGCCACGGGCACCGGCGACTACCTCGCCGACGACGCCCGGGACCGCTTCCAGGAGGCGTTCGCGGCCATCTGGACCGGCGAGGCGGAGAACGACGGCTTCAACTCCCTGGTCCTGCGCGCCGGTCTCGACTGGCGGCAGGCCATGGTGCTGCGCGCCTACGCGAAGTACCTGCGCCAGGCGGGTTCGACCTTCAGCCAGGACTACATGGAGGACACCCTCCGCAACAACGTCCACACGACCCGGCTGCTGGTCTCCCTCTTCGAGGCCCGGATGTCCCCGGCCCGGCAGAAGGCCGGCACGGAGCTGACGGACGGGTTGCTGGAGGAGCTGGACGGAGCCCTCGACCAGGTCGCCTCGCTGGACGAGGACCGGATCCTGCGGTCCTTCCTCACCGTCATCAAGGCCACGCTGCGGACCAACTACTTCCAGCTGGCCGACGACCACGAGCCGCACGGCTACGTCTCGATGAAGTTCGACCCGCAGGCCATCCCCGACCTCCCGGCGCCGCGCCCGGCGTTCGAGATCTGGGTCTACTCGCCGCGCGTCGAGGGTGTCCACCTGCGCTTCGGCAAGGTCGCCCGCGGTGGTCTGCGCTGGTCGGACCGGCGGGAGGACTTCCGTACGGAGATCCTCGGCCTGGTCAAGGCGCAGATGGTCAAGAACACCGTGATCGTGCCGGTGGGTGCCAAGGGCGGGTTCGTCGCCAAGCAGCTGCCGGACCCGGCGGTGGACCGTGACGCCTGGCTCGCCGAGGGCATCGCCTGCTACAAGATCTTCATCTCGGCGCTGCTCGACATCACCGACAACATGGTGACGGGCGAGGTCGTGCACCCCGCGGAGGTCGTCCGCCACGACGAGGACGACACCTACCTCGTCGTCGCCGCCGACAAGGGGACCGCGAGCTTCTCCGACATCGCCAACGACGTCGCCGTCGCGTACGGCTTCTGGCTCGGTGATGCCTTCGCCTCCGGCGGCTCGGCCGGTTACGACCACAAGGGCATGGGCATCACCGCCCGGGGCGCCTGGGAGTCGGTGAAGCGGCACTTCCGTGAGCTGGGCCACGACACCCAGACGGAGGACTTCACCGTCGTCGGCGTCGGCGACATGTCCGGGGACGTCTTCGGTAACGGGATGCTGCTCTCCGAGCACATCCGGCTGGTCGCGGCCTTCGACCACCGGCACATCTTCATCGACCCGAATCCGGATGCCGCGACCTCGTTCGCCGAGCGGCGCCGGCTGTTCGACCTGCCGCGCAGCTCCTGGGCGGACTACGACAAGGACCTGCTCTCCGCGGGCGGCGGCATCCACCCGCGGTCCGCCAAGTCGATCCCGGTCAACGCGCACATCCGCGCGGCGCTCGGCATCGAATCGAAGGTCACGAAGATGACCCCCGCCGAGCTGATGCAGAACATCCTCAAGGCGTCCGTCGACCTCGTGTGGAACGGCGGCATCGGTACGTACATCAAGTCGACGGCCGAATCGAACGCCGATGTCGGCGACAAGGCCAACGACTCGATCCGCGTCAACGGGGCGGACCTGCGGGCCCGCGTCGTCGGTGAGGGCGGCAACCTCGGCGCCACCCAGCTCGGCCGGATCGAGTTCGCCCGGGCGGGTGGCCGGATCAACACCGACGCGATCGACAACAGCGCCGGTGTGGACACCTCCGACCACGAGGTGAACATCAAGATCCTGCTCAACGGTCTGGTGCGGGACGGCGACATGACCGTGAAGCAGCGCAACAAGGTGCTCGCGGAGATGACCGACGAGGTCGGACAGCTCGTCCTGCGCAACAACTACGCGCAGAACGTCGCGCTCTCCAACGCCTGTGCCCAGGCGCCGTCACTCCTCCACGCCCACCAGCGCTTCATGCGCAGGCTCGGCCGTGACGGACACCTGGACCGGGTGCTGGAGTTCCTGCCGAACGACCGCCAGATCCGTGATCTGCTCAACCACGGCAAGGGCCTCAGCCAGCCGGAGCTGGCCGTGCTGCTCGCCTACACCAAGATCACGGCGGCCGAGGAACTGATCTCCACCAGGCTGCCGGACGACGCGCACCTGCAGGAGCTGGTGCACGCCTACTTCCCGAAGCAGCTGAGCGAGCGGTTCCCCGAAGCGGTCGACGGGCACGCACTGCGCCGCGAGATCATCACGACGGTGCTGGTCAACGACACGGTGAACACGGGTGGTTCGACGTTCCTGCACCGGTTGCGCGAGGAGACGGGTGCCTCGCTCGAGGAAATCGTGCGGGCCCAGTTCGCCGCCCGCCAGATCTTCGGCCTCTCCCGGGTGTGGGACGCCGTGGAGGCGCTCGACAACAAGGTGCCCGCCGATGTGCAGACCCGGATCCGGCTGCACTCGCGCCGGCTCGTCGAGCGGGGTTCGCGCTGGCTGCTCGGCAACCGGCCGCAGCCGGTCGCGATCGCGGAGACCATCGAGTTCTTCCGCGACGGCGTCGAACGCGTCTGGAACGAGCTGCCCAAGCTGCTCAGGGGCGCAGACATCGAGTGGTACCAGTCGATTCTCGACGAGCTCACCTCGGCGGGCGTCCCCGACGAGCTGGCGGGACGGGTGGCGGGCTTCTCGTCGGCCTTCCCTGCGCTGGACATCGTCGCGATCGCGGACCGTACGGGCAAGGACCCGCTGGCCGTCGCCGAGGTGTACTACGACCTCGCCGACCGGCTGGGGATCACCCAGCTGATGGACCGGATCATCGAGCTGCCGCGGGCCGACCGCTGGCAGTCAATGGCCCGCGCCTCCATCCGCGAGGACCTGTACGCCGCGCACGCCGCGCTGACGTCGGACGTGCTGTCCGTCGGCAACGGCACGTCGTCGCCCGAGCAGCGGTTCAAGGCCTGGGAGGAGAAGAACGCGGCGATCCTCGCGCGTTCGCGCTCCACGCTGGAGGAGATCCGGAGCTCGGAGTCCTTCGACCTGGCGAACCTGTCGGTGGCGATGCGGACGATGCGGACCCTGCTGCGTACGCACGCCTGACCCGGAGCGGCCGAGCCGGCCGCGACGACACAACCGTCCGCCGGACGGGCCGAGGAGGCCCGTCCGGCGGACGGCTTTCACCCCGTCACTGCTTGGGCTTCCTGGGCTTCGCGGGCCCGGTGAACTCCTCGTACGCGGCCACGACCTCCTTGGCGGGGCCGTCCATCCGCAGGGTGCCGGCCTCGAGCCAGATCGCCCGGTCACAGGTGTCGGTGATCGACCTGTTGCTGTGGCTGACCAGGAACACCGTGCCGGCCTCCTCGCGGAGCTCCATGATCCGGTCCTTGCTGCGCCGCTGGAACTTCGCGTCGCCGGTGGACAGCGCCTCGTCGATCAGCAGGACGTCGTGGCTCTTGGCGGCCGCGATGGAGAAGCGCAGCCGGGCCCCCATGCCGGAGGAGTAGGTGCGCATGGGCAGGGTGATGAAGTCGCCCTTCTCGTTGATGCCGGAGAAGTCGACGATGTCCTGGTAGCGCTCGCGGATCTGTTCACGCGTCATGCCCATGGCCAGCCCGCCGAGCACCACGTTGCGCTCACCGGTCAGGTCGCTCATCAGGGCGGCGTTCACGCCGAGCAGCGAGGGCTGGCCCTGGGTGTGGACCCGGCCCTTCGACGGGGGCAGCAGCCCCGCGATCGCCTTGAGGAGCGTCGACTTCCCGGATCCGTTGGAGCCGATCAGGCCGATGGCCTCGCCCTTGTACGCGGCGAAGCTGACGCCCTTCACGGCGTGCACCTGGCGTGCGCCCCGAGGCTGGCGGCGGGACACGATCCGGTTCAGGGCGGAGGTGGCGCTGCCCCTGCCGGTGCGGGCGCCGTTGACCGTGTAGGTGATGTGGACGTCGTCGACGACGACGGTGGGTACACGCATGTCAGGGGTGTCAGCCACGTCCGTACCGCTCCTCGGCCTTCCAGAAGTACACGAAACCGCCGATGCCGCAGACGAGTGCCCAGCCGGTCGCGACGGCCCACACGTGCGGGGGCAGCTGCGCGCCGGTGAAGCTGTCGATCAGGGCGTAGCGCATCAGGTCGATGTAGACGGCCGCCGGGTTGCACTCCAGCGCCAGCAGGACGAGCCGCGGCACCCGGTCGGTGGTGAGCAGGGTGTCGAGGCTCCACATGACGCCCGACGCGTACATCCAGGTGCGCAGGATGAAGGGGGTCAGCTGGGCGATGTCGGGGGTCTTGGCGGCGAGCCTGGCCATGACCATCGAGATGCCGGTGTTGAACAGGGCCTGCAGGGCGAGCGCCGGGATGGCCAGCAGCCAGGACGGCCGGGGGTACTGGCCGAACACCAGCAGGATCAGGAACAGCGCGCCCAGGGAGAACAACAGCTGCTGGAGCTGCTGGATGGCCAGGGCGATCGGCAGGGACGCGCGGGGGAAGTGCAGGGCCCGGACGAGTCCGGTGTTGCCGCTGATGGCCCGGGTGCCGGCCGTGATCGAGCTGGCGGTGAAGGTCCAGATGAAGACGCCGGTGACGAGGAAGGGCACGTAGTCGGGGACTCCGTGCGCGGTGTTCATCAGGACGCCGAAGATGAAGTAGTAGACCGTCGCGTTGAGCAGCGGGGTCATGATCTGCCAGATCTGGCCGAGCTTCGCCTGGCTGTACTGAGCGGTCAGCTTGGCCGTGGCGAAGGCGGTGATGAAGTGCCTGCGCCCCCAGAGCTGCCGGATGTACGCACCGAGCGTCGGCCGGGCTCCGCTGACTGTCAGTCCGTGCCGGGCCGCTAGCGCGGCCAGCTCGCCGGGTCCGTACACGGGGAGGAGGTCGGGAGATGCGGTGTCCACCGGGGCCGGCGGGGCTGCTGTCTGGCTCACCACGGTCGCTTTCGACGGGAGGCGGGGGGATCAAGGCGAACAGATCCGGTCCGATGGGACGGCACCGTATCGTCGCAACGCTGACAGTAGGACGTTTGTACGTCGCAACGCAACCGTTTCGTCGTCACGGTCTATCATTCGGGCCATGACCACCGAACGGCGAACCGGGCGCCGCACCCCGGCAGGTGCCGCGGTGCTGCGCGAGGACGTGACCGACGCGATCCGCGGCGCCGTCTTCGATGAGCTGGCCGCCGTCGGATTCGCGCGGATGTCGATCGAGGGCATCGCCCGGCGCGCGGGAGTGGGCAAGACCGCCGTCTACCGCCGCTGGAAGTCCAAGCTCCACCTGGTCCTGGACCTGGTCGCGGCCGTCGCCGCGCAGGGCATGCCGGCGCCGGCGACCGGTTCGCTGTACGGGGACGTGCGCGCCGTGCTCGAACTGGCCGCGTACGCCCTGCGTCACCCCGTCGCCTCGCAGGTGATCCCTGACCTGCTGGTCGAGGCGGCCCGTAACCCGGAGATCTCCGATGCCATCAAGGCCGCCCTGCTGGACCAGCAGCAGGGAGTGGCCGCCGTGGTCGTACGGGCGGCGGTGGCGCGTGGCGAGCTGCCCGAGGGCTGTGATCCCGACCGGGCGCTGGACCTCATCGTCGGACCGCTGTACTGGCGCCTCGTCGTCGTCCGCGGAGATCTTCCCCAGGGGTACCTGGACGATCTCGCGGCCTCGGCCGTCCGGGCGCTCAAGGCCTGACGGGGTGCGGCGGGGCGGACGCCCCGTCGAGCAGCCGGTCCACGACGCGGCGTGCCGCCCCGCCGTCGGCGGGGCCGCAGTGGTCCCGACGGAAGCTCTCGTACGCCTCGGCGTGCGGGTCCTGCGAAGTCGGTACGGCCGTGGCCCGCACGGCCCGGGCGACCTCCTGGGTGGTGACGAGCAGCGGCCCGGGGGCCCGGGTCCCGAAGTCCAGGCAGAAGCCGCGCACGGTGTCCCTGTAGTGCTCCAGGTCGTACGTGTGGAAGAGCATCGGACGGCCGGTGATGGCGAAGCCGAACGCCAGGCCCGAGTAGTCGGTGACCAGCACATCGGCGATCAGCAGGAGCTCGGTGGCGTCCGGGTGCGTGGACACGTCGCGCAGGGCGGGGTGCGCGGGCACGCTGCCGGTCACCCGGGGGTGCCTGCGGACCAGCACGGTGGTGCGGTCGTCCAGGGACCCTGCCAGTGCGGGCAGGTCGAGTGCCGGATCCCAGCGGTACAGCGGGCCGGAGCCGCCGGGCACGACGGACGGCGGGTGCGCGAGGTGATCGCGGTACGTCGGCGCGTACAGCACCACGCGGTGGCCCTCCGGGACGCCGAGGCCACGGCGTACCCGCTCGGCCGCCCTGTCCCGGCCGGGTGCGGACAGCAGGTCGTCGGCCGGGGAACCCGCCTCCAGCACCTCACCTCGGTAGGCCAGGGCGCGGCGGAGGTGCGGGGTGGCGAAGGCGCTGGGGGAGACCAGGAGCGACCACTGGGCGGAGCGGTGCGCGAGGGTGGCCAGGTACTGGTGATCGGCGTACAGGGTGCCGGTGAGGTCCAGGCCGAACCGGCCGAGCGGGGCGCCGTGCCAGGTCTGTACGACCGTCTGGTCCGGGCGGCGCTCGAACCAGACGGGCAGCTGCCCGGCCACGACGATCCGGCGGGCCCGCGCCAGCGCCTCGTACCAGGCGGTGCTGTGCGCCACGACGGGGGCGGCCGTGGGCGGGACGCGGGTCGCGGCGCCCGCGGATCCGTCGGTGACCCAGAGGTGCTCGGTGGCGGTGCTCCGGCGCACGAGCTCGGCGTGCACGGCGCGCGGGGACCCCTCACCGGCGTAGAGCACGACGTCCCGGAGCGGCAGCCGGCGCTGCGCCGGGTAGTGCGCCGTCCGTAGTCGGCGCTGGTGGTACGCGCTCCGCTCGGCGTCGGCGAGCGCCGGCGCGCAGTGCACGGTCAGCCGGTCGCCGTGACGGCGGTCCAGGCGGAAGCGCGCGCCGGCGGCGCTCACAGGAAGGAGGGCGGCGAGCGCCGCGCCGACGCGCACGGGCCGGTCGTCCAGGAACACCTCGTAGTCGCCCTCCCGGGGCGGCCGGGTGAGCACGGCCGTGAAGCGGGCCTCCTGGTGTGCGACGGGGACCGCCATCGTCTCCCCGAGCGCGCTGTGCCGCAGGACGAGTACACCGGTCCCGGCTCCCTCGATGCGCAGCCCGCCGTCAGGAGCGGGCCGGGCGCGGTACACGCGAGGACCGCCGGACACCTCCACCACCAGACGGCCCGCGGCGTCCGCGAAGGCGGGTGGCGGCAGGTCCGGGGACGCGGCGAGCGGCGCGCGGACACCGTCGGTCAGGAGCGCGGCCCGCCACCGGGCCCCCGGTGCGGGCCCGGCGGCGAGCGCAGCGAGCGGGATCCGGGCGCTGAAGCTGCCCCCGCCCCCGTCCGGACCGTCGTCGCACCGCACCGGGCAGACGTGTTCCGCGGCCCCGTCACGGCTCAGCACCAGCGCTGAGGGCCGCGCACCCCCGTACAGCAGGCCGGTCAGTTCCAGGGCGTCCGGCCCGCGGTCGTGGCCGGTGGCCACCGCCGGGAGGCTGGTCACGGCCAGTTCCAGCCGGCCGTCCCGGTAGCCGAGCACCGCGCGCCGCCCCTCGCCCAGGTCGTGGACCAGCGGCTGCGCGGCGGACGCCTCCACCGCGCGCAGCGCCGCCCGCCGTACGACGCCGTGCCCGGCCACCACCACGCCCACCAGCCAGGTGCCCGGCCCCAGCCGGGCAGGATCGAGGACCATCTCGAAGCCCGCGTAGTCGTAAGCGTGCAGTTCCTGGCCGGAGTCCGCGGTGGCGCGGTCCGTGCGTACCGTGCGCACCGGGACGGCCCGCAGCCGTCCGCCCGCCGCCTCCCGCACCAGACCGGCCTTCAGCGAGTGCCGGGCCGCCCGGGCCGGGAGGTTGCGGATGTACGCGTATCCCCGCAGCCGTAGCCGGCCGTCCTCCTCCCACGACGCCCCCACCAGCCGCGCCACGGCGGGCAGGTCACCCTTGCCGAGGCGGGCCGGGGGACCGGCCACGACTGCGGGGTGCACCGCGCGCCGCCGTCCCGGGAGGCCCGCGACGCTGAAGGTGCCTGCTCCGTTGGCCCGTTCGAACTCCAGGAGGGCCAGCAGCTCGTCGGCCCTGCGCTCGCGCACCAGCTGCCAGCGGATGCGCGCGTCGGCCGGAAGCCCGGCCAGCGCCGCGTCGCCCGCCCGGTCGAGGAAGGCGCCCGCGTCCGCCATGAACGCCGCGCGGTAGTCGGGACCGCCCATGGGCAGCCCTTCCAGGAAGTACACGAAGTCGTCGCGCAGGCACGAGGTGTCGTAGCGCAGCCGCTGTGCGGCGCCGCGGTCCGCGAGGAAGGCGCTGACCTGCTCACAGGCCGCGATCCGGTCCCGTACGCCCCGTACGTCCGTACGCCGCCGGGTGATCGAGCCCTCCCGGACCCGCCAGTGGTAGACGTGCTCGCGCAGCACGTCCACCGACCCGGCGAGGTAGTGCGCCGGGATCATCACCGGGGTGTCCTCGTAGAGCTTGCCCACGGGGAAGGAGAAGGCGTGCCGGTCCCAGAAGGAGCGCCGGAACACCTTGTTCCAGGCGACGCGGTCGGCCAGCAGCCGGGAGTCGCGGGTGATGTGGGTGCGGGGGCGGTCGGCGGTCAGCCAGCGGTACTGCCAGGCCTGCCGGCTTCCCTGCCCGCTGAGCCGCCACACGTTGCCCGTCACCAGGTCCGAGCCGGTCGCCTCCAGGGAGGCCAGCATCCGTTCGTAGGCGTCGGGGACCACGATGTCGTCGCTGTCGGCGAACGCCAGGTAGGGGACATCGGCGGTGGTGTGCGCGATGCCCGTGTTGCGGGCCGCGCTCAGTCCCGCGTTGGCCTGGTGGACGCAGCGGAAGCGGTCGTCCCGGGCGGCGAACTCCTCGGCGATGCGGCGGCTCCCGTCCGTCGAGCCGTCGTCGACGAGCACCACCTCGATGTCCTTCAGGGACTGTCCCGCCAGCGAGGTGAGGCACTCCTCCAGATAGTCCTCGACGTTGTGCACCGGGACGACGACGCTGAGGAGTGGCTTCATGTGCGGCTCAACCGGGGAAAGCGCCCCGGGTCACGCCACTGACCCGAACGGGTGAAGATCCCTGGGGTGGGCCGTGCGGTCCCCGTTACGCTCGGCTGCCATGCTGCTCAGTGTCGTCGTGTCCGCCCACCGCGTTCAGGGGTATCTCAGGGCCTCCCTGGAGTCCGTGACCGGGCAGCAGCCGGAGGGGGGCGGGCCGGCGGACCTGGAGCTGATCGCCGTCTGCGCGTCCGGCGACGGACCGGAGCCCGCCATCGCGCGGGAGTGCGCCGCGCGCGACCCCCGGGTGCGCGTGCTCGTCCTCGACGGTCCCTGGGACCGGGGCGCGGCCCGTAACACCGGTGCGGCGGCGGCGCGCGGGACCTATCTGCTCTTCCTCGACGGGGAGGACCTGCTCCTCCCCGGGGCGTTCGCGGAGATCTCCGGGCGGCTGGCGGAGGGCCGGCCCGATGTGCTGCGCCTGGGCCACGACCAGGTCGACTGGTGGGGCACGGCCCGGCCGGGTGATGCCCTGCCGGCCGCCCGTCACCAGCTCGTGCGCCGCGCCTTCTGGGACGCGCACCGACTCCGCTTCCCGGACGGGCCCTACGACGACGTCGTACCCGTCCACCGTGCGGCCTTCCTCGCCGCCGACGCGGGCACCCTCGCCTCGCTCGACCGCGTCTGCGTACGTCACCGGCTGCGCCGCACCGGTGCGTCCGCCGGCGCACCGGGCCGGAGCCATTTCGCCGTCATCGACGCGTACGAGCGGCTGGCCGCCGAGACCGGCGGCGACCCGCGTGTGCCGGGCGTGCGCCGCGCGCACCTGACGGCAGTGCTCGACGACCCGGGCCGGATCGCCCCCGGCGACCGTGCCGCCTTCTTCCGGGCGGCCGGGCTCCCCGGCCGGTACGCCGCACACCGGGCCCGGGCCGCGGTCCGCGCCGGGCGTGCCCGGGCGCGGACCGCCGCGCGCGCGGGCAGGAAGTCGCTGCGCGCCCGCGTGATGAGGGCGCTCTACCGCGCCGACCTGCACCGCCCGCTGGACCCCCGCCTCGCCGTCTACGGGGCCTACTGGAACCGGGGCGTCGCCTGTAATCCGGCCGCCGTCTACGCCAAGGCCCGGGAACTGGTCCCGCACATCCGGGGCGTCTGGGTCGTCTCCTCCCGGCACCGCGACCGGATGCCGCCCGGTGTGCCGTACGTCATCGAGGGCTCCCGCGCCTACTGGCGGACCATGGCCACCGCGACGTACCTCGTCAACAACTCCAGCTTCCCCGGCGGCTTCACCAAACGCCCCGGCCAGGTCTATCTGCAGACCCACCACGGCACCCCGCTGAAGACCATGGGCCTGGACCAGCTCCCGTACCCCGCCCTCACCAACGGCGTCAGCTTCGAGCGGGTCGTCGCCCACACCGACCAGTGGGACTTCAGCCTCTCCGCCAATCCGCACAGCACCGAGGTCTGGGACCGGGCCTACCCGTCCTCGTACGAACAACTGCCGTACGGCTACCCGCGCAACGACATCCTGTCGACCGCAGATCCGGGGCGGTGCGACAAGATCCGCGCGGAGCTCGGCATCGCACCCGGGGCGACCGTGCTGCTGTACGCACCGACCCACCGCGACTACCGCAAGGGCTTCGTCCCCCGGCTCGACCTGGAACGCCTCGGCCGGGAACTGGGGCCCGGCTGGGTGCTGCTGGTGCGCGCCCACTACTTCTACGGGCGTTCGGCGGGGACAGCGGCGCGGGGCCGGGTCCTCGACGTCACCGGCCACCCCGTCGTCGAGGAGCTCTTCCTGGCGTCGGACGCGTTGATCACCGACTACTCGTCCCTGATGTTCGACTACGCCTGCCTGGACCGTCCGGTCATCACCTACGCGCCCGACTGGGAGGCCTACCGCGCCTCTCGCGGCACCTACGTCGACCTGCTGTCGGGCCGTCCCGGCGACACCCCCGGCGCCGTCGCCACCACGGAGGACGAGCTGCGGGAGGTACTGCTCAGCGACGCCTGGAGGTCCCCGGAGGCCGACGCGCTGCGCGCCGCGTTCCGCAGCCGCTTCTGCCCGTACGACGACGGGCACGCGGCGGAGCGCGTGGTGCGCAGGATCTTCCCGGCGCGTCCGGACTGAGAGGGTCCGGCAACCGGGGGTCGCGGGTCGGGCACGCACTCCCCCGAGACCTGAAGGCCCGAAGACTCCCCTCGCGTTGCCTCGCTCCGCACCCCGGCATCACCCGTACGGGGCGACCCCTCCGCGCCCCGCCGTCGTTGTGCTCAACAGCACGCGCTCACCGCAACGTTGGGAGAAGCTCATGCACCGGTCCGCCTACGAGCAGATGCGGCTCTGTATCGAGGAGTACCTGCCCAGGGCCCGCAGGCACCGCGTCGTGGACCTCGGCTCGCGGATCTCCGGCAAGCAGACCCGCACCCACCGAGGGCTGCTGGCGGACCACGACATCGACTACTTCGGGGTCGATGTCCTCGACGGCCCCAACGTCGACGCGGTCATGACCCGGCCCTACCGGATCCCCGCGAAGTCGCGCAGCGCCGATGTGGTGCTGTCCGGCCAGGCCTTCGAGCACATCCCCTTCTTCTGGGTGTCGATGATGGAGATCGCCCGGGTGCTCAGGCCCGGCGGCTACGCCTTCATCACCGCGCCCTCGCGCGGCCATGCCCATGACGCGCAGGACTGCTGGCGCTACTACCCGGACGGGTTCCGGGCGATGGCCGCCCACTCCCGCCTCGAACTCTGCGAGGCCTACACGGACTTCCCGCCGGCCAAGGGCATCTGGCACGACTACGCCTCCATCGACGCCAAGGCCGCCTACTGGGGCGACTCGGTGGGCGTCTTCCGCAGGCCGCGGCCGCACCGCCGGCCGGTGACCCGGCTGAAGAACACGCTGGCCGACTTCGCCGTGCGGGAGACGGCGGTGTGGTGGGCCAACCGGGCCGGGGGAGTGGACCGGGTGCCGCTGCCGCGCCCGCTGGACGGCCGGGAACGGTGCGGGCGGCCGGACAGCCGTACGGTCGCATCAACCAAAGGTTGACGAAAGATGACATGAGCCGCAAAGCGCGCGTACTGTCCGGCCCCATGGCTTGGCGCAACGCCGTCAACGGCGTCCTTCAGCAACTCACCGGGTACCAGCTCAGGCGCGCGGCGCTGCCCGCTCCCCGCCCGGCCCCCGCCGAGCCGCCGGCGGTGGCGCAGAAGCAGGCACCGCAGAAGCAGGCGGCGAAGGCGTCGCAGTTCCCCGCCGACTACGACGACGAGGCGAAGGACATCATCCGTGCGGTCAAGCCGTACACCATGACCTCCCCGGAGCGGCTCAACGCCTTCGTCCTCGCGACCCGGCACATCGTCAGGCACGGCATCCCGGGGGACGTCGTCGAGTGCGGCGTCTGGCGCGGCGGTTCCATGCAGGCCTGTGCCAGGACGCTGCTGTCGCTGGGCGAGACGGGGCGCGACCTCTACCTCTTCGACACCTACGAGGGCATGACACCGCCCACTGCCGAGGACCTGCGGCGGGACGGCAGGCCGGCCCAGGAGCTGCTGGACGCGCAGGGCAAGGACCGCCCCATCTGGGCCGTGGCCTCCCTGGAGGACGTACAGGCCGGTTTCGAGCAGGTCCCGTACCCGAAGGACCGCGTCCACTACGTACGGGGCAAGGTCGAGGACACCGTCCCGGGGCAGGCACCGGAGCAGATCTCCATCCTCCGGCTGGACACCGACTGGTACGCGTCGACGAAGCACGAGCTCCAGCATCTGTACGGGCGCCTGGTGAGCGGCGGTGTGCTGCTGATCGACGACTACGGCTACTGGCAGGGCTCGCGCCAGGCCGTGGACGAGTTCCTGGAGGAGACCGGCGAGCAGCTCCTGCTGCTCCGCATGGACGAAGGCCGGATCGCCGTCAAACCCTGAGCAGGCAATGCCCGGTCGAACCCCGAGCGGGCAGTGCCCCCCTCGCGAGCCCCGTGCCTCCCCGGCGCGGGGCTCGTTCCCCGTACAGGAAGTCCGTTCGTCCGTCCGGAAGGATCGTGCGCAGCGCCATGGCACCCCGTCTCACCGTCGTCGTCCCGCTCTTCAACACCGAGGAGTACCTCGGAGCCTGCCTGGACTCCCTCGCCGGTCAGACCATGACCGATCTGGAAGTCGTCATGGTCGACGACGGGTCGACGGACGGGAGCGCCGACGTGGCGATGGAGTTCTCCCGGCGCGACCCGCGCTTCCGGCTGCTCCGGCAGAAGAACGCCGGGCTCGGGGCCGCGCGCAACGCCGGCGCGGAACAGGCGCATCCGGAGGCCGAGTACCTGGCGTTCGTCGACAGCGACGACGCCGTACCGGCGGGTGCCTTCGCCAGGATGCTCGGCGCGCTCGACGCGTCGGGCTCGGACTTCGCGACCGGTAACGTCCTGCGGCTCCGGCCGAACGGCGCGCTCGAGCAGTCCCCGATGTTCCGCAGGCCGATGGAGAGGGCCCGCCGGGCCACTCATGTCACCCGTGACTGGATCCTGCTCGGTGACCGCATCGCGTGCAACAAGGTGTTCCGCAGGTCCTTCTGGGACCAGCACGCCTTCGCCTTCCCGACGGGCGTCCTGTACGAGGACATCTCCGTCGTCCTGCCCGCACACTTCCTGGCACGCGGCGTCGACGTCGTGGCGGAGCCGGTCTACCACTGGCGGGACCGCGACGGCTCGATCACCTCCCGGCGCGCCGTGGCGCGGGGCATCCGCGACCGGGTCACCGCCGTGACCACGGTCAGCCGGTTCCTCGCGGACCGGGAGATGACGGAGGCGAAGCGGCGCTACGACGAGCACGTGCTCTCCGGCGACCTGTGGCTGTTCATCGAGGCGCTCCCGGACGGTGACGAGAGCTTCCACGAGGCCTTCCTCCTCCACGCCAACGCCTTCGCCGACACGGTCGAACCGGCCGTCCTCGACGCGCTTCCCCTGCACCTGCGGGTCAAGTGGCAGCTCATCAAGGAGCACAGGACCACGGAGCTGCTCGCGCTCCTGGCCCATGAGTCCACCGACCGTGACACCTTCCACGTACGGGGACGGCTGCGGCCCCGGGCCGAGTACCCGGGTATCGCCGCGCCCCTCCCACGCAAGGTCACCGCACTGGCCGCCGAGGACCTTCCCGTGCACGCGCACCTCACCGAGGCCGTGTGGCGGGACGGGCTCCTGCACCTCCAGGGGTACGCCTACGTCCGCAACGCCCCGGGCGGGTCGGCCGGGGCCGGCTGGCTGAGGTCGGGACGCCGGCTGGTCCCGCTCCGGCTGCGCAGGACGCCGACGGACGAGGCGGCGGCCGGGTCGGGCCGCTCGCTGCACGGCTACGAACGGTCCGGCTTCGAGACCGTCGTGGACCCGCGCCGGCTCGTCACCCTGCGCACCAGGCGGGGCGTCCAGACCCTCTGGAAGCTGGAATCCGTCGTCATCGGCGCGGGCCGGCCGCGCCGGGGGCCGATGCGGCTGCTCGGCAATCCGGCCGCGCCCGCGGTGCGTTACGTCGACGAGCGCACCCGGGTCGTGCCGCTGCTCGCCGGGAACAAGCTGGAACTGCGTGCCGAGCGGGTCGACGCCGTGCTCGCCGGCCACGCGCCGACCGGTGACGCGATCCGGATCGCGGTGCGGCTGCTCGGCGGGGACACACCGACGGCCCTGCGGATCCAGGAGTGGCGCACGAAGGAGACCCGCGAGTTCCCCCTGTCGACGGACAGGCCGACGGACGGGCCGACGGACGGGGGCACGTCCCGGAGCGGGGACGGCCGCACCGTCATCGCCGAGGTGCCGCTGGTGACGTTCCGTGGCTCCGACGGCGACTGGGGTGTGCAACTGGTCGCCGGGGAGCGCCGGCTGACGGTCGCCGCCCGCCCGGAGACCGACGCCGCGCGGTATCCGCTGCCCGGTGGCCGCGAGATCTACGCCGCCGCCAATCCCTCCGGTGACCTGGTGCTCACCGACCGGGACGTGCGGCCCGTCGCCACCTCCGTCTCGTGGACGGACGACGGCGGCCTGCTCCTCGAGGGGACCTTCCCGGCCGTGCGGGACCGCCCGGTCGAGCTCGTCCTGCGCCACAGCGGCCACCAGGAGGAGAACGGCTTCGCCGTGGAACGCACGGGCACCGGTTTCCGCACGGCGCTGTCTCCCGGTGCCGTGGACGGGGCGGGTGGGGCGCTGCCGCTCGCCGAGGGCCGGTGGTATCTCTCCCTCCGGGAGCGTGGTGTGACCGATCCGGAGCGGTACGCCCCGCTGCGCGTGGTGCACCAGCTGCACGCGGGCCTGCCGGTGGGGCGCGAGTTGGGAGGGCGCCGCTTCACCCTGGAGAGGCGCTTCCACGACCGGCTCTCCCTGCGGTCCGGCAGTGCCTTGCCGCCGGGGGAGCGGGGGGCGTACGGACAGCGCCGGCTGCGCGAGCGGTATGTGAGCCTGCGGGGACGGGAGCTGTGGGACACCGTCCTCTACTCCAGCTTCGACGGGCGCCAGTACTCGGATTCGCCCCGCGCCGTCCACGAGGAGCTGGTCCGGCGCCGCACCGGCGTCCGGCACCTCTGGGTGGTGCGGGACCAGCAGGCCGCGGTGCCGGCGGGGGTCCGCGCCGTGGCCCTGCACAGCGCCGAATGGCACGAGGCCCTGGCCCGCAGCCGGTGGATCGTCACCAACACCCAGCTGCCCGAGTGGTTCGAGCGGTCGGAGGGGCAGTGCGTCGTGCAGACCTGGCACGGCACCCCGCTCAAGCGCATCGGCCGTGACCTGGCGGGCACCGCGTTCGCGGACACCGCGTACATGGACTCCATGCCTCGGCGTGCCGCCCAGTGGAGCGTGCTCGTCTCGCCGAACAGTTTCTCCACGCCCGTCCTGCGCCGCGCCTTCGGACACACGGGCGAGGTGCTCGAGTGCGGCTACCCGCGCAACGACCTGCTGCACGCCCCCGACCGGGCGAAGCTCGCCGACGCCGTCCGGCAGTCGCTCGGCGTGCCCGACGGCAAGCGCGTCGTCCTGTACGCCCCCACCTGGCGCGAGGACCTGCCCAGGCGGAGCGGGCTGTACGGGCTGGACCTCCAGCTGGACCTGGGCCAGGCGCGGAAGGCACTGGGCGACGACCACGTCCTGCTGGTCCGCCGCCACTACCTGGTCGGCGGGACCATCCCGGAGAGCGACTTCGTCCGGGACGTGTCACGCCATCCCGAAGTCGCGGAGCTGATGCTGATCAGCGATGTGCTGGTCACGGACTACTCGTCCCTGATGTTCGACTTCGCGCAGACGGGGCGGCCCATGCTCTTCCACACCTACGACCTGGAGCACTACCGCGACACCCTGCGCGGCTTCTGCTTCGACTTCGAGAACCGGGCGCCCGGCCCACTGATCACCGACTCGGCCGCGGTCGTCGAGGCGTTGCGTGACCCGGAGGCCGCGACGGCGGGCCACCGCGAGGCGTACGCGGCCTTCCGCGAGTCCTTCTGTGACCTCGACGACGGGACGGCGGCCGCCCAGGTCGTGGACCGGATGCTGAAGGGGGTGCGGGCATGAGCACGCTCGACTTCAGCTGTGTGATCACCGCGGCGGAGGACGGGGAGGACGCGTGGGCGGCGTCCGTGGAGTCCGTGCTCGACCAGAGCCTGCGCGCCGTCGAGGCCCTCGTCGTCCTGCCCGCCGGCTCATCCGTAGCTCTGCGGAAGGCGGCCGGATCGTTCGCCGACCGGGCGCCGGACCGCCTCCGCGTCCTCGACCCCGATACGGACTCCGTCGCCGCGCTGCGCAACGCCGGCCTGGTCGCGGCGCGGGGCACGTACGTCCTCGTGCTCGACACCGGTGAACGTCTCCAGCGGCACGCCTGCCGTAACCTCTGGGAGGCCGGGTCGCGCACCCGTGCCGACCTGGTCGCAGGGCGCTGGAGCCGGCACACCGGGGACGGCGGGAAGGAGCGGGAACCCTCCTGGCAGCATCCGCTGTTCCTCCGCTCCCGTACGGTCCGCCGGTTCGACGAAGCCCCCGGACTGGTCGTGCGCGACGCCCTGGTCACCGGATTCTGTCTGCGCCGCGCGGCGGTGGAGCGGCACGCGCTGCGCTACGACGAGGACCTCACCCACAGCGGGATCCTGTTCGGGCCGCTGGCGGCGGCCGCCGTCGGCCGGATCGCACTCGTACGCCGCCGGATCGTCTCCGGGAGGGCCGTACCGGACGCAGGCCGGGACCTCGCCGGGCTCGTGGAGGCACACCGGCGGGTGTGCCACGTGCTGGTGGCCCAAGGGCTGGCGGAACTGTGCGAGGAGCGGGAGCGCGCCTTCCTCCAGGACCACCTCGTGCCGCTGGTGCGTACCTTCCCCGAGCGGCCCGCCGCCGCACGCGAACGCATCACGGCGACAGCGGCCCGGGTCCTGCCCGGCTGCGTCCCGCAGCCGGCCCTGCTCACCCTCCCGCCCGTCGAGCGGGTGGGTGTCCGGCTGCTGGAGCGGGGCGATGCGGACGCGGTGCTCACCGCGGCGTACGCGCTGCGCAGGAGGGGTGTCGTGGCGGCGCCCCTCACGACGGCGGACGACGGACGGGTGTACTGGCCCGGCGGGCCCGACCCCGTGCTGGACGTCACCGAACTCGGCCACCGGTACCGCACCTTCGGCGAGCTGAAGCTGATGAACAGGCTCACCCGCTACGAGGCCGAGGGCCGGTGGGTCCTGCTGGCGGGCCGCCTCGCCCTGCCGGCGCACACCGGCCCCGACCCGGACGGTCCCCTCACGGCCCAGCTGGAATTCCGCGTACGCGACGGCCTGCGCACGTTCCGCGCCCCGGTCGACGTGCTGCGGCCGGACGCCACCGGGATCAGCTGGTCGGTCCGCGCCGACCTCACCCGCCTGCTGCGTCCACTCGGCGCCCGCGACACGGTGTGGGACGTGCGGATGGTCGTGGAGGACGGCCGGACCCGCTCGGTGAGCGACCTCTTCGCCGCCCATGACCTCGTCGGCCCGGGGGACCGTTCTCCCGCGCTGCCCCGGATGGGCAGAGCGGCCGGGGACACCTGGCAGCCCTACGTCACCCTGCGGGACCATCTGGCGCTGCGGCTGGAAGCCCGCCGCCGACCGGCCCGCACGGTCCGCCGGCTGGTCCACTACGCCACCCACTTCCGCCCCGCCCGCCGTGCCAGGCTCCTGCTGCGGGCCTTGCGCAAGCGCCGGGACCGGCTGCACAGCAGGGGCTTCAAGGTCTCCGTCTACCGCTCATGGCTGCTCCGGCTTCCCGTGCGCAAGGGCTCCGTGGTCTTCGAGAGCCACATGGGCAGCTGCTACGGCGACAGCCCCCGGGCGGTCCACGAGGAGGTGCGGGCCCGGGGACTCCCGCTGCGCTGCGTCTGGTCGTACGCCGATTCCCCGGCCGGTTTCCCCACGGACGCCACGCTCGTGCGCCGCTGGTCCTGGCGCTATCTGTGGGCCCTGGCCCGCGCGGAGTACTGGGTCGACAACCAGGGTTTCCCGCAGCACCTCGACAAGCCCTCCGGCACGACCTACCTCCAGACCTGGCACGGGTCGGCGTACAAACGCATGGGCTTCGACGAGACACGGGTCCGCCTGCAGAACGCCCCGCAGCGCGAACGGCTCCAGAAGGCGGTGCGGCGCTTCGACCACTTCCTCGTACGCTCCGAACACGACGAGCGCACACTGGCCCGCGCCTATCGGCTGCCCGAGGAAACCCTGCTGCGCACCGGCTACCCGCGCAACGACGCCCTGGTGGCCGCGCGTGCCCGGGACGAGGCCGAGGGGCGGCTGCCCCGTCCGGCGCTCGCGGCGGAGCTGGGCCTGCCCGATCACCGCAAGGTCGTGCTGTACGCGCCGACGTTCCGGGGCGGGCCGGGCAAGCGGAAGCGGCAGCGGCTCCTGCTCGACGCGGCGCGCTTCGCGGAACGCTTCGGTGACACCTGCACACTGCTGGTGCGGGCGCACTACCTGGAGGCCGCCAGCCTGCCCGTCTGCCCGCCGGGGACGGTCGTGGACGTCTCACGCCATCACGACGTCAGCGAACTGCTGGCGCTCACCGACGTCCTGGTCACCGACTACTCGTCGATCATGTTCGACTACGCGCTCCTGGACCGGCCGATCGTGCTGTTCGCCCCCGATCTCGACGCCTACGCCGCGGAGCGGGGCAGCTATTTCGACCTGCGGGACAAGGCGCCGGGACCGGTGACGGAGACCGAGGAGGAGCTGTTCGCCGTCCTGGCCCGGCTGAAGACCGCGGACACCGGCTACCAGGAGCAACGCGCGTCCTTCGCCGCGGAGTTCGGCGGGTACGACCGCGGGGACGCGGCCCGCACGGTCGTCGACACCGTGTTCGCCCGGCACATCGTCCCGTCCCGCACCGTCCGTACCGGGGAGGCCGGCCGATGAGCCGCGACCGTGATCTCTTCATCGTCTCCAACAGCACCGACGAACTCGGCGGTGTGACCGGCTGGATGCACCGCACCGCCCAGCTGTTCCAGGAGGCGGGCCACCGGGTGCACACCATCGGCGTCCACGCCGCCGAGCGGAAGATGGCCCTGCCCGAGCCGCCCGGCTACCCCGTGACCGCCCTGTACCCGGAGCACCCTCCGACGCCCTGGGAGCCCACGGGCCTGCGGGACCGCTTCAGGATCTCCGCCCGGCGTGCCGAGGCCGACCGGGTGGCCCGGAAGCAGCGCGCCGTCGAGCGGCTCTCGCAGATCTTCCGGGCCGCCCGGCCCGGCGGGGTGGTCATCGTCAGCCAGGTCTGGGCGATGGAGTGGGTCGGCGAGGCGGACACCGCCGGTCTGCGGGTCATCGGGATGAGTCATGAGTCCTACGACTACTCGCGGGCGAGCCACCGCTACCGCTGGATCAAGAACCACTACCCGCCGCTGGACCGCTGGCTCGTCCTCACCGAGGAGGACGCCGACCAGTGGGCGGGCGACGGGATGAACAACGTCGGCTTCATGCCCAACGCGTTGGCCGCGCTGCCCGACGTGCCCTCCCCGCGCCGCGAGAAGTCGGTCGCGAGCATCGGCCGGCTCACCGACCAGAAGGGCATCGACATGCTCCTGGACGTCTGGGCACGGGTGGCTCCGCAGCGCCCCGACTGGCGGCTGGACGTGCACGGGACGGGCGAGGACGAAGCGGACCTCAGGGCCCGGTGCACCGCGCTGGGGCTGGACTCCTCGGTCAGGTGGTGCGGCCGTACGGACGACGTCCCCGGCGCCCTCGCCGGCTCCTCCGTCTTCGTCCAGTCCTCACGCGGCGAGGGTTTCCCGCTCGCGCTGCTGGAGGCCATGGCGAGCGGGGTGCCGTGCGCGGCGTTCGACTGCGCGCCGGGCGTACGGGAGATCGTGCGCGACGGCGAGGACGGACTGCTGGCGCCTGCGGGTGACATCGGCGCGCTCGCCGACCGGCTGCTCCGGCTCACCGGCAACCCCCGTATGCGGGACGCCATGGGGGACCGGGCGCGGACCAACGTCCAGCGGTTCTCCGAGGCGGAGATCATGGGCCGCTGGGAGGAGCTGTTCGCGTTCCTGGAACGCTGACGCCCCCGGCCCCGAGCCTTGGAGCCGGGGGCCGTGGGGCGGCCGTGGAGCCGTAGGACCGTGGGGTTCACCCGTTCGTGTACTCCCGTACCGGCACCTGGCGCGGCACCCCGGTGGGCCCGCGGCCCGTCAGCGGGGTGGGCAGCGGCAGACCGGAGGTGTCGTCCAGGAAGACGCGGCGCACCACCCGTTCCGCCGCGTGTCCGTCGTCGTACGGGCAGAACCGGGCCCGGAACGCCGCCCGGCGCTGTGCGGATCGGGGCCCGCGCCAGTGGTCCGTGGCGAAGATCTCGTACAGCTCCTCCTGATCACGGGCCACCGCCCCGGGAGGGAAGACCGCCGGGTCGAAGTACGTGCCACGCGCGCTGTCGTACGCCTGCGCGTCCTCCAGATGCAGGACGACCGGCCGGTCCAGGTTGACGTAGTCGAACATCAGCGACGAGTAGTCCGTGATCAGCGCGTCGGAGGCGAGACAGAGCTCCTCGACGGACGGGTGGGAGCTGACGTCGATGATCCGCGGGTGCCGGGTTCGGCCGGCGGTGGCCCGGGCCGTGGCGTCCAGGTAGTGGGAGCGGACCAGGACCACGAAGTGCGGGCCCAGGACGCGGACCAGCTGTTCCAGGTCCAGGGGGTGCTGCTGGGTCCGCCGGTGGTCCCGGTGGGTCGGCGCGTACAGCAGGGCGGTGCTTCCGTCCGGGACACCCAGGCGTGCCCGCAGTCGTGCGGTCTCCCCGGGGCCCGTGCGGCGGAAGACGTCGTTGCGGGGGCTGCCGTACTCCAGCGTGGTGTACCCGGAGGGGTAGGTGCGCTCCCAGACGAGGGTGGAGTGCTGGTTGGCCGAGAGGGAGAAGTCCCACTTGTCGACATTGCGCAGCAGCTGGTCGAAGTCCATGGCGCCGGCCGCCGCGGGCCGGTGCACGAGGTCGATGCCCATGGTCTTCAGGGGCGTCCCGTGGTGGGTCTGGAGCAGCACCTGGCCGCGTCTCTTGACGAGTCTGCGGTCGAAGTTGACGTTGTTCACGAGGTACTTGGAGCGTGCCAGGGCCGTCCAGTACGCGGCCGTCCCCGGGTGCAGCACGCGGGTCGCGTCCGGCACCGTGTGCGCGTCCTCCGGGTGGCAGATCCAGGAGGTGCGCAGCCCGGGCACCAGGGCCCTGGCCGTGGCCTCCAGTGCCGCGGGGCTGCAGGTGTAGCCGCGGTGCCAGTAGGCGGCGAAGACGGCGTCCCCGCTCCGGACGGGCAGCCGCAGCTGGACGCGGTAGTGCAGCTGGAGTGCGGCCCCGCGCACCACCCGGCGTGCCGCGGTGACCGCGTGCCCGAGCCGGCCGCGCAGCTGCTGGGCGGCCCACAGGGCGCGGTAGGTGCGGTGGGCGCCCAGCCGGAACAGCGCGTGCCGCAGCCGGGTGCGACGGGGAACGGGGGCGCCGGGGGTGCGGTAGCGGCGGCAGTGGGCGCGGGCGCGGCGGAAGAACTCGGCGCGGCTGCCGTGCGGCAGCCGGCCCCGGGAGGTGAAGAGGGTCGAGAAGTGGTCGAGCATCCGGCGGAACATCACCGGGCGCCAGGCGGTGAGTTCGGGGCGGGCGTCGACGAAGGCGAAGACCCGGTCGTACTGGTCGAAGACGTCGAAGTGCCGGTGGGTGGTGGTGGAGAGGATGTTGCCCCTGCGCCGCTGGCGGTACCCGACGCAGACGGCGTCCAGCACGGCGATCGACCCGGCGGCCATCAGCACCGGGTAGGTCCAGGGAGTGTCCTCGTAGTAACCGGGCGGGAAGGTGAAGCCCTCGGCCTCGACGAACGCGCGGCGGTACGCCTTGTTCCAGACGACCATCAGGACCTTGAGCAGCTCGGGCCGCTCCGCGAGCCGGAAGGAGGCGGGGCCGGTCTCGGCGAGGTACCGGGAGAAGGTGTTGCGCGTGCTCTCGCCCGACCAGTACGTACGGGCGTAGTCGTAGACCAGGACGTCGGGGTCGCCGGTGGCCTCCAGACGGTCGGCGATCGCCTGGAGTGCCTCCGGGGCGAAGGTGTCGTCGCCGTCGAGGAAGAGCAGGTAGTCTCCGGCCGCCCTGGCCACACCGGCGTTGCGGGCGGGCCCGAGACCGGAGTTGTGCGGCAGGTGGACGGCGCTGACCCGGGGGTCGCGTACGGCGTACTCATCGGCGATCGGGCCACAGGCGTCCGGTGAACAGTCGTCGACCACGATGATCTCGTAGTCCTTGAAGGACTGGTTCAGCACGGAGTCGAGGCACGCGTGCAGATACGCCTGGACCCGGTACGCGGGCACGATGACACTGAACCGGGGCACAACACATCCAGGGGGCGCTCGCGGGCGGGCAGGTGGCCCGCAAACGGCCGATGGAGTGACTTGGTTACGCGGGATGTGGCATCCGGGGGAAATGCGAGGTAGGGCGGCCCGGTCGAGAATGAACGGGCCGCCCTGGTGTTGACGCACGTATGTGCTGTGTCGACCCGCGCTACTTGACGGCGCCCGCCATCACGCCGGAGACGAACTGCCGCTGGAAGGCGAAGAACACCGCCAGCGGAATCACCATGGACACGAAGGCGCCGGGCGCCAGCACGTCAATGTTGTTGCCGAACTGCCGTACCTGCTGCTGCAGGGCCACGGTGATCGGCGGGGACTCCGAGTCGGCGAAGATCAGCGCGACGAGCATGTCGTTCCACACCCAGAGGAACTGGAAGATGCCGAGCGAGGCGATCGCGGGCCCGCCGAGCGGCATCACGACCCGGGTGAACAGCCGGATCTCGCCCGCACCGTCGAGGCGTGCGGCCTCCAGCAGTTCGCGCGGGATCTCGGCGAAGAAGTTGCGCAGGAGGAAGATGGCGAACGGCAGGCCGAACGCCGTGTGGAACATGATCACGCCGAAGGTGGTCTCGAAGATCCCGATGGTGCCGAAGAGCTCGGACACCGGGATCAGGGCGACCTGCACGGGGACCACCAGCAGCCCCACGACCACCAGGAACCACCAGTCACGGCCGGGGAACTCCATCCAGGCGAAGGCGTAGCCGGCGAGCGATCCGATGACGACCACCAGGAACGTGGACGGAACGGTGATCATGACCGTGCTGAATAGGGAACCGGTGATGGTGGAGTTGTCCAGCAGGCGCTGGTAGTTGTCGAAGGTGAGCTCGGAGGGCGCGGTGAAGACCTTCCACCAGCCGGTCGCGGCGATGTCCTGCGCCCCGCGCAGCGAGGAGAGCAGCAGCCCGATGGTCGGCATCAGCCAGAACAGGGCCACGAGGATCAGGAAGACCCGCATGGCACCGCCCCCCGCACGGGCCGCGATCCGCGTGGCGAGGGACTGCTCGGCCCCTGTGGCCGGCTCGACCCGCGCAACCGGCTCGGCCTCTGTGTTGTTCCCGGTCGTCTTCACCGGCGCCCCTCCTTCCGCATCCGGCGGATGTTGCTGTGTCTTTCCGGGGGGCGACCCCCGGGCCCCCGGCAGGGGGCGGGTGTCGTGCGGGCCCGGGTGCTCACCGGCGCCCCTCCTTCCGCATCCGGCGGATGTTGAACAGCATGACCGGGACCACGAGCAGCAACAGCAGTACGGCGATGGCGCTGCCGACCCCGAGGTCCGCGTCCGTGCCGAACGAGGAGCGGTACAGCTGGAGGGCCAGGACGTTCGCGTCGTCCTGGGAGGAACCCGGCGCGATGATGAAGACCAGGTCGAAGACCTTCAGGACGTTGATCATCAGGGTGACCAGGACCACCGCCAGCACCGGCGCCAGCATCGGCACCGTGATCCGGCGGAACACCTGCCACTCGTTCGCCCCGTCCACCCGCGCCGCCTCGAGGAGTTCGCGCGGCAGACCCGCCAGGCCCGCCGCGATCAGCACCATCGCGAAGCCGGCCCACATCCAGACGTAGCTGCCGATGATGCCCGGCGTCACGAGGGACGGACCGAGCCAGTCGACACCGTTGTACGGTTCCCGGAAGTTGTCCGCCGGAAGCCGGAGCAGGGACCCGTCCGCCGAGGCGGGCAAGGTGAACACACCGTCCGCCCCGGCCGTCGCCGAGGCGACGACCTCGCCGCCCCTCACCGCCTCGACGGTGATGCCCTTGAGGCCGAGCTCCCTCGCGTCGACGACGTTGGGTCTGCCGCCGCCGCCCTTGGCGAAGTCGAGCCAGGCCGTCCCGGTGATCCCGTCACCGGTCGCGGTGGGCGGCTTCGCCGGTTCCGCGTCGCCCGGCATCTTCGCCGGGACCACCCCGACCAGCGGCAGGCTCACCGGCTCACCGGCGCGCACCGTCTCCTTCGTCACGAAGGAACCGCCGCCGCCCGCCTTCAGCGGATGGACGGGCAGCGGATGCGCCTTGGGGAAGCCCGAGGACTGCGCGAACGTGTCGTGCACCCCCACCGCCACGGCGTTGGCGACCCCGCGCTCCGGCGCCTGCTCGTACACCAGCCGGAAGATGATGCCGGCGGCCAGCATCGAGATCGCCATCGGCATGAAGACGATCAGCTTGAACGCCGTACCCCACCGGATCCGCTCGGTGAGCACGGCGAAGATCAGGCCCAGCACCGTGGCGACCGTCGGCGCGAACACCACCCAGACCGCGTTGTTCTTGACCGCGGTGCGGATGGTGTCGTCGGTGAACAGCGCCTTGTAGTTGTCGAGGCCGGCGAAACCGGTCCCGGACTGGTCGAGGAACGAGCGGTAGACGGAGTAGACGATCGGATAGACGACGAGTGAGCCGAGCAGCACCAGGGCCGGCAGCAGGAAGGCCGCCGCGACGGCCCTCCGGGTGCCGGTCACGCTTCTGCGTGAGCGCTCGCCCGTGCCCGTGCCAGGACGCTTGTCGGCGGGCGGCGCGCTGCCGGCGCCCCCCGCTGTCACCGTGGACATCCCGTCAGCTCGTGAACGCCTTGGCCGCGTCGGACTCCAGTTTCGCTTGAGTCCCCGCGATGTCCTTCGGGTTCTTGAGGAAGTCCTGGAGCGTCTTCCACTCACCCTTGCCGGGCGTCCCGCCGAACGACTGCGGTGCCTGGTCGGACATGTCGAACCGGACGTCGTCACCGGCGTCGATCAGCGCCTCGGCGATCTTGCGCTGCACGTCGTCGGGATACGCGGCCGCGTCCAGCGACTTGTTGGGCGAGACGAACCCGCCGGCCTCGGCCCAGATCTTCGCCGCGTCCTTCGAGGCGAGCCAGGTCAGCAGTGCCTGGGCGCCCTTGCCGTCCTTCAGCGCCACGGCCGCGTCGCCACCCGTCACCACGGGTGATTCCGCGCCGACCGCCGGGAAGGGGAACACCTTGGCGTCCGTGCCGATCTTCGCCTCGGTCTGCGCGATGTTGACGGAGACGAAGTCGCCCTCGAAGACCATGGCGCCCTTGGGCTGGTCACCGCCGGTGAACGTCTGGGTGACGGACACGGGGAATTCGGTCTGCAGTGCGCCGTCCGCGCCGCCGGAGATCAGGCCCGGCTTGCCGAAGAGCTCGGCGAGTGTGGTCAGGGCGTCCTTGACGGACGGGTCCGTCCACTTGATCTCGTGCTTGGCCAACTGGTCGTACTTCTCCGGGCCCGCCTGGGAGAGGTAGATGTTCTCGAACCAGTCGGTGAGAGTCCAGCCGTCCGCGCCACCGACCGAGACGGGGGTGACGCCGGAGGCGGAGATCGTCTCGGCCGTGGCGAGGAAGTCCGCCCAGGTCTTCGGCTCGCTCGCGCCCGCGTTCTCGAACGCCTTGGCGTTGTACCAGATCAGCGACTTGTTGGCAGCCTTGAAGTAGACGCCGTACTGGGTGCCGTCGACCGCGCCGAGGTCCTGCCAGACCTGCGCGTAGTTCTGGCCGAGCTGGGCCCGGGCCTCCGGGCCGACCGGCTTGGCCCACTTCTTGGCCACGGCCTGCTGGATCGCGCCCACCTGCGGGAGCATCGCGACGTCCGGGGGCTGGCCGCCCGCGATCTTCGTACCGAGGAAGTTGACGATCGGGTCCTGCGCCGGGACGAAGGTGACCGTGGCTCCGGTGCGCTTCTCGAACTCGTCGAGCACCTTGGTGAAGTTGGTCTGTTCCGGCCCGGTCCAGACCGCGGCCACCGATATCTTCTCGCCCTCCAGCTTCGGCAGGTCGACGGTCGACGGACTGTCCGTGCTCGTGCCGGACCCTCCACCCGCCTCGTCCTCGGCGTCGCCCCCACCACCGCAGCCGGTGAGAGCCAGCGCCCCGATCGCGGTGAACACCAGTGCGGCCCTACGCATGCGAAGGGTTCTGCGCATCCCTTGCCCCGTTTCTCCTGCGCGCGCATGAGCACGGACCGGCACCAACGGTGGGACCCTGCGGTGCCGCTCACGTCTCACATCGTGCGGTTCACGTCGTCCGTGCGCACAGTCCTATGCCCGGCACACCGGGGCCGCAATACCGCCGCCCACGTCAACTCGCTGATCGTGATCGGCTCGTGACGTGAAGTCAGGTGTCGCCTCGTGCGCGGATCCCGAAGCGGCGACGATCAGGGGATCAGCGGAGGGAGTGGCTCCGCGTTCACCGAACGGGCCGCCCTCTCCAGGGCGCTGGCCAGCAGGGCCAGGTCGGTGGGCCCGTTGCCCAGCTCGCGGACCGGCCGACGGGTCGGCGGGTCCCCCATCCGCTCCCACTCCAGCGGTACGACGGTGGGGCGCAGGGTCGCCGTACGCGGGATACGGCCGGTGACGCGGCCACCCTGGAACGGTGTCACCCGCCCGTCCGGATGCCCCAGCCGTCCTCGGCCCGGCGCGGCCTCGTCCGGGGACGGGGGGACGACGGGCGGGTCGAGCACGATGCGCAGCCGCGCGCCCCGGGCCAGCTCGGTGTCCTCGGTGCGGTCCGGGCGGCCCGAGGTGGCGACCAGGTGGACGCCGAGGCGCCCACCGTCCCTGGCCACGGCCTCCAGCACCCGTACGACGGACCCGGCGGACGGGCGGCCGGGGCTGCCGAGCGCCGGGGCGACCAGGGCGTCGAAGTCGTCGGCCAGGACGACCAGCCGGGGCAGGGGGGAGGGACCGGGGTCCACCGGGCGGGCCGCGGTGGTGCGCAGCCGCAGGGTGCCGCTGGGGGGCGATTCGAGGTCACCGCGCTGCTCGGCGGCGCGGTGGCCGGTGAGCGCCTGGGACTCCTCGTACCGGGCGTGCCATTCGGTGAAGTCGAGCGTGCCGAGGAGCTCCGCCCGGCGCTTCAGTTCGCCGCCCAGCGCCTGGGCGAACTCCCGCATCCGTACGGGTTCGGAAGCCACCAGGTGGGTGAAGGCGTGGGGCAGCTCCGTGCAGGGGCGCAGCCCTTCGCCGCGCTCTCCGTGCTCGCCGCCCGCTCCGTCGATGAGGAGGATGCCGAGCCGGTCGGGGCGGGCGGCGGAGGCCAGGGAGGCGGCGACGGCGCGCAGCAGCTCCGTACGGCCGCTGCCGGCGGGGCCCTCGATCAGCAGGTGGGGCCCTTCGTCGGCCAGATCGACGGAGAGCGGGCCGCGCGGGCCGGCGCCGAGCACGATCACGGGCCGTCCCGCGTAACCGGAGGACGCGCCCGTGGGCCCGGTGTCCGCTGCGCCGGTGTCGCGCCGCTGCGCGCCGATCCGGGGGGATCCGCTCCCGGCCAGGGGGGTGTAGGCCGAGAGGCCCGAGCCCGAGCTGGTCGGTCCGCTGCTCCGGGACGGGGTGTGCCCCGCATCGGGGGACTCGCGCTGCACGCCCACCCGGGGCCCGGTGCTCAGGGTGCGGCCGGAACCCGTCGTGTCCAGGTCCGCGGCGCCGGGCGGGGGCGTACGCACCGTCGCACCCGGCTGCTCCTCGGCCGTGGAGGCCCAGCGTGCCATCAGGGAGGCCGGGGTGGCCCTGGCGAGGCCCAGCTCGTCCAGCAGCCGGGCGGACGGGGGCAGGGCGGCGGCCATGGGCCGCCCGGGCAGGGAGGCCGCGCCCTCGTCGCGCAGCGGGGCGAGGGCGCGCGCGAACCGCTCCGCCCAGGCAGCCGACACGGCGTCCACCGCGGCGACGGTGCCGTGGCCGGCGGTCTGGCCGCCCGCCGTGCGCAGCAGCCGCAGTGCGGTCGCCACATCACCGCTCAGCATGGCGACCGCTCCGCACTCGCGGAAGGCGATCGAGGCCCGGCAGGCCGTGTCGTACGTCGCGGCGACGGGGGACGTCGGGGAGGCGGCCGGGGTCTCGGCCAGGCAGATGAGGTGGATTCCGGCGGCGGCTCCCGATCCGGCCAGCCCGGCGGTGGTCTCGCGCAGGGCCGAGGAGCCGGGGTCGCCGTCGACGAGCACCACGGTGTACGGCCCGGTGTGGTGGAGGGCGGCGTCGGCCACGGCGGACCGGTCGGCGCTCGCCCAGCCGGAGCCCAGCGGGCCCTCCTCCATACGGCGCACCAGCTCGGCCGCCCGGGCGTCCGCCTGCTCACGGTCGTACGCGAGGAGGAGGCGGCAGTCCTGACCGTGCATGGGACGCAGGTGGGGCAGCCAGCCGAGCCAGGACCACTCGCGCCGCCGCTCCTCGAGGCTCCGGGCCCGGTCCGTGCTGATCAGCACGATCTCCAGGTCGAAGGGGGAGTGCAGCGCGGCGAGCTGCGCCACGGTCGAGCGGGCGAGTCCGGACAGCCGGTCCCGTGGTCCCGCGAGCCCGAGCGATCCTGCCTCGCGGAGCCCGACGGTGACCGGCACGGCGGGCAGGTCGGCGCGCTCCGTCGTCCCGAGCCGTACGACCAGGGCCTCGGGGTGCGCGGCGTCGCGCTCCCAGAGGCGGGGGCCGGGGCCGAGCGCCGTGAGGAGCACGGCCGCCGGGTCCGGCCAGGTCCCGGCGGGGGCGGCGGGGGAGCGGAAGGGTGCGGTGGGGGCGTACGGGGCGGACGCGGAATCCGGTCCGCCGACCGGTGTGCCCACGGGCGGCGCCCCGTGGGCCTGCTCTCCCTTGCCGCCGGTCAGCCGCCGCGCCCAGGCCCCTATTCCGCCGCGTCTGGCGGGCTCTCCGTGGGCGAGGACGGCGCCGCGGCCATGGGTGGTGGCCTGCGGCGGGAAGGGCGCGCCCCGGGGCGTGCCGTGGCCGGACGGACCGTCGTAGACCTGGTGCGTGCCGTCGTAGGTGTCGAGGGTGCCGTGCCCGGCGGGGGCGGGGCTGTAGGCATGGCCGTGCCCCTCGTCGCCGGCCGGTCCCGTCTCGGGGCCCCCGGCTCGTCCCGCGACGCCGCCCGCGGCCTCGGGACGGGCCACGCGTAGATGGCCCTCGCCGTCCGGTGTCGTCGTCAGCGTGGGCGTGCGGTCGCCGGGGGTGAGCCGGAGGGTGGACTCCCCGAGCCGCAGCAGAGCGCCCGGGACCAGCCGGACCGGGCGGTCGCGCACGTCCGTGCCGTCCAGCGAGGTGCCGTTGGTGGAACCCAGGTCGGCCACGGACACCCGGCCGTCGGAGGCGACCGCCACCGCACAGTGCAGCCGTGACACGTCGGGGTCGTCGAGAGGGACGTCCGCGTCGGCGGAGCGGCCGATCCGGATCTGGCCGCCGTGCAGCAGATGGACGCCGCCGGCGTCGGGGCCCGCGATCACATGCAGCCGCGCGGGCACGGCGTCGTCGGTCGCCTCGTCGTCGCCGGGCACCTGGAGCGAGAGCACCGTGCCGTCCACGAGGGGCGGCTCGCCGAGGGCGCAGCGCTGCGGGTCGAGCCGCTCCCGCCCGGCGTACAGCACGGTGGCGCCGCCGCCCTGCGATCCCTCCGGACCGCACACCGCGGTGGCCAGGGCGGAGGCGACGGCCGCGAGGGCCGTCCCCGCGGGGGCGGTCACGAGCACGTCGCAGGCGCGCGCCGGGGTCTGGCCGCTGCGCGGCGCGAGGACGGTCAGCCGGATCTGCATCGCCGTCAGCGGTCCCTTCTGCGCGGGGTGCCCGGCAGGGGAAATGCCCGGTGATTCCCCCCACCCGGCCGGACGCGTCGTCCGGTACAGGTCGTCACGGAGCGTGAGGCTCCCGACCTCACGGTTCCGTGCTGGAGGCATCCTCGCACCTGCCACTGACAACACGCCCGGGGGTGACCGCTTAGTGATCATGAATGGCCGAGTGTGGGCGTAAAAGTGTCTGCTTGGTCCTGCCCGGGACGTGCTGCACACTCGTTCGGCAACCAACCCTTTCGGGTCTGCGTCTTCCTGCCGAGCACGGCGGCAACACGTCCGGAAGGACGGCAGGCCTGTGCCCCGTACGGCGGCATTAGAGTGGGCCGGAACATCCGGGCGGGCTCGGGGGACTCGCGAAGCACAACGATCAGCAGGGAGCGCATGACGTGCGGCCGGTAGGCAGCAAGTACCTGCTCGAGGAGCCGCTCGGACGCGGCGCCACGGGCACCGTCTGGCGAGCCCGCCAGCGGGAGACCGCGGGCGCCGAGGCGGCCGTCGCCGGGCAGCCCGGCGAGACCGTCGCGATCAAGGTGCTCAAGGAGGAGCTCGCCAACGACGCGGATGTCGTGATGCGGTTCCTGCGTGAGCGCTCCGTGCTGCTGCGGCTCACCCACGCGAACATCGTGCGCACCCGGGACCTCGTCGTCGAGGGCGACCTCCTCGCCCTGGTGATGGATCTGGTCGACGGTCCCGACCTGCACCGTTACCTGCGCGAGAACGGCCCGCTCACCCCGGTCGCCGCATCGCTGCTCACCGCGCAGATCGCGGACGCGCTGGCCGCGAGCCACGCCGACGGTGTCGTGCACCGCGACCTGAAGCCCGCCAACGTGCTGCTCGACGAGCGTGACGGCCAGATGCACCCGATGCTCACCGACTTCGGCATCGCACGCCTCGCGGACTCGCCGGGGCTGACCCGGACCCACGAGTTCGTCGGCACACCCGCCTATGTCGCGCCCGAGTCCGCCGAGGGCCGTCCGCAGACCTCCGCCGTGGACATCTACGGCGCGGGCATCCTGCTGTACGAGCTGGTCACCGGCCGTCCGCCGTTCGCGGGGGGCACCGCGCTCGAGGTCCTGCACCGGCACCTCAGCGAGGAGCCCCGGCGCCCCGGCAACATCCCCCTGCCGCTGTGGACGGTCATAGAGCGCTGCCTGCGCAAGGACCCGGACCAGCGGCCCAGCGCCGTGAACCTCGCCCGCGCGCTGCGCACCGTCGGCGCGGGTGTCGGTGTGCACGCGAACTCGGCGCAGATCGCGGCGGCCGAAGGTGTCGGCGCCCTGCTCGCCCCCGACCCGGCGCCCGCCGCCGTCCCGGAGACCCCGGGCGCGGCCGACCCGACCCAGGTGCTGCCGAGCAACGCCGGCTCGTACGACCCGGCGGCCCCCACCAGCGTGATGCAGCAGACTCCCGGCGGAGGCGGTGGGGCCGACCCCACCGCGCTGATGCCGCCCGTGCCGCCCCGCCCCGACGGTCCCCCGCAGCCCGACGAGCCGCACCCCTGGCAGTCGCAGCTCCGGGCCGCCCGGGACCGCAACGAGCAGACGCAGGTCCAGTACCTCGACCCGAACCAGGACCCGCTGCGCCGCCGCCCCCAGCGCCAGCAGCCGCCGCAGGCCCAGCAGCCCCAGCAGCCCCAGCAGCCCCAGCAGCAGCACGCCCCGCAGTACCCGCAGCAGCAGCCGCAGCGCTACCAGCAGCAGCAGCAACAGCAGCAGCGGCCTCCACAGCCCCAGCGCCAGCAGCCGCAGCGCCAGCAGTACGCGCCCCCGCAGCAGCCGCCGCCCCAGCCGCCCGCCCCGCGCCAGCCGAGGCAGCGCAGCGCCAACCCGATGCGCATCCCCGGCCTCGGCTGCCTCAAGGGGTGCCTGTTCTCCGTGGTGCTGCTGATCGTCGCCGGCTGGCTCATCTGGGAGCTCACGCCGCTCCAGGACTGGGTCGCCCAGGGCAAGAGCTTCTGGGACGCCATAGGGGACGGCATCAGCAACGTCACCGACTGGTTCCAGGAGCTCGGCGGGAGCGGTTCCGGCGACACGACCGGTCAGTAACGCCCCCGCTCCACGTCTTTGTCGACTTCTGCGGGCGCGATTCGCCCGCAGAAGTGAAGGTTGGCGCCATCCAGGGCACGCACTACCCCGTTCGCCGCGTAACTTTGTCGACCGGGGGTCAACGCCAGCCGCTGAGGGAGCAGTCTTGGCACGGAATATCGGCAGCCGGTACACCGCCCACCAGATCCTGGGGCGCGGCAGCGCCGGCACGGTGTGGCTCGGCGAGGGGCCCGAGGGCCCGGTCGCCATCAAACTGCTCCGCGAGGACCTCGCGTCCGACCAGGAGCTCGTGGGCCGCTTCGTACAGGAGCGCACCGCCCTGCTCGGGCTCGGTCATCCGCACGTCGTCGCCGTCCGCGACCTCGTGGTGGACGGCACCGATCTGGCCCTGGTCATGGACCTCGTGCGGGGCACCGACCTGCGCACCCGGCTGGACCGCGAGCGCCGCCTCGCACCGGAGGCCGCCGCGGCGATCATCGCGGACGTCGCCGACGGGCTCGCCGCCGCGCACCGCGCCGGAGTGGTCCACCGCGACGTCAAGCCGGAGAACATCCTGCTCGACATGGAGGGCCCGCTCGGCCCCGGCGGTTCGCACCCCGCGCTGCTCACCGACTTCGGCGTCGCCAAGCTGATCGACACCCCGCGCCGCACCAAGGCCACCAAGATCATCGGTACGCCGGACTACCTGGCCCCCGAGATCGTCGAAGGCCTCCCGCCGCGTGCCGCCGTGGACATCTACGCCCTCGCGACCGTGCTCTACGAGCTCCTCGCCGGCTTCACCCCCTTCGGCGGCGGCCACCCCGGGGCCGTCCTGCGGCGTCATGTGACCGAGACGGTCGTCCCGCTCCCGGGCATCCCCGAGGAGCTCTGGCAGCTCCTGGTCCAGTGCCTGGCCAAGGCCCCGGCCTCCCGGCTGCGCGCCTCCGAGCTCGCTACCCGGCTGCGCGAGCTGCTCCCGCTCCTGTCCGGGATACCCCCGCTCGAGGTCGACGAGCCGGACAGCGAGGCCGAACCGCAGACGTACGACGAGCAGCAGTACACCCCGGCCCCCGCGGAGCCCCGCCGCCGCGGCGCGGTCCCGCTGGTGCCCGGCTCCTCCCCGGACTCCAACCGGGACACGCACACGAGCATGCGCGTCCCCGCCCCGGACGAACTCTCCGGAGGCCCGCTCGGCACGGCCCGCGCCCCGCGCGCCCCCGGCCGGCCGCGCCCCGGCTCCGCCCGGAACAAGTCGGCGGCCGTCCGTAAGCGCCGGATCACCCTGGGTGTCGCCGCGGTCGCCCTGTGCGCGGCGATAGGGGTGGGCGGCTGGCTCGCCACGAGCGGCGGCGATTCGGGGGCCTCCCCCGAGGACACCCGGAACTCGGCGCCGACGGCCCCCTGAGAGGCGACCGGAAAGGCCCGGGATCCGGGGGAGGGACAGGTTCACTCGTCCAGCCGTTACGCTGGACCCGTGGCAGTCGTCGATATTTCCGAAGAGCTGAAGTCCCTCTCCTCCACCATGGGGTCGATCGAGGCCGTCCTGGACCTGGACGCGCTGAGGGCCGACATCGCCGCGCTCGAGGAGCAGGCGGCGGCGCCGTCCCTCTGGGACGACCCGGAGGCGGCGCAGAAGATCACCAGCAAGCTTTCGCACCTCCAGGCCGAGGTCCGCAAGACCGAGGCCCTGCGCGGCCGCATCGACGACCTCGAAGTCCTCTTCGAGCTCGCCGAGGACGAGGGTGACGCCGACGCGCGCGCGGAGGCGGAGACCGAGCTGGAGTCCGTCCGCAAGGCGCTGGACGAGATGGAGGTCCGCACGCTCCTCTCCGGCGAGTACGACGCGCGCGAGGCCCTGGTCACCATCCGGGCCGAGGCGGGTGGCGTCGACGCCGCCGACTTCGCCGAGAAGCTCCAGCGCATGTACCTCCGCTGGGCCGAGCGTCACAACTACAAGACCGAGGTCTACGAGACGGCGTACGCCGAAGAGGCCGGCATCAAGTCGACCACCTTCGCGGTGGAGGTGCCGTACGCCTACGGCACGCTCTCCGTCGAGCAGGGCACCCATCGGCTCGTCCGGATCTCCCCGTTCGACAACCAGGGCCGCCGCCAGACGTCCTTCGCGGGTGTCGAGGTGCTGCCGGTGGTCGAGCAGACGGACCACGTCGAGATCGACGAGTCCGAGCTCCGCGTCGACGTGTACCGCTCCTCGGGCCCCGGCGGCCAGGGCGTCAACACCACGGACTCCGCGGTGCGCCTGACCCACCTGCCCACCGGCATCGTCGTCTCCTGCCAGAACGAGCGCTCGCAGATCCAGAACAAGGCGTCCGCGATGAACGTCCTCCAGGCGAAGCTCCTCGAGCGCCGCCGCCAGGAGGAGCAGGCGAAGATGAACGCGCTCAAGGGCGACGGCGGCAACTCCTGGGGCAACCAGATGCGTTCGTACGTCATCCACCCGTACCAGATGGTCAAGGACCTGCGTACGGAGTTCGAGATCGGTAACCCGGAGGCGGTCTTCAACGGCGAGATCGACGGCTTCATCGAGGCGGGAATCCGCTGGCGTAAGCAGAGCGAGAAGTAAGGGCAGCCGAAAGGCCGTCGGGCCCGGACAGGGTTTCCTGTCCGGGCCCACTCGCGTCTTCGGCTCGGTGGGAGCCCAGGGGAGTTGAGGGGAAGCTGTGGTGACTGAGTCACAGTCGTGATTCCGATTAGCCATCAAGTTCCCCCATAGCGGCCCTAATGCCCCCGGAACCGCCTTGACGTAATCCTTAACTCTGGACAGGGTGCTAGGGCAGCACGCTTATGTCTGGGACAGGTGTGATCGGGGGCGGGCGGGATGACCACGGTACGGCGTGGCCCTGCAGAACGAGTGACCCCGCAGGGCCGTGGACCGCATAAGGCTGCTCCATCGACGAGATCAGCTACTGGGGGTAGCAACAGATGACCAAGAAGACGCGAATCCGCGTCGCGCGGATAGCCGCTGGTGCGGTTATTGCCGCGGGTGCCTCGCTCACCGCGGCGGGCGCAGCACAGGCCTCCGTCATCGGCGACATTTTCGGTGTTGTCGAGGAGGCGACCGACCCGGCGGGGGATCCGACCAACCCGGGCGGGGACCCCACGGACCCGACCAACCCGGGCGGGGACCCGACGGACCCCACGGACCCGACGGACCCCACGGACCCGACGGACCCGACGGACCCGACGGACCCGACGGACCCGACGGACCCGACGGACCCGACGGACCCGACGGACCCCACGGACCCGACGGACCCCACGGACCCCACGGACCCGACCGAGCCGACGGACCCCACGGACCCGACCGAGCCGACGGACCCCACGGACCCGACCGAGCCGACGGACCCCACGGAGCCCACGGACCCGTCGGACCCGTCGAAGCCGTCGGACCCCTCGAAGCCGTCGGACCCGTCCTTCCCGGACGCCGGTGACAACACCGACACCGACAGCGTCGGCAACCAGCCGGTCGAGCAGAGCAAGGGCAAGGACGAGCTCGCCGAGACCGGTGCGGCCGAGACCACGTTCCTGCTGATCGGCGCCGCGACGATGATCGCCGGTGGCATCGGCTTCCGCATCCTGCCGCGTCTGGCCGGCGGCGGCCGCACGGCTGCCTGACGCCCGTCAGGGCATACTGAAGGGCCCGGGAGAGCCGACTGGCTTCTCCCGGGCCTTTCGCGTACCGCGACCGCTCCAGCGGCCGTACGTGCACGTTTCAGCCCCCGGACGGTGGGGGCCTGTGCCTCCGGCTCAGACGGCCTGGTGGGCCAGCAGTGCCAGTGCGGCCACCAGGATCACCATCAGCGCTATCAACATCGCCGGATTGAGCCCCGCGAAGGGTCCCTGGTCCTGCATCCGCTCCCGGCTCGCCCGGCAGACACGGCAACGGCCCTCGTTCACGGGCGCCGCGCAGTTCGCGCACACCAATCGGTCATAGGTCATGCGCATTCCTCCTCCCGCGCGGCGGGAGCCGCATTCGCGTTCTCTCCGCACAACGCTCCGGGCAACGCAACCGTTCCCCCTACCACTGTGCCAGCTCGTGGGGCTTTCGGCGCGGCCCGCCGGTCGACGTCCGGCACGCCCCGTTTCGTTCCCTACCGCTTTCCGTCACAAATCCCTCATTGCCGGACGCCGACTGCACGCGCTCACCTGGTTCGCGTATGGTCACGCTCACCTACCCCCGGCCGACCGTGGTGCATCCGTGATCCGATTCGACAACGTCTCCAAGACCTACCCGAAGCAGAGCCGTCCAGCTCTCCGGGACGTCTCACTCGACATCGAGAAGGGCGAGTTCATCTTCCTGGTGGGCTCCTCCGGCTCCGGCAAGTCCACCTTCATGCGGCTCATCCTCCGGGAGGAGCGCGCCAGTCAGGGCACGGTCCACGTGCTCGGCAAGGACCTCGCGCGGCTGTCCAACTGGAAGGTGCCGCAGATGCGCCGCCAACTGGGCACGGTCTTCCAGGACTTCCGACTCCTCCCCAACAAGACGGTCGCCCAGAACGTGGCCTTCGCGCAGGAGGTCATCGGCAAGCCGCGCGGAGAGATCCGCAAGGCGGTGCCGCAGGTCCTCGACCTCGTGGGTCTCGGGGGCAAGGAGGACCGGATGCCCGGTGAGCTCTCCGGTGGTGAGCAGCAACGTGTCGCGATCGCGCGGGCGTTCGTCAACCGCCCCATGCTGCTGATCGCGGACGAGCCGACCGGCAACCTCGACCCGCAGACCTCCGTGGGCATCATGAAGCTGCTGGACCGGATCAACCGGACCGGCACCACCGTGATCATGGCGACCCACGACCAGAACATCGTCGACCAGATGCGCAAGCGCGTCATCGAGCTCGAGCAGGGCCGTCTCGTACGTGACCAGGCGCGTGGCGTCTACGGCTACCAGCACTGAGCATCGAGTACTGAAAGGACGCCATGCGCGCCCAGTTCGTCCTGTCGGAGATCGGCGTCGGTCTTCGTCGTAACCTCACGATGACCTTCGCGGTCGTGGTCTCCGTCGCCCTCTCGCTCGCCCTGTTCGGCGGGGCGCTGTTGATGCGCGAGCAGGTCAGCTCGATGAAGACCTACTGGTACGACAAGGTCAACGTCTCGATCTTCCTCTGCAACAAGAACGACGCCAAGGACGTGCCCAAGTGCGCCAAGGGCGCCGTCACGGCGGAGCAGAAGAAGGAGATCAAGGCCGATCTCGAGAAGATGGACGCCGTCCAGAAGCCGGTCCTCTTCGAGACGGTCGACGAGGCGTACAAGCACTACCAGGAGCAGTTCGGCGACTCGCCGATGGCCGGCAACATCACGCCGGACCAGATGCAGGAGTCGTACCGGGTCAAGCTGAAGGATCCGACGAAGTACAAGGTGGTCGCGACGGCCTTCGCGGGCCGTGACGGGGTGCAGTCCGTCCAGGACCAACGAGGCCTCCTGGACAACCTCTTCGAGCTGATGAACGGCATGAACGTGGCCGCGGTCTTCCTGATGGGGCTGATGCTGGTCATCGCGCTGATGCTCATCGTGAACACCGTCCGTGTCTCGGCGTTCAGCCGGAGACGGGAGACGGGCATCATGCGGCTGGTGGGGGCCTCGGGCTTCTACATCCAGATGCCGTTCATCATGGAGGCCGCGTTCGCCGGTCTCATCGGCGGACTGCTCGCCTGCCTGATCCTGATCGGTGCGCGGTACTTCCTGATCGACGGCGGTCTCGCGCTCCAGGAGAAGCTGAATCTGATCGACTTCATCGGCTGGGAGGCGGTGCTCACGAAGCTTCCGCTGGTCATCGCGATCGGGTTGCTGATGCCTGCCGTTGCCGCTCTCTTCGCGTTGCGCAAGTACCTCAAGGTGTGACGAGCGCCCCGTCCCGCATGCGGCCGAACGAGCCGTGTGCGGACGGGGCGTTGTCCTACACTCGGCCTCATGCCGGGCCTTACTGACCATGTGACGCCCCGCGGTGTCCGCCGCGGGGCGGCCCTGACGTTGGTGTTCGCGAGCGTGCTGGCCACCGCCGCGGCCACCGGGTCCCTGCCTCGTGAGGACGACGCGGGCACGAGGACAGAAGCCCGTTCGGTGTCCTCGAGCGTGGGCTCCGTGGACCGTGAGGAGATCGCGGACGCGGTCGCCGACGCCCAGGCCGACGGGAAGTCCGGCACGGACGCCGCCGAGGACGTCGTCAGCCGCAGCGGGGACCGCTGGGGCGCGGTGTACGACGAGCGCGAGTACGAGGAATTCGAGCAGGCCCTCGACGGCTCGTACACTGGGGTGGGCATCTCCGCCCGCCGCTCGGCGCACGGCGAGGTCGCCGTGACCGGGGTCGAGCCCGGCGGTCCGGCGGACCTGGCCGGCGTACGCAAGGGCGACCTGCTGGACACCGTGGACGGCCGTACGGTCGGGAAGCGCCCCGTCGCCGAAGTGGTCGCGCTGCTGCGCGGGGACCGGACGAAGGCGGCCGAGGGCTCCTCCGTGGTCCTCGGGCTGAGGCGTGGCGCGCACTCCTGGACCACCACTCTGCACAGGGCCCGACTCAGCACGGACCCGGTGAGCGTCCGGCGTCTCGGACCCGAGCCCTCCTCCGCCGTACTGATCAAGGTCGACGCGTTCACCAAGGGCTCGGGCACCGCGGTCCGTGATGCCGTGGACGAGGCACCCGGGGACGCCGGGATCCTCCTGGACCTCCGGGCCAACGCCGGCGGTCTGGTGACCGAGGCCGTCACCGCCTCCTCCGCCTTCCTGGACGGCGGGCTCGTCGCCACGTACGACGTGCACGGTGAGCAGCGCGCCCTGTACGCCGAGCCCGGCGGCGACACCGACCGGCCGCTGGTCGTCCTGGTGGACGGCGGCACGATGAGCGCCGCCGAACTGCTGACGGGAGCGCTGCAGGACCGCGGGAGGGCGGTGACCGTCGGGTCACGCACCTTCGGCAAGGGCTCCGTGCAGATGCCCAGCAAGCTCCCTGGCGGTTCGGTGGCCGAGCTGACCGTCGGGCACTACCGCACTCCGGCGGGCCGCAGCGTCGAGGGAAGCGGCATCACGCCGGACGTCGGGGCGGGTCCGGAGGCCCAGGAGCGGGGCGAGACGGTATTGAGTGGCCTCGGGGGTGGGTCGTAGTGCGAAAATGACCGCACTATGGCCAAGGAAAAAGACACCGGGCGCAAGATGATTGCGCAGAACAAGAAGGCGCGGCACGACTACCACGTCCTCGACACCTACGAGTGCGGTCTCGTGCTGATGGGTACGGAGGTCAAGTCGCTGCGGATGGGCAGGGCGTCGCTGGTCGACGGCTTCGTCCAGATCGACGACGGAGAGGCGTGGCTGCACAACATCCACGTCCCGGAGTACGTGCAGGGCACCTGGACGAACCACGCGGCCAAGCGCAAGCGCAAGCTGCTCCTGCACCGGGCCGAGATCGACAAGCTCCAGTCCAAGTCGCAGGAGACGGGGCACACGATCGTGCCGCTCGCGCTGTACTTCAAGGACAGCCGCGTCAAGGTCGAGATCGCGCTCGCGAAGGGCAAGAAGGAGTACGACAAGCGCCAGACACTGCGTGAGAAGCAGGACACGCGGGAGACGAACCGTGCGATCTCGGCGGCCCGCCGGCGTCAGCGCAGCGCGTAGCCGAGCCCCGCGCCGGACGAGCCCGGGGCCCGCGCCCCGGATCCGCCGGAATACAGTGGCATCCGCGTGCGTTGGTCACGTACGATGGGCCGTGCACCTCACAGAAGGTGCGCGCATTTGAAAAAACAACATGGGGATGATCGGTTTCGACAGCGGATGTCGAAGCAGGGGAAGCGAGTCGAGGAAGCGGCAATGATCTCGTAAACCATATGTCGCAAACAATAATCGCCAATTCCAAGCGCGATTCCTCCGCCTTCGCCCTCGCTGCCTAATTAGCAGCTAAGCGAAGACTCTGCGGAGTGTCAGCCCGGGGTTGATCCCGACCCGGATCCTGGCATCAACTAGGGATCTAAACTTCTAAGCCCGGTCACGGGGCTTGGAAGGAAATCAAACAGTGACTGGGCCTGTCGGAGGCTTGTTCGCGTGACCTCCGGGGCCGAGAAAAGCGTAGCGAACTGCACTCGGAGAAGCCCTGGTTCCGCACCGTTGGACGCGGGTTCGATTCCCGCCATCTCCACCACCCCATGTAAGCCTCAGCCCCGCGAGTCCGCTCGCGGGGCTGAGGCTTTTTCGTGCACGCGATGGTCGAGGACGAGTGGGCGGACGCCGGTCTTCATGCGGGCGAACGGTCGCCCTGCGGTGTCCCGGTGCTCGGGTCTCGATGCCTGAGCTTCGAGGGCCGGAACGGGGCGGCTCACTCTTTCGTGGGTGCGTCGACAGGGCTGGGCCCGACGCTTGAGCTTCGGGATCCGGGGGCCATGGCCAGCAAGTATGACTCATTGCGACCGATGCGCAGCGCGGTGTCACGACTGCTTACGGTGCCCTCGACGAAGCGACCCCGACACGGTGCTAACCACACCGGCCGGGGTCTCACCCCAAGATCGAAGGAACCGATCTCGTGGCTGTCGAGAACCTTGGTCCCGCCCTGCCCGTGCCCGCAGCCTCGCGCCCGTACGCCCGAGCTCACCCCGGCTACGGCAAGCGCACCGCCCCGGACCAACGTCCGCCCCGCGCGGATGACTTCGCGCTGCTGCCGGAGCGGGAACGGTATGTCGCCGGGCACCTGCGGCGCGTCCGGTGCCAGGTCGTCGGCGAGGGCGGTCGGCGTGCTGATGGAGTGCACCGGATGCGGCGCACCCGGGCCGTCCGAAGCCCTTCCCGGCAGCCTCTGCCGCCCCTGCCGCACACCGGCTCCCGACGCTCCCGTGGAGTTACCCGCCCAGCGTGACGTACACGCCCTGGTCGCCGGCCTCCGCACACTCATGACGGCTCCCTGAGCCACCGGCGCCGCACCGTGTGCGCCGCCGCCGCGATAACCAGCGCCAGTGCCGCCGCGCACATCGGGGCCCCGTACCCGGTCGCCGTCCCGGCGTGCTCCACCAGCCAGCCGCCCGCCGCCGAACCCGCCGCTATGCCGCCCAGCATGGCGGTGACCGCGAGGGTCATGCCCTCGTTGAGCTGCGCCTGCGGGGTGAAGCGCTGGACCAGCGTCATGCCGGTGACCATGGTGGGCGCGGTGGCCGCTCCCGCCAGGAGCAGGCAGCCGGCCAGCACCGGCAGCGAGTCGGTCGTGGTCGCGGCCAGCAGGGGCAGTGACATCAGGGCCGTCATGCAGGCCAGGCAGAGCAGCAGTCTGCGGTGCACGTCCCCGGCGGGGCGCAGCGAGCCGTAGACCAGTCCAGCGGCGCAGGAACCGGCGGCCTGGAGGGCCAGGATCGCGCCCCCCGCGTGGGCGATGGAGACGACCTCCATCGATCCGAACACCGCCCCCGTGGCCAGGAAGACGATCAGCAGTGCCGGCATGCCGGGGTTGCGGAACGGGGACGTGGTGGCCGTCGTGCGCGGCGCCACCGGTGGTTCGGTCGCGCGCTGTGCGGCGAAGACCAGGACTCCGGTCATGAGCAGGACGGCGCCGGTGAGTGTGCCGGCTTCGGGGAAGAGAGCCCCGCACAGGGACGCGGCGAGGACGGGGCCGAGCATGAAGCACAGCTCGTCGGCGGCCTGTTCGAAGGAGTTCGCGGTGTGCAGGGCGGCCGGGTCCCCCCGGTGCAGATGGGCCCAGCGTGCCCGTGACATCCCGCCGGTGTTCGGGCTGGTGGCCGTCGCGGCGTACGCGGCGAAGAGGGTCCACACCGGTGCGTCGTGGTGCACGCAGAGCACCAGGGCCAGTGAGCCGAGCACCGCGATCGCCGTCGCGGGCACCGCGATCCTGGCCTGGCCGTGCCGGTCGACGAGCCGTGCGGTCCAGGGGGCGACCACGGCTGTCGCGGCCAGGCCGGTCGCGGTGACGGCACCCGCGAGGGCGTACGAACCGTGCGCCCCGGCGATCATGATGACGGCGCTGACGCTGAACATGCCCATGGGGAGCCGGGCGAGGAGGTTGCCCGCGGTGAAGGCGCGTGCGCCGGGGGTGGCCAGCAGTCGGATGTACGAACCCGAGCCGGACGGGGTGGCGGTGGGGCCGGGGGCGGCGGTTTCATGAGGCACGCGTCAACCCTCGGATCGAGAGGCCGACCCCGTCCAACACCTGATCCCCGCCCATTGACGCACTTCTGTTGTAATTTGGCGCCCATGCCGGCGTCCGACACCGATCCCCGACTCCTCCGCGGCTTCGTCGCCGTGGCCGAGGAGCTGCACTTCACCCGGGCCGCCGCCCGGCTCTACGTCGCCCAGCAGGCGCTGAGCCGGGACATCCGCCGACTGGAGCGCGAGCTGGGCCGGGAGCTCTTCGTCCGCACCACGCGGCAGGTGTCGCTCACCCAGGACGGGGAACGCCTCCTCCCGTACGCCCGCCGGGTGCTCGACGCCCACGCCGCTCTCTCCGCCGCTTTCGCGCACCCGGAGGACCGGCCGCTGCTGGTCGATCTGAACACCGACGGGATGACGGCGGCCCGGGTGCTGGCCCGGGCGCGGGAGCTCGCGCCCGAGTGCGAACTGATGGCTCGGTTCGAGAGCGGGCTGACCTGGGCGGCCGGTGAGGTGCTCGCCGGGCGGCTCGACGTCTCCTTCGGCCGTGCGGCCGGGCTCGCTCCCGCGGTGCTCGCCCAGCTCCACGTACAGCCGGTGCGGTACGAGCCGATGGCCGTTCTCCTGCCGCACGCTCATCCTCTGGCCGGGCGCGAGGAGGTCGGCGTGGGTGAACTGACCGGCGAAACCGTCTACGCAGGGGCAGGCAATACGCGCACGACCGAGTGGACGGATCTCGCGAGTCTGCTGTTCGCGGAGTGGGGCATCGTCCTGGCGCCACCGGCCCCGCTCGCCGTGGGAGTGGCCGAATTCCAGCGGGTCATGAAGAAGACCGGGAACCCCGTGCTCGCCGTCGCGGGCTTCCCGGCGCTGCCGGGGACGGTGCTGCGCCCGCTCGTACGGCCGGTGCCGCTGTCGCCTCTGCTGATGGTGTGGCGTAGGGGGCTGGACCACCCCGGACTGGCCGCACTGCGGGCGGCCGTTGCCGAATTCGCCACGTCGGAAGGATGGATGGTGCGGCCATCGACCTCGTGGCTACCGGAAGCCGATGCATCACTTATGGATCACTGTTCATGAGCAACAGCTGATACCGACCTCTGCGAGTCGTCGTCGTGCGCTACATTCAGGGCTCGATGCGCGGTGGCAGGTGGCGTGCGGACGGGGTGGGGGCCCGGTCCGATGGCAAGATTCCAGTCATTTTCCCGCACATCTGTTTCATTGAGTGGGGGAAGTGCGAACATCTGTGGACAATTGGCGCGAAGGTACCCGAACCGGGCACACGCATGAGCCGAACGACGTCACCGTCCAGCTGGACGGACTGGGGCGTCAGCTCTCCGAACTACCCGTTCAACCCGGCCCTCCCGATCCTTCCGACGGTCCGGTGTTCGTCGACGAGAGCGGGCGCCGCAGCAAGACGTACCGGCGGGTGGGCTGGGTCCTCGCCACGATCTGCGCCGTGTACGCGGTGACGCTCGTGGTCTCCGTGCTCGGCGGGAACTCCAGCGCCCCCTGGCTGCCGCTCTCCAGGCAGGAGGAGCACGGCTCGGAAGAGGTCGAGGTGCGGCCCGCCCCGAGTGACGAGGTGGTGTCCGAGAGCCCTGCGGCCACGCCCGGCGTCTCCGCCTCGCCCTCGGCCGCCGCCACCATCGCTCCCGCGGGCGGCCCCTCCACGTCCGGACCGGCCGGCCCCGGCGCGAGCGCCTCGGCCTCCGCGACCGGCAAGCCGCCCCAGGACACCACCTCTTCGGACCCCGCTCCCGACGACCCGGCCCCCGACGAGCCGACCGTGGAGCCGCCGGCGTCGGTCACCCCGAAGCCGCCCGTCGAGGAGAGTCCGACGACGTCCCCGGATCCCTCGGAATCACCGGTGCAACCACAAGAAGGCACTCAGTAGATGACAACCCCCGTTTCGCGGGGCAGGCACACCCGGAAGAAGAAGCGGACCGTCCTGCGCAGACTTCCCATGCGCTACCTGCTTCCGTCGCTCCTCCTTGTGGCCCTGCTCGCCATGCTCATGTTGCGCGGATACGTGCACAGCGAGATCCTCGCCGACCACCGCGTCCAGGCCCCCGCCCCCACCACCCAGGTGCCGGACGAGGTGCTCGACGGCGGCCCGGTCATAGACGCCCGCACGCCGGGCGGGGAAGCCGAGACGCTGCGGATACCGGACCACAAGATCGTCCTGACCTTCGACGACGGCCCCGACCCGGTCTGGACCCCACGGGTCCTGGACGAGCTCGAGAAGCACGACGCGCACGGCGTCTTCTTCGTCACCGGCACCATGGCCTCGCGCTACCCCGACCTCGTGCAGCGGATGGTCGACGAGGGGCACGAGATCGGGCTCCACACCTTCAACCACCCCGACCTCTCGTTCCAGACCACCAGCCGCATCGACTGGGAGCTCTCCCAGAACCAGCTGGTGCTGGCGGGCGCGGCCGGCATCCGCACCTCGCTGTTCCGGCCGCCGTACTCCTCGTTCTCCGAGGCCATGGACAACAAGTCCTGGCCCGTCACGCAGTACATCGGCAGCCGCGGCTACCTCACGGTCGTGAACAACACCGACAGCGAGGACTGGAAGCGCCCCGGCGTGGACGCGATCATCGAGCGCGCCACGCCCGAGCACGGCGACGGCGCCGTCATCCTGATGCACGACTCCGGCGGCGACCGGTCCCAGACCGTGGCCGCCCTGGCGAAGTTCCTGCCGCAGATGCAGGAGCGTGGCTACGAGTTCACCCATCTGACCTCGGCGCTCGGCGCCCCCAGCGCGCACACCCCGGTCACCGGGTTCGCACTCTGGAAGGGCAAGGCGTTCGTAGGAGCGGTGGAGATCTCCGAGCACGTCACCGGCGTCCTGGTGGTCGGCCTCGCGGTCATCGGCGTCCTGGTCATGGTCCGCTTCGGGCTGATGCTGCTGCTCTCCTTCCTGCACGCCAGGAAGGTCCGCCGCAAGGGCTTCAGCTGGGGCGATCCGTTCACCCGGCCCGTGTCGGTCCTCGTGCCCGCGTACAACGAACGCGAGTGCATCGAGGCCACCGTGAGGTCGCTGGTGGCCAGTGACTATCCGATCGAGGTCGTCGTCATCGACGACGGTTCGACGGACGGCACGGCCGACCTCGTCGAAGCGATGCGGATCCCGAACGTCCGGGTCGTGCGCCAGCGCAACGCCGGCAAGCCCGCAGCCCTCAACAACGGCATCGCGCACGCCCGTTACGACATCGTCGTGATGATGGACGGCGACACGGTCTTCGAACCGTCCACCGTGCGCGAGCTCGTCCAGCCGTTCGCCGACCCCCGGGTCGGAGCGGTCGCGGGCAACGCCAAGGTGGGCAACCGCGACTCCCTGATCGGCGCCTGGCAGCACATCGAATACGTGATGGGCTTCAACCTCGACCGCAGGATGTACGACCTCCTGGGTTGCATGCCCACCATCCCCGGTGCGGTCGGCGCCTTCCGCCGTGACGCGCTGGACCGGATCGGCGGCATGAGCGAGGACACCCTCGCCGAGGACACCGACGTCACCATGGGGCTGCACCGCGACGGCTGGCGCGTCGTCTACGCCGAGAACGCCCGGGCCTGGACGGAGGCCCCGGAGTCCGTGCAGCAGCTGTGGTCGCAGCGCTACCGGTGGTCGTACGGCACGATGCAGGCCATCTGGAAGCACCGCCGCGCGGTCGTCGAGCGGGGCCCCTCGGGCCGCTTCGGGCGGGTGGGCCTGCCGTTCGTCTCCCTGTTCATGGTCGTCGCCCCGCTCCTGGCACCCCTCATCGACGTCTTCCTGCTGTACGGACTGGTCTTCGGCCCCACGGGGAAGACGGTCGCGGCCTGGTTCGGGGTCCTGCTGGTGCAGGCCGTCTGCGCCGCGTACGCCTTCCGGCTGGACCGGGAGCGCATGACCCATCTGATCTCGCTGCCGCTCCAGCAGATCCTGTACCGGCAGCTGATGTACGTCGTGCTGCTCCAGTCCTGGATCACCGCTCTCACCGGTGGCCGACTGCGCTGGCAGAAGCTGCGGCGCACCGGCGTGGTGGAGGCGCCGGGCGGTACTCCGGCCCGTCGCAAGGACACGGACAAGGACCGGAGGCCGGTGGCATGACCTACCCCGACGCCGCGCACACCACCCCGCCGTCCGCCACCGTGCCCGCCCCGGCGGCATATCCGGTACGGGTCCCCGCGGCCCCGGAAGCCGCCGGGACCCCCGCGCCCCGCGCCGAGCCCGGACGTGACCGCTATCTCGACCTGCTCAGGGCCGTGGCCCTGGTCCGTGTCGTCGTCTTCCACCTGTTCGGCTGGGCCTGGCTGACCGTCATCTTCCCGTCCATGGGCGTGATGTTCGCCCTGGCCGGTTCGCTGATGGCCCGCTCGCTGGCCCGGCCCGCGGGAAGCGTGATCCGCGGTCGGCTGCGCCGGCTGCTCCCCCCGATGTGGGCGTTCTCGCTCGTCGTCGTGCCGGTGATGTTCGCGCTGAGCTGGAAGCCCGTCCGGGAGGAGGGGCTGTGGTGGTTCGTCGAGCTCGGCAGCTACCTCTTCCCGATCGGCTCGCCCCCCTACCCCGAGGAGAGCGGCTCGCCGGGCGGATGGTTGGAGCTGACCTGGGCGGACCAGGCGGCCGGACCGCTCTGGTACATCCGGGCCTACCTCTGGTTCGTGCTCGCCTCGCCGCTGCTGCTCAAGGCGTTCCGTAGGCTGCCGTGGGTCACGCTGCTCGCCCCGATCGCCCTCACCGCCGTGATCGGCACCGGGCTGGTGACGGTTCCCGGCACCTTCGGTGAGGGGCTCGTCGACTTCGCCGTGTTCGGTTCCTGCTGGATCCTGGGCTTCGCCCACACCGACGGTCTGCTGAAGGAGATCCCGCGCTACCTGCTGGTCTCGTCCGCCGCGATCGTCATGGGCTTCGGCCTGTGGTGGGCGTCCGGGCACCTCACCGAGGAGGGCTGGAACCTGGACGAGATCCCGCTCGCCCAGGCCACCTGGTCCCTCGGCTTCTGCGCGATCCTCCTGGTCTACGCCCCGTCCTGGCAGAAGCTCCCCGGCAGGCTCGCCGGCTGGGACAGCCTGATCACGCTGGCCAACAACAGGGCCGTGACGATCTATCTGTGGCACAACCTGCTGCTGATGGCCGCCGCGCACCTCGTGGAGGGCCTCTGGTCCGTCCCGTGGTTCGGAGACACGTTCGACACGTACATCGAGAAGTCGTACGACGGGCTGCTCCTGATCGCGATCTGGCCGCTGACCGGCCTCGCGATCCTGGCGTTCGGCTGGGTCGAGGACGTCGCCGCCAAACGCCGCCCCCGCCTGTGGCCGAACGGGGCGGACCGCAGGCGCCGGGCCTGACCGGCGCCACGGGGGTGCGGCCGATGCGGCTCACCGCACCCCCGGCAGCCGAGTGAGAGCAAGGTTGCGCACCGGTCACCTCACGGCACCGCACCGAAACGCGGACTCCCTAGCGTCGGCAGGACAACACCCCGACCCCTGTGGAGGCGCGTGATGGCCGGTCGTTGGATCGAGCAGTGGGAGCCGGAGGACGAGACCTTCTGGCGAGAGACGGGCGAGAAGACCGCCCGGCGGAACCTGTGGTTCTCCGTGCTCTCGGAGCACATCGGATTCTCGATCTGGTCCCTGTGGTCCGTGATGGTGCTCTTCATGGGGCCGGAGTACGGAATCGACCCGGCCGGGAAGTTCTTCCTGATCTCCACGGCCACCCTGGTCGGCGCCATCGTCCGGGTGCCGTACACCTTCGCGGTCGCACTGTTCGGCGGGCGGAACTGGACCATCTTCAGCGCGCTGTCGCTCCTGGTGCCGACCGTCGCCGCGCTCTGGGTGATGGAGCCGGGCACCTCGTACAGCACATTCCTCGTCGTCGCCGCGCTCACCGGCATCGGCGGCGGCAACTTCGCCTCGTCGATGACCAACATCAACGCCTTCTTCCCGCTGCGCAAGAAGGGCTGGGCGCTCGGGCTGAACGCGGGCGGCGGCAACATCGGCGTACCGGTCGTCCAGCTCATCGGCCTGCTGGTGATCGGTACGGCCGGCGCCGCGCACCCGCGGATCGTGCTCGGGGTGTACGTACCGCTGATCGTCGTCGCCGCGCTGGGCGCCGCGCTCAAGATGGACAACCTCCGGCCCGTCCAGAACGACACCGGGGCGGCGCTCCAGGCCGTACGCGAACCGCACACCTGGATCATGTCGGTGCTCTACATCGGCACCTTCGGCTCGTTCATCGGCTACAGCTTCGCCTTCGGACTCGTCCTGCAGACCCAGTTCGGCCGGACTCCGCTGCAGGCCGCCTCGCTCACCTTCATCGGGCCGCTGCTCGGCTCCCTCATCCGGCCCGCGGGCGGCTGGCTCGCCGACCGGTACGGCGGCGCCCGGATCACCCTGTGGAACTTCGCGGCCATGGCGGCGGCGACCGGTGTCGTCGTGTACGCCTCCGGGATCGAGTCGCTGCCGGTCTTCCTCGTCGGCTTCATCGCGCTGTTCGTGCTGACGGGCCTGGGCAACGGTTCGACGTTCAAGATGATCCCGGGCATCTTCCACGCCCAGGGCCTCGCCAAGGGACTGCGCGGCGAGGAGGCCGCGGCGTACGGGCGGCGGCTCTCCGGCGCGGCCATGGGACTCATCGGCGCGATCGGCGCGCTGGGCGGTCTCGCGATCAACCTCGCGTTCCGTCAGTCCTTCGCGACCTCGGGCGCCGGGACGGCCGCCTTCTGGTGCTTCCTCGGCTTCTACGCCGTCTGCTTCACCCTCACGTGGGCGGTATACCTTCGGCGTACCGAAGCGGTGGCCGCGAAGCCCCAGCTCAGCTATGCCGAGGTGTGACGGTGACCACAGCGCGTCGCACGACGTAACGGGCGGGAAATACAAGAGAACCGAGACTGTCACGCAGGGTTGACAGTCTCGGTCCTCCGCATTCATCGAGCACCAGCGGGACGAGAGCCGGGTATCACGCCATGCACGACGACGACGCACAGCACGGGCCCCTGGCGGGCTTCACGGTCGGGGTGACCGCAGCCCGTCGCGCCGAGGAGCTCGGGACGCTCCTCACGCGCAGGGGCGCCGCGGTCCTGCACGCGCCCGCACTGCGGATCGTGCCGCTCGCGGACGACAGCGAACTCCTCGCCGCCACCAAGGAACTGATCGACGACGCCCCCGACGTCGTGATCGCGACCACCGCCATCGGATTCAGGGGCTGGGTCGAGGCGGCCGACGGCTGGGGCATCGGCGACCGGCTCCTGGGACTGTTGCGCGGCATAGAGCTGTTGGCCCGTGGCCCCAAGGTCAAGGGCGCCATCCGGGCGGCCGGGCTCACCGAGGCGTGGTCGCCGCAGTCGGAGTCGATGGCCGAGGTGCTGGACCGGCTGCTGGGCGAGGGCGTCGAGGGGCGCCGGATCGCCCTCCAGCTGCACGGCGAACCCCTGCCCGGTTTCGTCGAGTCGCTCCGCGCGGCGGGCGCCGAAGTCGTCGGCGTACCCGTCTACCGGTGGATGCCCCCGGAGGACATCGCCCCGCTCGACCGCATGCTCGACCTCACCGTCGCGCGGGGGCTGGACGCCCTCACCTTCACCAGCGCTCCCGCCGCCGCCTCCTACCTGAACCGGGCGGAGACCCGCGGCCTGCTCCCCGAGGTGCTGTCCGCCCTCAGCCATGACGTGGTCACCGCCTGCGTCGGGCCGGTCACGGCCCTGCCCCTGCAGGCCAAGGGCATCGACACCGTCCAGCCGGAACGCTTCCGGCTGGGCCCGCTCGTCCAGGTGCTCTGCGCCCAACTGCCCGCCCGGGCGCGTACGCTCCCCGTCGCGGGCCACCTGGTCGAGATCCGGGGCCACGCCGTGCTGGTCGACAACGCCCTGCGCCCGGTTCCCCCGGCCGGCATGGCCCTGCTGCACGCGCTGGCCCGTAAGCCGGGCTGGGTCGTCTCCCGCGCCGACCTGCTGCGGGCGCTGCCCGGAAGCGGCTCCGACGAGCACGCCGTGGAGACGGCGATGGCACGGCTGCGCACGGCTCTGGGGGTGCCGCGGCTGATCCAGACGGTCGTCAAGCGGGGCTACCGGCTGGCGCTGGACCCCTCTGCGGACACCAAGTACGACGCCTCCTGACCGGCCGCTACGGTCAGGGGATGATCGATGACGTCCATGGCCTGACCGACGGGGTCCGGCTGAGGCCCGTGACCCTCGACGACGCCGAGTCCTTCGCCGAGGCCCTGACCCGCAGCCGCGCGTACATGCGCCGCTGGGAGCCCGTGCGCCCCGAGCACTTCTTCACACCGCAAGGGCAGCTCCAGCGGCTGACGGGCCTGTTGGCGGACCGGGACGCGGGGCGTGCGATGCCCTGGGCGCTGGCCGACGAGGAGGACCGGGTCGTCGGAGCGGTGACGCTCGCCTCCATCGAGCGCGGGCCGTTCCGCAACGCCCGGCTCGGCTACTGGACCGACGTGGACCGGGCGGGCCGCGGGCTGGCCACGGCCGCCGTCACCCGGGTCTGCGAAGCGGCACGGGACGACCTGGGCCTGCACCGGGTCGAAGCGGGGACGGTCCTGGACAACGAGGCCTCGCAACGGGTACTGGCGAAGTGCGGATTCGAGCGCTACGGCACGGCGCCGCGCTATCTCCACATCAACGGCGCGTGGCAGGACCACCGGTTGTTCCAGCGCATCCTGCACGACGGCCTGCCGCAGGGCTGAGCACGGCGCACGAGGGGTTCCGGGCCGGGCCGGACACGGGCACTCTGGAAGGTGACTCGATCCCCACCGAGTACCCCGAGGCGGTGACAGGCACATGGCAGCGGGAACGGGCCTGCACGGACGGCGGTTCGACCCCGGTCGTGTCTGTCTGGCCCTGGTGGCGACCGGGCCCGAGGTCTCCGGCGCGTGCGAACAGCTCGACTCCCCGGCGCGTCTCGCCGCATGGCTGGTGGCCGCGCGCCTGGTCCCGCCCGGGACGCCGCTGGCGGCCGTCGACGACACCTGGGTGGCGCGCTTCCGGCAGCTGCGTACGGGCATCGACGGGCTGATCTCCGCCCAGCTGACGGGAGAGGTCGCCGACCGTGCGCTGGAGCGGGTCAACGCCCTGGCGGCGGGCGCCCCGCCGGGCCTGCGGGCCGTGCGGGGGCGGAGCGGCGCGCTCGTACGGGCGCTGAGTGCCGATCCGGTGTGCGGCGCACTGCTCGCGGTGGTGGCCCGGGACACCGTGGACCTGCTGACGGACCCGGTCGCGCGGGCGGGGCTGCGGCGGTGCGAGGGCGATGCCTGCCGGCGGCTCTACCTGGACACCTCGCGGGGGAGACGGCGCCGCTGGTGCTCCAGCGAGGTCTGCGGCAACCGGGAGCGGGTGGCCCGGCACCGGGCCCGTGTGAAGGCCGTGCCGTGAGAGCTCGGCGCCCGTGGACGTCATGAGCTCATGACGCGCTCGGACCCACCCGAAACGTGACCCGGGTGGCAGGTGCGCTCGGCCCCCCTTTCGCGTACGGTTGACGGCTGCCCGATGCACGTCAGAAGGGGGCCTCGGTGGCCGCGCAGGATGCCGCTGTCGATTCGTTGCGGGACCGGGAAATCGGAGTCGAACAAGAACATCTGGACCGGGTCTACCGCCGTCTCGAAGAGAAGATCGACGAGGCGGAGTTTCTCATGCAGGACGCCAGTAAACGGGGCCAGGTGGGCACCCCCGGGGCCCTCGCCGAACGCGATGCGCAGGTCTTCCGCGCCGGCGTCCACCTCAACCGGCTGAACAACGAGTTCGAGGACTTCCTCTTCGGGCGGATCGACCTGCTGCGCGGCAAGGACGGCGAACGCGGCCCGGACGGCGCCTTCACCTCCGTGGAGACGGCCGACGACGCCGTGGGGGAGGACCACACGGCCGAGATCGCGGAGACCCTCCACATCGGCCGCATAGGAGTACTCGACTCCGACTACGCGCCGCTGGTGATCGACTGGCGCGCGCCGGCCGCCGCGCCGTTCTACCGTTCGACGCCGAAGGAGCCCGGCCGGGTCGTACGCCGACGGGTCATCCGCTCCAAGGGCCGCAAGGTCCTCGGGGTCGAGGACGACCTGATGCGCCCGGAGCTGACCGCCCGGCTGAAGGGCGACGAACTGCCCGTGATCGGTGACGGCGCCCTGATGGCCGCGCTGGGGCAGGCCCGCAGCCACACGATGCGGGACATCGTCTCCTCGATCCAGGCCGAGCAGGACCTGGTGATCCGCGCGCCCGCCGCCTCCGTCACCGAGGTGTCGGGCGGCCCCGGTACGGGCAAGACGGCGGTGGCCCTGCACCGGGCCGCGTACCTCCTCTACCAGGACCGGCGGCGGTACGCGGGCGGCATCCTCGTCGTCTCGCCCACCCCGCTCCTGGTCGCGTACACCGAAGGCGTACTCCCCTCGCTCGGCGAGGAGGGCCAGGTCGCGATCCGCGCGGTCGGATCGCTGTCCGACGAGGCCGCCGGGGTGGAGGGCGCGACCACGTACGACGAGCCCGCCGTCGCCCGGATCAAGGGCTCCTCCCGGATGCTCCACGTGCTGCGCAAGGCGGCCCGCGGGGCGCTGGAGCAGCCCGCGCCCCGGCCCGCCCCCCAGGAGGGCCAGCTCGAGTTCGGCGCGGCCCCCGCCGAGGCGGGCACCCCCACCCGGCTGCGGGTGGTGGCCTTCGGCGCGCGCGTCGAGCTGGAGGCGGACGAGCTCCGGCGGATCCGGCACAACGTCCTCGGCGGCACCGCGCCGGTCAACCTGCTGCGCCCGCGCGCCCGCAAGCTGCTCCTGGACGCCCTGTGGAACAAGTCCTCGGGCCGGGGCCGCTACACCGACCCCGAGCTGGTCGCCGAGCTGCGTTCCTCGTTCGACGAGGACGTGTCCACCGAGACCCCGTTCCTCGCCTTCCTGAACGCCTGGTGGCCGGAACTCACCCCTCGCCGGGTGCTGGCCGCCATGTCCGACGAGCGCCGGCTGAACCGGTGGGCGCGCCGCATCCTCAACCAGGGCGAGGTGCGCCGCCTGGCCCGTTCGCTGAGGCGGCTGGACGAGGACGGCAAGGGCCCGCTCTCCGTCCACGACGTGGCGCTCCTGGACGAGCTGCAGACCCTGCTGGGCACTCCGGCCCGCCCGAAGCGGAAGCGGGAGGCCGACCCGCTGGACCAGCTCACGGGGCTGGAGGAGCTGATGCCGCAGCGCGAGGAGACACAGCGGGAGCGGGCCGAGCGGCTGGCGGCGGAGCGTACCGAGTACGCCCATGTCATCGTCGACGAGGCGCAGGACCTGACGCCGATGCAGTGGCGGATGGTCGGCCGCCGCGGCCGGCACGCGACCTGGACGATCGTCGGTGACGCGGCGCAGTCCTCCTGGTCGGACCCGGACGAGGCGTCCGCGGCCCGTGACGAGGCGCTCGGCAACCGGCCGCGACGCCACTTCACCCTCACCGTGAACTACCGCAACCCGGCGGAGATCGCCGAGCTCGCGGCCAAGGTGCTGGCGCTGGCCATGCCGGGGATGGAAGCCCCGGCGGCGGTCCGGTCGACCGGTGTCGAGCCGCGCTTCGAGACGGTGCGGGACGGGGACCTCGCCTCGACCGTCCGTGAGGAGGCCCGCAGGCTGCTCGCGGAGGTCGACGGCACCGTCGGTGTGGTCGTCGCGATGAACCGCCGTGCCGAGGCCCGTGCCTGGCTGGAGGAGCTCGGCGAGCGGGTCGTGGCGCTGGGGAGCCTGGAGGCGAAGGGCCTGGAGTACGACGCCACGGTGGTGGTCTCCCCCGCGGAGATCGCCGACGAGTCCCCGGCGGGGCTGCGGGTGCTGTACGTGGCACTCACCCGTGCGACGCAGCAGCTCACCGTGGTCTCGGGGGAGCGTGACATGCCGGACGCGGACGGTGTCCCCGACCTGCTGAGGGACTGAGGGGGCGGCGGCCGGCTCCCGCGTGCCGCCGTACTTCTCCGAGTCGGCCCGTCGCGCGGGAATCACTTCTCCGGGGTCTTTGTTAGCCTGGAGACGGCACCGGCTCGATCCAAGCCCCCGGGCCCAACCTTAGTCGCTTCGAGCGACCACTTGCCGCGAGGCGAGCATGGCGGGCCGGTGTCATCTGACCGGTAGAAGACAGACCCGCGTCACCTGTTGGTGGCGCGGGTCTGTTTCTGTTTCGCCGGGGCATCCGGCCTGCTCGGGTGCTCTCCGGGGTTACGCAGGACGCCTACTTCTCGTATGGTGGAAATAACTTTCCGAAAAGTGGCAGTCATTACCTGCTACCGGCCGGTAGGTGCAACGATCGGAACGCACGTGCGGGGCTCAGGCCCCCTCTGCGTGCGGCAATGAAGCTCAGAAAAGCGAAGGACTCGGCCATGGCAACGGCGCCCAGCGTCTCGTACTCGATGACGGTCAGGCTGGAGGTGCCCGCGAGCGGCACAGCGGTCTCCCAGCTCACCACGGCCGTGGAGTCCTCCGGAGGATCGGTCACCGGCCTCGACGTAACCGCTTCCGGCCACGAGAAGCTGCGGATCGACGTCACGATCGCGGCCTCCTCGACCTCGCACGCGGACGAGATCGTCGAAGGTCTGCGCGACATCGAGGGCGTCGTCCTCGGCAAGGTCTCCGACCGTACGTTCCTGATGCACCTCGGCGGCAAGATCGAGATGGCGTCGAAACACCCCATCCGCAACCGTGACGACCTCTCGATGATCTACACCCCGGGTGTGGCGCGGGTCTGCATGGCGATCGCGGAGAACCCCGAGGACGCCCGCCGCCTGACCATCAAGCGGAATGCCGTCGCGGTGGTCACCGACGGCTCGGCGGTGCTCGGTCTCGGCAACATCGGCCCGATGGCGTCCCTCCCGGTGATGGAGGGCAAGGCGGCCCTCTTCAAGCGCTTCGCCGGCATCGACGCCTGGCCGATCTGCCTGGACACGCAGGACACCGACGAGATCGTCGCGATCGTCCGTGCGATCGCCCCGGGCTTCGCGGGGATCAACCTGGAGGACATCTCCGCCCCCCGCTGCTTCGAGATCGAAGCACGGCTGCGTGAGGCCCTGGACATCCCCGTCTTCCACGACGACCAGCACGGCACCGCGATCGTCGTCCTCGCCGCACTGACCAACGCGCTGCGCGTGGTGGACAAGTCGATCGGTGACGTACGGGTCGTCATGTCCGGCGCCGGCGCGGCCGGCACGGCCATCCTGAAGCTGCTCATCGCCGCGGGCGTCAAGCACGCGGTCGTCGCCGACATCCACGGTGTGGTGCACGCGGGCCGCGAGGACCTGGTGGACGCCACCCCGGACTCGCCGCTGCGCTGGATCGCCGACAACACCAACCCCGAGGGCGTCACCGGCACCCTCAAGGAGGCCGTCGCCGGCTCCGACGTCTTCATCGGCGTCTCCGCCCCGAACGTCCTGGACGGCGCCGACGTCGCTGCCATGGCGGAGGGCGCGATCGTGTTCGCGCTCGCGAACCCGGACCCCGAGGTGGACCCGGCGATCGCCCGTGAGACGGCGGCCGTTGTCGCCACCGGACGCTCCGACTTCCCGAACCAGATCAACAACGTGCTGGTCTTCCCGGGTGTCTTCCGCGGACTGCTGGACGCTCAGTCCCGCACCGTCAACACGGAGATGATGCTCGCCGCCGCGCGCGCCCTCGCCGACGTCGTCGCGGAGGACGAGGTGAACGCGAACTACATCATCCCGTCGGTCTTCAACGACAAGGTCGCGGGTGCCGTCGCGGGCGCCGTCCGGGAGGCCGCGAAGGCGGCCGGAGTCGCCGAGGCGGCGTCCGACCCCGCGTAGGACGCGGCCCGGCCCGCCACAGCCGTCCACGGGGGCCGACCACGGCTCCCGCTGACGGTGCCGTAGCTCACGTCCGGGCGCCCCGTACGGCGCGTCGCGGGTCGCGGCGTCCCAAACGCCCCTTTAGGGTGGGCGGGCAGCGAGCCCCACAGGCCCGGCATCCGCTGCGGACCGCTCCAGGGAGTCGACGGAACGTCATCACGGGCATGCGGTGGTGGTTTTCGTGTGACGTCGGAGGGTTCCGGATTGGCGTTAGCGCCGCAGGTGGGGGCAGGATGCGTATTCGGGCGCGAGGGTCTGACATCAGACCCGGGTCCGGGGACTGTCAGAGGGCCCTGGCAGCATCGGCTTCGATCTCACGCCTCACAGGCAAGAAGAACACGGGAGTACAAACATGAACCGCAGTGAGCTGGTGGCCGCCCTGGCCGACCGTGCCGAGGTGACCCGCAAGGACGCCGACGCCGTTCTGGCCGCCCTCGCCGAGACCGTCGGCGAGATCGTCGCCAAGGGCGACGAGAAGGTCACCATCCCCGGCTTCCTGACCTTCGAGCGCACCCACCGTGCCGCTCGCACCGCTCGCAACCCGCAGACCGGCGACCCGATCAACATCCCGGCCGGCTACAGCGTGAAGGTCTCCGCGGGCTCCAAGCTCAAGGAAGCCGCCAAGGGCAAGTAAGGCCTCTGAGGCAGCAAAGAAGGGCGGCCGTCCTGACCAGGACGGCCGCCCTTCGGCGTACCCGGAGCCCCGCAGCCTCGCGCACACCCCCTCACGGGCGCTGTGAGGCGGGCTGCGGGGCTTCCACACCCCCTGACGGCCCCGGGACAGGCCACCCGCCCCGTACGGCCCTGTGCGGGCCGTCTGTGGCACCGGTCGTGAACGCCGGGCGACGGACAGCGGAAAAGTCCGCCGCCCCGGTCCCTCGCGGGGGCCGGGGCGGCGGACTGTGGTGCGGGGGTGCGGGGTTGCGCAATGCTGTGTGCGGCAGCACCGTGCGCGCGCCGGAGCGCGTCGGGCGGCGGGTCAGACGAGTGAGCCGCCGGGCAGTTCGACCTTCGCCCCGAGCTTCTCGAGCTTGTCCATGAAGTTCTCGTAGCCGCGGTTGATCAGGTCGATGCCGTGCACCCGGGACGTGCCCTGGGCCGCCAGAGCGGCGATCAGGTACGAGAACCCGCCGCGCAGGTCGGGGATGACCAGATCCGCGCCCTGGAGCTTCGTGGGCCCGGACACGACCGCCGAGTGCAGGAAGTTCCGCTGGCCGAAACGGCAGTCGGAGCCCCCGAGGCACTCGCGGTACAGCTGGATGTGCGCCCCCATCTGGTTGAGCGCCGAGGTGAAGCCGAGCCGGGACTCGTACACCGTCTCGTGGACGATCGACAGGCCTGCGGCCTGCGTCAGGGCCACGACGAGCGGCTGCTGCCAGTCCGTCTGGAAGCCGGGGTGCACGTCCGTCTCCAGGGCGATGGCGTTCAGCGCGCCGCCCGGGTGCCAGAAGCGGATGCCCTCGTCGTCGATCTCGAAGGCGCCTCCGACGCGGCGGAAGGTGTTGAGGAACGTCATCATCGAGCGCTGCTGGGCGCCGCGCACGTAGATGTTGCCCTCGGTCGCCAGCGCGGCGGACGCCCAGGAGGCGGCCTCCAGGCGGTCGGGGATCGCCCGGTGGGTGTAACCGTCGAGCCTGTCGACCCCCGTGATCCGGATGGTCCGGTCGGTGTCCATGGAGATGATCGCGCCCATCTTCTGCAGTACGCAGATGAGGTCCTCGATCTCCGGCTCGACGGCCGCGTTGGACAGCTCGGTGACGCCCTCGGCGAGGACGGCGGTCAGCAGCACCTGCTCGGTGGAGCCCACCGACGGGTACGGCAGCCGGATCTTCGTACCCCGCAGCCGCTGCGGAGCCTCCAGGTACTGGCCGTCCGCACGCTTCTCGATGGTCGCGCCGAACTGGCGGAGCACCTCGAAGTGGAAGTCGATCGGCCGTCCGCCGATGTCGCAGCCGCCGAGCCCCGGGATGAACGCGTGGCCCAGCCGGTGCAGCAGCGGGCCGCAGAAGAGGATCGGGATGCGCGACGAGCCCGCGTGGGCGTCGATGTCGGCGACGTTCGCGCTCTCGACGTGCGACGGGTCGAGGATGAGTTCGCCCGGCTCGTCGCCGGGACGGACGGTCACGCCGTGCAGCTGCAGCAGCCCCCGGACCACCCGCACATCGCGGATGTCGGGCACGTTGCGGAGCCGGCTGGGCCCGCTGCCGAGCAGCGCGGCGACCATTGCCTTCGGCACCAGGTTCTTGGCGCCTCGGACGCGGATCTCGCCCTCCAGCGGGGTGCCGCCGTGGACAAGCAGGACATCGTCTGTGCCGGTCATGTATCTCGCGTTCCGGAGTGGTCGGGCAGGGGGCCATCAAAAGGGTAATGGCCGCCGACCCCCCTTCCGTAAGGCACCGGGGGACATACGAACGTCATGAATGCGCCACAACACGCTCCGCTTCTCCGGCCTCGCGGAGGGTCACCGTCCGCGAGGACCGTCGGGCGGGCCAGGGATCACGCTCTCCCCGTGCGCCTGTGCTGCGTCCGTGCGCCTGAGCTGCGGACGGACGTCGTCCGGAACCGGGCGGGCCACTCGGCCCCCGCGGAGGGCGAAGATGCGGGATCATCTGTGCCATGACGGAGGTGTCCTCGCTCACAGGACGGCTGCTCGTGGCCGCACCCGCCTTGGCGGACCCGAATTTCGACCGTGCGGTGGTGCTGCTCCTCGACCACGACGAGCAGGGCTCGCTGGGCGTGGTCCTGAACCGCCCGACCCCGGTCGGTGTCGGGGACATCCTGGAGTCCTGGGCCGGCCTGACCGGCGAGCCTGACGTGGTCTTCCAGGGCGGCCCGGTCTCGCTCGACTCGGCGCTGGGTGTGGCGGTGATCCCGGGGGACGAACGGTCTGCCGCGAGCTCCGGACACCGCTCGAGCAGGGGAGACCCCATCGGCTGCCGCCGGGTGCACGGGGCCATCTGCCTGGTGGACCTGGAGGCCCCGCCGGAGCTGCTGGCGGCGGCGCTCGGCTCGCTGCGGATCTTCGCCGGATACGCGGGCTGGGGGCCCGGTCAGCTGGAGACGGAGCTGACGGACGGCGCCTGGTACGTGGTCGAGTCGGAGCCCGGCGACGTCTCGTCGCCGCACCCGGAGAACCTCTGGCGTGCGGTTCTGCGGCGACAGCGCAGCGAACTGGCGATGATCGCGACGTATCCGGACGACCCTTCGTTGAACTGATGCGCGGAGCAATTCAGTACGCTTGGCAGTTATGAGCACTCTTGAGCCCGAGCGCGGGGCAGGTACGGGGACCCTCGTAGAGCCGACACCGCAGGTGTCGAACGGCGACGGTGACCACGAGCGCTACGCCCATTACGTCCAGAAGGACAAGATCATGGCGAGTGCCCTGGAGGGCACTCCCGTGGTGGCGCTGTGCGGCAAGGTCTGGGTCCCGGGCCGCGACCCCAAGAAGTATCCGGTCTGTCCCATGTGCAAGGAGATCTACGAGTCCATGGGTGCCGGTGGCGACAAGGACAAGGGCAAGGGCGGCAAGGACAACAGCGGCAAGAAGTAGCCGCGCCGGCCTTTCGTTCCTCTTCCTGTTTCCCGATCACCCGATTCTTCCGATTGCCCGGATTTCCTGATCTCGATTCCCGGCCCCCGGTGTGCGCGGCGACGTGCGCCCCGGGGGTCGTTCGCATGTCCTGTGCCGGCGTGTGCGTTGCACGGGCTGCACCGCGTGGTCACAGAGTGGTTGAGACCACTTGTCGGCGTGCGGGGCCGCCCTTAGTCTCCTGCAAGTTGTGCAGAACGAAACGCGCGTTGCATGGAATGCAACGGATGACCGGTAGGGGTCCCGGATGAAGCTTTCTGCCCGAATTGCCGCCCCGGCCGCAGCTTTTGTGCTGGCGGGCCTCGCCGCCACCGGCTGTGCGCCGCAGACCTCGGACACCGGCGCCGAGGGCGACGAGAAGACCGGGACGCTCCGCGTCTGGCTCTTCCAGGAGGTCGGCAACAAGCCCAAGGAGAAGGTCGTCGACGCGGCGATCGCCGACTTCGAGAAGTCGCACGAGGGGGCCGAGGTCGAGGTCGAGTACATACCCGTCGACACCCGGGCCCAGCGCATCAAGGCCGCCTTCAACGACCCGAAGAGCGCTCCCGACCTCATCGAGTACGGCAACACCGACACCGCCGGATACGTGAAGGACGGCGGACTGGCTGATGTCAGCAAGGAGTTCGCCGCCTGGGACGAGGCGAAGGACACCGACCCGACGGCCAAGCAGTCCGTGACGGTGGACGGCCAGGTGTACGGGGCGCCGCTCTTCGTCGGCGTACGGGCGCTGTACTACCGCACCGACGTCTTCGAGGACCTGGGCATCGAGCCCCCGAAGTCCCAGGACGAGCTGATCTCCACCGCCAAGAAGATCCACCAGAAGAAGCCCGACCTGTACGGCCTCGCGGTCGGCGGCGCTTACACCTACGGTGCGATGCCCTTCATCTGGGCGCACGGCGGAGAACTGGCCGACGAGACCGGTGTGACCTACGAGTCCGCCATCAACAGCGAGAAGGCCCGCAAGGGCATCGAGGCCTACACCTCGCTCTTCGGCGACGACAACTGCCCGGCTGCCAAGTGCGCGGCCATGGGCGGCAACGCGACCGTCACCGCTTTCGCGTCCGGCAAGGCGGCCATGGCGATCGGCGGCGACTTCAGCCACGCGGCGGTCGAAGCGGGAGCGGTGAAGGGCAAGTACGCGGTCGTGCCGCTGCCCGGCGTGAAGAAGGACTCGATCGCCCCGGCCTTCGCCGGCGGCAACAACATCGGCGTGCTCCGCAGCAGTTCGCACCGCACCCTCGCGGTCGACCTCATGAAGTCCCTGACCGGCAAGAAGACGCAGGCGAAGATGTTCGACGCCATGGGCTTCCTGCCGACCTACACGGACGTGCTGGACACCGCCGCGGAGAAGGAGCCCTTCGTCGGACCCTTCGTCGAGACGCTCGGCGCGGGCGCGAAGTTCGTCCCGGCCTCCCCGGCCTGGGGCCAGATCGACGCCTCGCTGGTCCTGCCGACCATGTTCCAGGAGATCGTCAGCGGCCGTAAGGACGTGGCCGCCGCCTCGGACGACGCGGCGAAGAAGATGGACGCGGCGTTCGCCGAAGCGGGCTGACGATGACCGCCGACACCACCCTCCACAAGGCCCCCGCGGGCCCCGGGGCGAGCGGGGCTCCGGCCCGCACGCCCCGGCGCCGCCCGGCCTCACCCGCGCGGCGCTCCGGCTGGACCCCCTGGCTCTATCTGCTGCCCGCACTGGTCCTGCTCGGCGGACTCCTCGTCTACCCGATCTACCAGCTGGGCCTGATCTCCTTCCTGGAGTACACCCAGGCCCAGGTCAGCGGCGGCGAACCGACCACCTTCAAGGGCTTCGGCAACTACGCCACGCTCTTCGGTGACAGCCAGTTCTGGCAGGTGCTCCTCGCGACCGTGCTCTTCGCCACGGCCTGCGTGCTGGCCACCCTGTTCGTCGGCTGCGCCCTCGCCGTCCTGCTGACCCGGATCCGCGCCCTGCCCCGGCTCGCGCTGATGATGGCCGCGCTGGGCGCCTGGGCGACACCGGCGATCACCGGATCGACCGTCTGGGTCTTCCTCTTCGACCCGGACTTCGGCCCGGTCAACAAGGTGCTGGGGCTCGGCGACTTCTCCTGGACGTACGGGCGCTACAGCGCCTTCGCCCTGGTGCTCCTCGAAGTGCTCTGGTGCTCCTTCCCGTTCGTGATGGTGACGGTGTACGCGGGCATCCGCGCGATCCCCACCGAGGTGCTGGAGGCGGCCTCACTGGACGGCGCCTCGCAGTGGCGTATCTGGCGGTCGGTCATGGCGCCGATGCTGCGGCCGATCCTGATCGTCGTCACCATCCAGTCGGTCATCTGGGACTTCAAGGTCTTCACCCAGATCTACGTCATGACCAACGGCGGCGGCATCGCCGGCCAGAACCTGGTGCTCAACGTGTACGCGTACCAGAAGGCGTTCGCGTCCTCGCAGTACAGCCTCGGGTCGGCCATCGGCGTCGTGATGCTGGTGATCCTGCTGGCCGTGACGCTGGTCTATCTGCGCCTCGTACGGCGCCAGGGGGAGGAACTGTGAGTCCACGCGCTCTTCTGCGGGTACGCCGGCCCGGGAGGCTGGCCGCGGAGGCCGCGGCCCTCGTCATCGCCGCCGCGGTCGCCTTCCCGCTGTACTGGATGGTGCTCTCCGCCTTCAAGCCGGCGGGCGAGATCCAGTCCACCGAGGCCCGCCCCTGGACCCTGGCCCCGTCCCTCGACTCGTTCCGCCGGGTTTTCGAACAGCAGGAATTCGGACGTTATTTCCTCAACAGTCTGGTCGTCGCCGGCACGGTCGTCATCGCCTCCGCGCTGATCGCCTTTCTGGCCGCGACGGCCGTGACGCGATTCCGCTTCAAATTCCGCACGACCCTGCTCATCATGTTCCTCGTGGCCCAGATGGTGCCGGTCGAGGCGCTGACCATCCCGCTGTTCTTCCTGATGCGGGACTTCGGCCAGCTGAACACCCTGGGCGCGCTGATCCTGCCGCATCTGGCGTTCTCGCTGCCGTTCGCGATCTGGATGCTGCGCGGCTTCGTCAAAGCCGTCCCGGAGGCACTGGAGGAGGCCGCCTACATCGACGGGGCGAGCCGCACCCGCTTCCTGTGGCAGATCCTCTTCCCGCTCGTCTTCCCCGGGCTCGTGGCGACCAGCGTCTTCTCCTTCATCTCCACCTGGAACGACTTCCTGTTCGCGAAATCGTTCATCATCAGCGACACATCGCAGTCGACGCTGCCCATGGCGTTGCTGGTCTTCTTCAAACCCGACGAGAACGACTGGGGAGGGATCATGGCGGCCTCGACGGTGATGACCATTCCCGTGCTGGTCTTCTTCGTCCTCGTACAGCGACGCCTGGTCTCCGGACTCGGCGGAGCGGTGAAGGACTGACATGCATGACCTGATCCCGGCGCCCGCGCGCGCGGACGGCGACGACCTCGGCGGATTCCTTCTCGACGCGGCCACGACACTCACGGCGGGACCCGGCACCGAGAGCACGGAACGCTGGCTGCGCGCCACGCTCGGGGCCGCCTTCGGCCTGCCGCTCGGTCCGGCGGCCGCGAGCAGCGAGAACACCGTCGACCTGCGCATCGACTCCACACTGGAGCCCGAGGGCTACCGGCTGGACGTGGAGCCCGTCCGGGGGGTGAGGATCACCGGTGGCAGCGCCGCCGGCGTCTTCTGGGGCGCGCAGACCCTCCGTCAGCTCCTCGGCCCCGAGGCGTTCCGCAGGGCACCGGTGCGCTCCGGTGCCGAAAGGCGCGTCCCCCTCATGGAGATCGAGGACGGACCGCGCTTCGGCTGGCGTGGTCTGATGCTCGACGTGGCACGCCACTTCATGCCCAAGGACGGCGTGCTGCGCATGCTCGACCTGCTGGCCGCACACAAGCTGAACGTCTTCCACTTCCACCTCACCGACGACCAGGGCTGGCGCGTCGAGATCAAGCGCCATCCCCGGCTCACGGAGAGCGGCGCATGGCGCGCACGCACCAAATACGGCCACCGCGCCTCGGAACTGTGGGACGAGACACCGCACGGCGGCTTCTACACCCAGGACGACATCCGTGAAATCGTCGCGTACGCCGCCGAGCGGCATATCCGCGTCGTCCCGGAGATCGACATCCCGGGCCACTCGCAGGCAGCGATCAGCGCATATCCGGAACTGGGCAACACCGATGCCATCGATACCTCCGCGCTTTCCGTGTGGGACACCTGGGGCGTCAATCCGAACGTACTCGCCCCCACTGACACCACCCTGCGCTTCTTCGAAGGGGTCTTCGAGGAACTGCTCGACCTGTTCCCCGCCGACACGTCGCCGTTCATCCACATCGGCGGCGACGAATGCCCCAAGGACCAGTGGAAACAGTCCCCGACGGCGCAGGCCCGCATGGCCGAACTCGGCCTCGCGGACGAGGACGAACTCCAGTCCTGGTTCATCCGTCACTTCGACCGCTGGCTGACCGCCCGGGGCCGCCGCCTCATCGGCTGGGACGAGATCCTGGAGGGCGGCCTCGCCGAGGGCGCCGCCGTGTCGTCATGGCGGGGCTACGCGGGCGGGATCGCCGCCGCCGAGGCCGGGCACGACGTCGTCATGTGCCCGGAGCAGCAGGTGTACCTGGACCACCGTCAGGACGGCGGCCCCGACGAACCGATGCCCATCGGTTTCGTCCGCACCCTCGAGGACGTCTACCGCTTCGAGCCCGTGCCCCCCGGCCTCACCGAGGCGGCGGCCGGACACATCATGGGCACCCAGGCCAACGTGTGGACCGAGGTCATGCAGAACCGGGACCGCGTCGACTACCAGGTGTTCCCGCGACTCGCCGCCTTCGCCGAGGTCGCCTGGTCACCACTCCCGGCCCCCGGTGAGCGGGACTTCGCCGATTTCGAACGAAGGATGAACAGTCATTACACCCGGCTCGACGCGCTGGGTGTCGACTACCGTCCGCCCGCGGGTCCACGGCCGTGGCAACGTCGGCCCGGCGTTCTGGGTCGCCCGATCGAGGGTCCGCCCCCGACCGTGTGACGACCGGCTCGTCCGTCGGCCGGGGGAACCCGATAAGTCGTACGAACGCGTCGAAGGGTGGCAATTCGCACGTCTGGCAAAAAGCCTGCCAAAGGTGACTTTTCCCCTGGTCATGGAGGGAAACACCCTTCGTGGACCCTCGCGTCGGACAGCCTGGAAGATGTGCCAGAGTTGCCACGTCCCGGCCGTGAGCACGTACCGTACGGCGGACAGGCGGGACTGCCGGGACACCGGGAAGGGGCAGCTGGGTTGACCACGCACGCACCGCAGGCGATGCAGTCGGTGACGCTCCCGACCTCGCTCGACGAGGCCGTGGCGGCTCTCGGCGCCATGCCCGCCGCCGTTCCTGTGGCCGGCGGCACAGACCTCATGTCGGCCGTCAACAAGGGTTTGCTGCGCCCCGCGGGGCTGGTCGGCCTCGGCCGGATCAGCGAGCTGCGCGGCTGGCACTACCAGGACGGCCACGCGCTGCTCGGCGCCGGTCTCACCCACGCGCGCATGGGGCGGCCCGACTTCGCCGCGCTCATCCCCGCGCTGGCCGCCTCCGCGCGTGCCGCGGGGCCGCCCCAGATCCGTAACGCCGGGACGCTCGGCGGCAACATCGCCACCGCGGCCCCGACCGGTGACTCCCTGCCCGTCCTGGCCGCGCTGGAGGCGGAGCTGGTCATCGTGGGCGCCGAGGGTTCCCGCCGTGAGATCCCCGTCTCGCACCTGCTGGCGGGCCGCGAGATGCTGGAACCCGCCGAGCTGATCGGCTTCGTTCGCGTACCGCTGCTGCACGCCCCCCAGGTGTTCCTCAAGGCGACCGGCCGCACCGGCCCCGGCCGCGCCACCGCCTCCGTCGCGATCGTCCTGGACCCGGCCCGGCGCGGGGTGCGCTGCGCGGTCGGCGCGATCGCCCCGATGCCGCTGCGGCCCCTCGAGGCCGAACGCTGGATCGCCTCCCTGATCGACTGGGACGGCGAACGCGGCCTGGCCCCCGACGCGCTGGCCGCCTTCGGCGAGTACGTCGCGGCGGCCTGCATCCCGGACCAGGCTCCACCGGACGACGGGGGAGAAGCACCTCCGCTGTCGCCGGCCGTCCTGCACCTGCGGCGCACGGTCGCCGCGCTCGCCCGACGCGCACTGGGGAGGGCACTGTCGTGAGCAATGAAGAGAACCCCGAGCAGCAGCACGGGAGGCCCGACCCGTACGCCGGCTGGCAACAGACGCCCCAGAGCGGGGAGTACGACGCCGAGGCGACCGCCTTCGTGCATCTGGCGCCGGAGGACCTCGCCGGCCTCGGGGGCGATCCGCTGGCCGCCCCCGGCCACAGCTACGTGCCGCCGATGATCCTGCCGCTGACCCCGGCCGCGGGGCTCGACCCGGCGGTGACGGGCAGCTGGGTCCTGCAGACGCAGAGCCAGCAGGAGCGGGAGGCCGGTCACTCGCCGGGCGCGGAACCGGGGCCGGAGGCGGTGCACTGGCCGGACCCGAACCAGCAGCCGGACCCGAACCAGCAGCCGGACCCGAACCAGCAGCCGGACGCGAACCAGCAGCCGGACCCGTACGGACAGGACCCGTACGGACAGGACCCGTACGGGCAAAATGCGTACCAGCAGGTCCCGTACCAGCAGGCCCCGTACCAGCAGGTCCCGTACCAGCAGGTCCCGTACCAGCCGCCCTACCCGGACGCGTCGCAGTACGGGCAGACGTCGTCCACGACGGCCCAGTGGAACTTCACCGAGGCCGTTCCCCCCGCACCCGAGCCCGAGCCGGTCCCCGAGCCCGCAGGTCACACCGGCCAGTGGACGATCCCGGTGGCGGACGGCGACCTCCCGGAGGAGTCCGGCGAGTTCGCGGCCTCGGCGATGACGTCCCAGTGGTACGCGGACACGCCTCCGGCCACGCTGCCCGGCGGAGCGCCCGCGCCATGGGCGACACCGGAGCCGGCCCCGGACCCCCTGCCTGCCGCGTCCGAGGCCCCGCACGAGCTCTCGGAGCCGGTGGATTCCCAGGAGGCCATGGAGGAGGTTTCGGCGCCCTCCGAGGCCGTCGTGGAGCCCGTCGGTGAGCCGGCCGAGTCCCCGGAGGCCCTGGCGGCCGAGGTGCCCGAAGCCGAGGTGCCCGAAGCCGAGGTTCCCGCAGCCGAGGGGGTCGAGGAGCCGGAGACCGAGGCGCCCGCAGGCGAGGCCGGAGCCGGCATCGAACCCGGCTTCGACGCCGCTCCTGAACTGGCCCCCGAGCCCGAGCCGGCTCCCGAGCCCGAGCCGGCCCCTGAGCCCGAGCCGGCCCCTGAGCCCGAACCGGCCCCCGAGCCCGTACAGGTCTCCGCACCCGAACCGGCCGCCGAGCCCGAGCGGGAGCACGGGCCGGTGCCCACCGAGGAGCCCGCTGCCGCCGCCGTACCGAGCGGCACCAGCGACCACCCCTCGGCCTCGTACCTCCTCCACGTGAACGGCGTGGACCGCCCCGTCAGCGACTCCTGGATCGGCGAGTCGCTCCTGTACGTGCTCCGGGAGCGCCTCGGTCTCGCCGGCGCCAAGGACGGCTGCTCCCAGGGCGAGTGCGGTGCCTGCAACGTCCAGGTCGACGGACGCCTCGTGGCCTCCTGCCTGGTGCCCGCCGCCACGACGGCGGGCAGCGAGGTCCGTACGGTCGAGGGCCTCGCGGTGGACGGCGAACCGTCCGACGTCCAGCGGGCCCTGGCCGAGTGTGGGGCCGTCCAGTGCGGCTTCTGCATCCCCGGGATGGCCATGACCGTCCACGACCTCCTGGAGGGCAACCACGCCCCCAGCGAGCTGGAGACCCGGCAGGCCCTGTGCGGCAACCTCTGCCGGTGTTCCGGCTACCGGGGTGTGCTCGACGCCGTACGGGACGTCGTCGCGGCCCGGGAAGCGACCGCGGAGGCGATGGCCACCGCTCCGGACGGCGACCAACCGCGCATCCCGCACCAGGCCGCCCCCGGCGAAGGCAGCGTCCACGCTCACGAGGGAGACGTCCGGTGACCACCGCGTCGTCCTCCGCACCACCGGTCATCCCCACCACCAGCCGCCTCGGCGGAGCGAACGACAAGGAGGCGGCGTGACCAGCGACGCAGCCACCGCGACCAGCACCCCGCGCACGACTCCGGCGCCCGAGGGCCCCGCCCCCGACCTGGAGCTGCCCGCGTTCGGCCTGGGTGCCTCACTGCCGCCCGCCGACGCCCGTGCCAAGACCGAGGGCACCTTCCCGTATGCGGCCGACCTGTGGGCCGAGGGGCTGCTGTGGGCCGCGGTGCTGCGATCCCCGCACGCGCACGCGCGCATCCTGTCGATCGACACGACGGCCGCCGCCGGTATGCCGGGCGTACGCGCGGTCGTCACGCACGAGGACATCCCCGGGGACGGCTCGTACGGCCGCCGGGTCGTCGACCGCCCCGTGTTCGCCTCCGAGCTCGTACGCCACCACGGTGAGGCGATCGCCGCCGTCGCCGCGGACCACCCCGACACCGCCCGGCTGGCCGCCGCGGCGATCGCCGTGGAGTACGAGATCCTCGAGCCGGTCACCGACCCCGAGAAGGCCTTCGCCGCAGAACCCCTGCACCCCGACGGCAACCTCATCCGCCACATCCCGCTGCGCTACGGCGACCCGGACACCGTGGGAGAGGTCATCGTCGAGGGCCTGTACCGCATCGGCCGTCAGGACCCCGCCCCCATCGGCGCGGAGGCCGGCCTCGCCGTGCCCCGCCCCGACGGCGGCGTCGAGCTCTACACGGCGTCCACCGACCCGCACACCGACCGCGACCTGGCCGCCGCCTGTTTCGGCCTGGATCCCGACCGGGTCAAGGTCGTCGTGACCGGTGTCCCCGGGGCGACCGGCGACCGTGAGGACCCCGGCTTCCAGATCCCGCTCGGCCTGCTCGCCCTGCGCACCGGCTGCCCCGTCAAACTGGCCGCCACCCGCGAGGATTCCTTCCTCGGGCACGCCCACCGCCACCCGACCCTGCTGCGCTACCGCCACCACGCCGACGCCGAGGGCCGGCTGGTCAAGGTCGAGGCCCAGATCCTCCTCGACGCGGGCGCGTACGCCGACTCCTCGTCCGAATCCCTGGCCGCCGCCGTGGCCTTCGCCTGCGGGCCGTACGTCGTCCCGCACGCCTTCATCGAAGGCTGGGCGGTCCGTACGAACAACCCGCCCTCCGGGCACGTGCGGGGCGAGGGCGCGATGCAGGTCTGCGCCGCCTACGAGGGCCAGATGGACAAGCTGGCGGCGAAGCTGGGCGTCGACCCCGTCGAGCTCCGCCTGCGCAACGTCCTCTCCACGGGCGACATACTGCCCACCAGCCAGACCGTGACCTGTCCGGCACCCGTCGCCGAACTCCTCGGCGAACTCCGCGACTTCCCGCTCCCCGCGCTCCCCAAGGACGGCCCGGAGGACGACTGGCTGCTGCCCGGGGGACCGGAGGGCGCCGGTGAGCCCGGTGCCGTACGCAGGGGCGTCGGCTACGCCCTCGGCATGGTCCACATGCTCGGCGCCGAGGGCGCCGACGAGGTCTCCACGGCCACGGTCCGGGTCCTCGACGGCGTCGCCACCGTCATCTGCGCCGCCGTCGAGACCGGGCAGGGCTTCACCACACTCGCCCGCCAGATCGTCCAGGAGACCCTGGGCGTCGAAGAGGTCCACGTGGCGGCGGTGGACACCGACCAGCCCCCTGCGGGCCCGGCGACGCACGGCCGCCACACCTGGGTCTCGGGCGGCGCCGTCGAGCGCGCCGCCAAGATGGTCCGGACCCAGCTGCTCCAGCCCCTGGCCCACAAGTTCGGCATGTCCACTGAACTGCTCCAGATCGCCGACGGCAAGATCACCTCGTACGACGGCGTGCTGTCCACGACGGTCATGGAGGCGATGGCCGGCAAGGAACTCTGGGCCACCGCCCAGTGCCGCCCGCACCCCACCGAGCCGCTGGACGAATGCGGCCAGGGCGACGCGTTCGTGGGCCTGGCCTTCTGCGCGGTCCGCGCGGTGGTCGACGTCGACATCGAACTCGGCTCGGTCCGGGTGGTCGAGATGGCCGTCGCCCAGGACGTCGGCCGGATCCTCAACCCGTCCCAGCTGGCGACCCGCATCGAGGCGGGCGTCACCCAGGGCATCGGCGCGGCCCTCACGGAGAACCTGCGCACCGCCCGCGGCCTGATCCGCCACCCGGACCTCACCGGGTACGCGCTTCCGACGTCCTTGGACGCGCCGGACATCCACATCGTCAAACTCATCGAGGAACGCGACGTGGTCGCCCCCTTCGGTGCCAAGCCGGCGTCGGCGGTCCCGGTGGTGACCTCCCCCGCGGCAGTGGCCTCGGCGGTCCGCGCCGCGACGGGCCGACCGGTCAACCGCCTCCCGATCCGGCCGCAGGCCGCGGTGGCCACCTCCAGGTCGTGACGGTCCGGGCGCGCGGTGTGACACCGATGGTGGCTACAGTGACCCGGAGACCGTAGTCGGCTGTATCCGGGGGAGGATGCTGTGCTGCCGAGTGAGGGTGGAGCGGGACCGATGGTGGTGCCGGGGTTCGTGGGAGTGGGAATCGCTGCGGCGTCCCTGGCCACGGAGCTCACGTCGTTCACGAAGTTCCGTAACCGTATAGACGAACTGCTGCGCGACCTGAAGGAGTCCCCCGCGGGGCCCAGGCAGCTCGCCGAGGACCCCATGTCACGGCAGCAGTTCGGCGGCGGTGACAACCGGTGGGCCGAGGCGGCTTCGCTGTTCGTGTCGTACGAGACGGTGATCACGGAGCTGGAGTCGCTCTCCAAGCTGCTCTCGGACTGCATCGAGGGCATGAGTATCGCGGTGCTCGCGTCGCACAACGGCTACGCGAACATCGACGACGACCTCCGCCGCCGCATGCTCGCGATCAGCGACGGGGTGGAGGAACACTACGGCGGGGAGTACGACCCGGCGCAGGCCCCGGCGAAGCAGAGCGGGGACCGGCAGGGCGCGGCGAAGCCGAAGCCGACCACCGGAGCGATCTGATGACGACGACGTGCACGAGAACGGCACGGCGGACAGACGGGGGGTAGGGATGGACCACGGGGAAGCAGGCCAGGGCACGCCGTTCGACAGCATGTCGCACGAGGAGATGCTCGCGTGGCTGGACGCGGCCAACAGCGGTGCGATCCAAGGAGCCTCGGACCGGCTGGTGAGCGCGGCGAAGGAGATCCGCGAGATCGCGGAAGAGCTCAAGGTCCGGCCGCAGACGGTCGAGTGGAAGGGCGAGGGCGCGGACGCGTTCCGCACCTGGAGCGCGGATCTGGTGAACGCGACCCTTCGGCTGGGTGACTACAGCGAGGGCGCGGCGAAGTGGCTGGCCCAGGCATCCGACTCGCTGGCTTCGGCCCAGGTGTCCATCCCGCGCACACACGCGGGGGCGCAGGCGAACCTGGACGCCGCGCTGGAGGCACGGAACGACCCGGACGCGTCGGCGGTGGCGCAGAAGTCGGCAGAAACGCTGCTCGCCGCGAAGGAGGCGAACCGCCAGGAGGCTGCGGCGGAGATGCGGAAGCTGGCGCAGTCGTACGCGTTGTCGGCCTCGCAGATGGACGGCCTGGAGAAGCCGGCCTTCCCGCCTCCGCCTGGGGCGATCGTGCCCGCGCGTGATGGTGTCGTCGATGGTGTCGAGATGTGGGGTACACCAGTTGGCGGCAGGGGAGCTGTAGAAGGCGAAGGCACGGTTCACGGGGCGACCACGCACTCCACGTCCGCCCATTCAACAGGACCTGGGAGCCCAGGCCCTCCCGACTCGTCAGCGATCCGCGCGCCGCTCCACCCGGAAACCCCAGTCAGCATGGAGGTCAACGGCACAGCGACTCTGCCGCAGTCCACACCCTCGGTGTCACTGCCAGGGCCTCCGGTGACGGGCAAGCCGGACGTGGGCCTCCCTTCAGGACTCGCCGTGATGCCACCCGCGTTCGGAGGCGGCTCACGGCCGATCCCAGGCCCTTCCGGCAGTGGGAAGAACGCAGGGCTGAGTGTCCGCGCGCCGTCGCTGCCTGGCCAGAGCATGCCCGGCTCGGGCTCAGTAAGCCGCATGCCTCGTGGTGATGCAGGCATCTTCGGTGGCAGGCCGGTAGCCCAGCCATCCGGACGAGGGCTTCCTGGCGGAACTGTTGTCGGTGGTGAAGGGACGCAGGGACGGGCCCCCATGGGACACGGCGGCATGAGCGGCGGCGCCGCTCGGGGCGGGATCACGGGCGGACGGCCACCAGCTGGTGGAAGCGGTGGGATCGTCGGTGGTCGGCCCCGGCAGACGGTGCGTGCAGGTGAACGTCCCTTCACGTCCGGTGGCACCGGCCTTGCCCGGGGCAACGAAGCCGGGCGTGCTGCTGGACAGGCGGGGCGTGTATCACCAGTGCCCTCCGGATCTCGGCCTAACGGTTCCCGCCGCGAAGAAGGTGGCGAGCGCCCTGATTACCTGATCGAAGACGAAGAGACTTGGCAGCAGGGTGGACGACGCGTCGTGCCTCCCGTCATCGACTGATGGAAAGCCCCCGGATAAGGATGCGAATGCTTACCAGCAGTGTGCACAAGGGACGGCAAAAGGTCGTCGTGTCGGCGGCACTTGCGGCACTTCTGGTGGCTGCTGTGGCAGGGACCGCTCAGGCGGAGTCGGTCCGTTCGAATCAGTGGCATCTGACAGCGATGAAGGCCGAGGAGATGTGGCGGAGCAGTACAGGGGAAGGCGTCACCGTCGCGGTGATCGACACAGGGGTCGATACGTCAAACTCTGATCTGCAGGGGCAGATCCTTGACGGGAAGGATTTCGCTCCGGACGAGCCCGGTGACGAGCACTCCGACTACGACGGTCACGGCACAGGTATGGCTGCCCTGATCGCTGGCACGGGTGACAGTCGGGGCGGAGACGGTGCGTTCGGTCTGGCGCCCGGTGTGAAGATTCTTCCTGTCCGGGTCCCTGAAAAGGCCGCCAACCTGGCGGAAGACATTGCACTGTTCAACACAACAGTTCCTGCGGCCATCCGGTATTCCGCCGACAAGGGCGCCCAAGTCATCAATATCTCGCTGGCTATGAGCGAGGGTTCGCAGCAGTTGACGGACGCGGTGCAGTACGCGCTTGACAAGGGCTCGTTGGTCTTTGCGGGAGTGGGGAATGATGCGGAGAGGGCCAATGGTGTCAAGTATCCGGCGGCAACTCCGGGGGCCGTAGGTGTGGCGGCCATCGGCAAGGACCTGCAAAGGACAGAGGAATCCCAGTACGGCCCCCACGTCGACCTTTCCGCGCCGGGCGAGGAGATGATCCGCGCCTGTCCGAGTGAGACGGGCCTCTGTAAGTCGCATGGCACCAGTGACGCCACAGCCCTCGCTTCCGCTTCCGCCGCCCTGATCTGGTCCAAGTACCCGGACTGGACCAACAACCAGGTCCTGCGGGTCCTGCTCAACACGGCGGGTGGACCCACGACCGGCGAGGAGCGTGTGGACGACATCGGTCACGGCATCGTCCGCCCCCGCATCGCGCTGACGAATCCCGGCGACCCGGGCCCCGCCGACGAGTACCCGCTCCCGGACCTCGCAGCGGCCGAGTCCCCGAAGCCCTCTGCGGAACCGTCCAAGGCCACGGGCGGCTCGGAAGAGAGCGATGGGCCGGCGGCCGCAGCCCCGGCCGCCACCGACGACAGCGGCAACACCGCGCTCTGGATCGGCCTGGGCATCGGCGCGGTCGTCCTCATCGGTGCAGCAGTGGCGGTCATGACCGTCCGCTCCCGCCGACGTAGCGCCGCCCAGGCTGTCCCGCCCCCGCCCGCGTACCCGTATCAGCGCCCGCCCGGTGCTCATGGAACCAACTCTCCGTACGGCGGCCCACCGGGCCAAGGCCACGCTGGCTGAGTTCGCAAAAAGCGGCACCCGTCAGGTTCGGCATGCGGGAAGCTGCAGCCCGCGGTTGCCAGCGACGCGGAAAGCATCGCTCAAGCCGTCGGCAAGCGCTGCGTCAGCAGGTGCCGTCATCGGCGGTGGCGGTGACGAACAGATCGTACTCGGGAATGGAACTGCTGCCGCCGTCCGCTCACACCCGAAACCATCACACCTCGCGCGCCACTGAAATTTCACATGAGCATGCCTAAGAATCGTGGTCGCACGGAAATTCTGTTTGCTAGGTTTTCTCGCAGACGTGTTCTGTACTGGAGTGGGCGGGGGAAGCGATCAGACATGGCCTGGGATGAGTGGGAGCAGCTGAAAGCAGAGGCGCAGGAGCGAACTGCGAACATGCAGCTCAATCAAGCGTCGAGCCAAGGGGAGAGTGGCGGAGGTGGGCAGGGGGACCTGGCCGTCGACCAGCAGGACCTGGCTGCGATCGGGGATAGCGCCTTCAAGTTGTTCGAGGACCTGGGGCGGTACGGCCGGGATGCTTGGTCGAGCAGTCAGACTGCGGCTAAGAATTTGACCACGCAGGAGTTTGAACTCGGCAGTGGCTTGGACGTGGTGCAGAAGAAATGGGAAAAGCAGCTGCAATCGCTCGTCGATGCCTGCGCCCATATTTCGAACCACATGGAATTCACTAAAAAGACGCACCAGGGCGATGAGTACTACATCGCGTCCAGGGTCAGCAGCATTGCGACGTTGGGCAAGGGATTCGACGAAGAGAGTAAGCCCTGATGGATATCGAGGCGCTGCGAAACGGAAATTTTTCCTCGCTTGGCACTGCTGTCGAAGACTGGACCGGAATGATCCAGCGTCTCACGGAGATGGAGAGGCGGGCGCGGGACGATCTGAGGGCTAAGGCGAACAGGGCGAAATGGGCCGGGCTGAATTCATCCGTCTCGAGGGAGTTCATAAACAAGACGGCAGGCGAGTTCACTGATGCCGTCAAGCAGGCAACGAGCATCCGTAACATCCTCCGCGATGCCAGGGGAGAGCTCGTGGGCTACCGAGACGAACTCAACAGGGCGATCGACCGGGGCTGGGACAATCATCTCTCCGTCGTCGGTGTGAAGGGAGGAGGCTTCAAGGTCTACGTGAACGTGCACCCGGAACCCGCCGGAAGCGTGGAGGCGATGACGCTGCTGAGGGACGATCTCCAGGCCATCCTCGCCAAAGCAACTGAGAGCGATAGCACTGCCAGTGCGGTGTTGAAGGCACTTGCGAACCATGCCGAGTACGGTTTCTCCGGCGGCTCCTCCTACAAGGACCGTGACGCCGCAGCCGATGCGATGAAGGCAGCGGACGAAATTGCCAAGATCGTGAAGAAGGACCCTGAGGACCGTACGGCCGCAGACCTGGCCAAGATGAATGACCGCCTGAAGAGGTACGGCCAGGACCCACTGTTTTCGGAGCGATTCGCCCTGGCGGCGGAGGCTAAGGGCACGCTGCAGTTCTGGGCCGAGGTCACGGACCAATATGCGGGAGTAAAGGGGGCGCAGATGAATGAGCTCCAGGAGCTGCAGAAGAACCTAAGCCTGACCCTTGCGTCAGCGACATACTCCGATTCCGCTCCGATGAAGGAGTGGAAGCAGGATCTTATTAATGAGGGAAATACCAGTTTTCGCCCGGATGCTTCCAATCCTCTCAAGGGTGCAAACGGGGCTCTAGGTTTTCAAGTTATCAGCAGTTTGATGGGTCAGGGGAAGTACGACAGTGAATTCCTTGATCAATACGGGAAGAAGCTCCTGAAATCTGATATGGCTCCGGTCGGCGTTCCCGGAATGCACACCAATGATGTGTGGACGTCTCCGGACCAACCAGCGGACCTGGTATTCGGGAAGGGGAACGGGCGGGATCCTCTGATCGGGTTCATGGATGCCCTCTCACACAACGCTGAAGCGGCGACGAATACCTTCGACGACAAGTCGACCCTTGATCATGTGCTCCAGAGCACCAGATACACGGATAGGGGGGCGTCCGTGGGGCATGCGCTTGAGGCGGCTGTCACGAGCGTGTCGTTCGGAGAGGTGGCGACCGAGCCCGCCCCTCACAGCAAGGTGCAAGTCGAGATCATGCGTAACGTCATGCATGCCGTCGCGCAGCCTGATGGCGGTTCTGACCTCGTAGACAAAGCTATTGGTGCAAGTTTTGGGCATATGGCGTCTGCGTATATGCCCGAGATCAGCCGGTCATTGGCCGGTGAGGGGGCGGAGTCTATCTTTCTTACCAATAGTGCAGACGGTAACGGGCTTACATCTCCGACGGACGTCAGGAGGTTTTTGTACGAGGTGGCCCGGGATGACAATGGGAGAGTTGCGCTCCATATGGGTGAAAGTATCTATACGAGTAGCCTTTTGGAAGCCCACATCTCGCAACCTTCCCTATTCGATGGCTCGACGACACAAGCCATCGAGGCAGTGGCCTACAATGCAGGGCTAGTTGAAGGAATTGTGAGTCACTCGGTGGCTGATGCCGGGATCTCGGCTGATTTGGCGGCCCAAAAAAGTGAAAATGAAGCAGTCAAGGCGCAGGGGGATTTCTTCAAAGCTGTGCTGGCAGCAGGTGTCGGGGTGGGAACGGTGGCCCTTGTGCCTGATGGGAGGCAGGGTGCCATGGCGGGAGCCGTGGGGGGCGGATTTTTTGGAGGGATCGTGGGTCTGGCGGTGGATCGCCTCATGAGTGGACGCGAGGCGAATGGCGCACTGGACAGCGCCCTGTATGCCACAGGTCAGGGTCTCGACGGGGACCTCTCTTCAGCCAGAATGCAGACCGAGGAGGCGGCGACGGATGCCATTGAAAAGTATGGCGCGGACCTGCCGATCGACGGCACTAAAGATATTATTCGAAGGAATTTGAACGACGGATGGGCGGATAGTGACTCGAACCTGGAGGACAGTCATGCCCGGCCGAGTTCATGACTGCGATGAGATACGTGCCGTCGTGGTATTTCGCGATTGGAAAGCGGTCAAAGGTTCCGAGGTGTACTCATGAAAGCGGTTGAGAAGAGAATGGCAAAGCAGGCACTTGTCGGCTTTGTTGTTGCAGTGCTGGGATTTTTTGGATATGTAAAGATTTTTACCGAGGGGATTGAGCGTCTACCGGCTGAAGTGTGCTCCGGTGCGGCTGACCGGGAGATTGCCGAAGAAGTGTTGCCGAGCACGATGACGGCTTCTCAGCGAGGGGAGAGGGGTGCCGCGTACTCAAATTCTCGTGGCACGGTTTTCTTCTGTCATGTCAAGACGCATGGGGAAGATTCCATACTTTCCGGGGAGGTTCGGGTCAACGACGTCTCGGTCGCCAAGTGGCGTGAGGGGCATTCTGGCGGCGATGAGAAGCCGCGTGAGGTGGAGGCGGAGGGGATCGTTGCCATGACGACCTCTGATGGCGTTTCCGTTTACGTGTCTTGCACCCGGCCGGACCAGGAAGGCCAGAAGCCGTTGCAGGCGTATGCCTTGATTGCTGATACAAGGACCATTGGGGACACGCGGGTGTCAGGGGCTGAGCTTCAGCAGCACGTGGCTGATTTTGCGTATCAAATCCTGAGGCACACCTATAAAGTCGAAAAGTGTAAGGAAGGGCAGGTTTTCCCCGCCGGGCTGCCCCGTTTCGAGTGATGCGTGATGGGCGGGGGTGGTGTCAATGTAAATGTTCGGTTCTTGCCCTCGGCCGGGATCGGCGAGCCGGTCCTCGGCGGGTCTCGTCGCAGGAGGGCGCGAAGTAGAAAGTGATCAACGTGCGGACGGCGAGGTCGGATGGAGACCAGCAACTCAGCGGCCCCCTTATGAAGGCCGAGCATGAAGCCGAGTGAGGGCTTCACCCCGGTTACTGAGGTCAAGGATTTGCCGACAGCACGCAAGTTGAACGTTTACGACACGCGACGGCCAGACCGGCAGCCCGACATAGATGGACTTCGGCAACGAGGTGACCTTCACACTCTCAATGTGGACGTAACCATGACCACGAGTGCGGTCAGGGGCCCGGGCCGGATCGTGGCCCCGGTGCTCGGGCCTCGAGTCTCGGGGGCCGAGCGCCGGGTTGGTCCTGTCACTCGTTCGAGGGTCGGGGAATGTCTGCGGGGCCGACGCTTGAGCTTCGGGCTTCGAGAGCTGAGACGCGAGGGCCGGGGTTCGAGACGTGTTGTTCATCCGGGGGGTAGGTAAGGGCCTTTAGGGAAACCTCCCCACCCTCCCTCCCCGTCACGACCAGCAAGTATGACTAATCGTGATCGAGTTGCGGCGAAGAGTCGCGGCTGCTTACGGTGCCCACAACGAGACGACCCCGACGCGGTGTTAGCAGCACCGGCCGGGGTCTGACCCAAGATCGCGCACCCAAGAAGGACGATCTCGTGGCTATCCAGCACCTTAGCTCCGCCCCGCCCGCCCCCGCAGCCTCGCGCCCGTACCGCAAGGCCCACACCGGCTACGGCAAGCAGACCGTCCCCGCCCAAGGGCCGTCCAACGCAGCCGCCTTCGCCCTCCTCCCCGAGCGTGAACGCTACGTCGCCGCGTATGTCGACCACCTGCCCGACGGTGCGGCCATGGACATCAAGTCCCTGGCCAAGGACCTGCCGCTGTACGGCCAGATGGCCATCGGTACCGCCCTGCGCGCCCTCGCCGTGGCCGGACACCTGCGCCGTGTCCGCTGCCGGGTCGAAGGGGCAGGCCAGTGCCGGTGGGTGACGCTCACCTACTGGTCCCGCACCGCCCACGACAACGAGTGGTGGACCGCCAGGCTCGCAGGCGATCCGGCCGCCGTCGCACCCTCTGTCGAGCCGATGGCCGTACCTCAGCAGCGCACGGCGGAGCGACCCGCAGTGGACGTACCCACACCGGACGCAGGGGCCCCGTCCCCCGCCTACCTCGCCCTCGCTGAACTCGGCCGCAGCGAAACCCGCCTGGCGCTCTCCGCCGCCGACTGCGCCACGCTGGAACCGCTCGCCGCCGCATGGTTCGCGCGAGGCGTCAGCGCGGACCACCTGACCTCGGCGCTCACGGCCGGCCTCCCCGAACGCGTCGGCTCACCGATCGGCCTGGTACGCCGCCGCCTCACCGACAAGATGCCGCCCCACCTGCCCGTACCGGCCCAGGGCCCACCCGCCGCTCGTCCTGCGCGCGGACTCCTGGTCGAGTGCACCGACTGCGGCCGCCCCGGCCCGGCCGAAGCGCTCCCGGACGGCCTCTGCCGCCCCTGTGCGACCGCGCACCAGGCGGCGGAACCGTCAGAGGCCGCAGCCCCGGCCGAGGTCGAACGCGACGTCTCGGCCCTCGTCGCCTCCCTCCGCAACCTGATGCGCACCCCCTGAGCCGCCGGGCGCCGGGCCGAGTTGGGCCATCACCAGCCCGTACAGCAGCTCGGCGTCCACGAAGTCCCCGTCCTGCGGAGGCCCGCACCGCCAGCTCAGTGGATACGTGTTGCCATGGGCGGCCGGAATCCCGACGTACTGGTCGCGCGCCGCCGGGCCGAAGCACTTCGCGCCGGGCGGCCAGTCGAAGTCCTGGCTCGCGCCGGGTTCTAGCAGGAAGTACGTCCATCGCGCCCCCGCGATCTCCCGCACGACGGGTCCCGGATCGCCGTCCGTGAGGGTGGTGAGGTGGTGCAGTACCGCCTCTCCCCGGACGCCGCGCAGCCGGATGGCATCGAAGTAAACGCCGGTGAGGCGGAGTCGGAGCCCCGATGCGGGTACCCATTCGGGGAGCTTCTTGCTCGTCATGGCAATGAGCATCGCGGTGACTGCGTAGCGTGACCAGCAGGACGCGATCCACATCCATGCGATGTGGGGAGGACGGTGACGGCTGTGGGGACGAGTGGCGAGACGACGCGCGGGCGGCGGCTGGTGGGGGAGCTGATCCGCATCCACCGGGTGCGGGCGGGGCTCACGCAGAAGGAGGCGGCGGAGCAGCTGCTGATCTCGGAGTCGCTGATGGGCGCGGTCGAGCGGGCGGAGCGCATTCCCTCGCGCGACCTGCTGATCGACTCGGACCGGGTGTTCGGGGCGGGCGGGGCGTTGAAGGCGTGCTGCGAGCTGGTGGACGAGGAGAAGTACCCGCCGAAGTTCCTGGACTGGGCGAAGCTGGAGCGGAACGCGCGAGTGATCAGCGCGTACGAGACGATGCTGATCCCGGGCCTGCTCCAGACGGAGGCGTACGTACACGCGCTGTACCGGTCGCGCGTACCGGCGTACACGGAGGACGAGATCGCCCGGCACGTCGGAGCGAGGCTGGAGCGTCAGTCGGTGCTGTCGCGCACCCCGCCGCCGCGCATCGGGTACGTCATCGAGGAGTCGATCCTGGACCGGACGCTCGGCGGGCCCGAGGTGCTGAAGGAGCAACTGCGTCACGTGCTCGACTGCGTGGAGCGGTTCAACCACCTGACGGTGCAGGTGATGCCGTCGGCACAGCACACGCATGCGGGGTTGATGGGTCCCATGCAGTTGATGTCCACGGCGGAAGGCCGCAACTTGCTGTATGTGGAGGCGCAGGGCGGCGATAGGTTGATCTCACGGCCGGAGCAGGTGGGCGACATGCTCGACCTCTTCGGCATCCTGCGGGCGCAGGCGCTCAACCCCTGGAAGTCCGCAGAGGTCATCGAGACGAAGGTGAGGCAACTGTGAGCCACGAAGCCCCCGGACTGACCTGGTTCAAGTCCAGCTACAGCGGCAACGAGGGCGGGGCATGCCTCGAAGTCGCCTACGACTGGCACAAGTCCACGTACAGCAACAACGAAGGCGGGGCCTGCGTCGAGGTGGCCACCTGCCCTCACACCGTCCACGTCCGCGACTCCAAGGTCACCGACGGCCCCACCTTCGCCGTCACCCCTGCTGCGTGGACGGCCTTCGTGGCGAGTACGGTCACGGGCTGACCGCATCAACGGACCGTCGCGCAACCACTGGGGGACTTCTCATGCAATGGCCAGCCCGACAGGAATTCGACCGTTGGGCCGGACGGCAGCAGAGCTGGGGCGCCGGCCTGATGACGGTGTCCGCCGCGCTGTTCTTCTGGCTGGGGTACCTGCTGCTGATTCCGTTCACCGTGCAGGAGCAGTGGAGCACGGAAGAAATCGCTTGCGAGGCCCCGGTGTTCTACGACAGTGAAAGCACTCCGTACAGCCAGGGCGCGGGAAAGCTGTGCAGCATGGAGCGCGACTGGCCGGAACTCGTCGCAATCGGATTTCTTGCCGTACCCCCCGCCGTCGCGGGTGCGGCACTGTTCACGAGCGGGAGCGCACGCAAGCGGGCGAGCGCCCATGTCTTCCGGATCCTGGAGATGCAGGAGTCCGAGGAGCGCGCCCGGCAGAAGGCGCAGCTAAAGCCCTGATGTGGCGGCAGGCCCGCGCACACGGAAACGGCCGCCCCCACGCCATGGGGGGCGGCCGTTGCTTTCCGCTGGAGGCCGTGACCGGATTCGAACCGGTGTATCTCGAGTTGCAGTCGAGTCCCTGAGCCTCTCGGGCACACGGCCGTGCGTTTCTTGATCTGCTGTCGACCGTACGGGCCCCGGGGGAGCAGGCCAAGGGGTCCGGGCGGGCTGCAATGCGACTGCCATGCCGCGTTCATGAACGGCAGGTCCGGGCGGGATCGTGGTCGTACGACGAAGGGACCAGCCGGATACCGCCCACCGACAGGGGTCACCCGGAGGGACGGCCCTTACTCTGGGGCTCATGACTGCCCTGGAACCCAGTGACGCCGAGGTCACCGCCGCCCTCGTGGAGACCGAGACCACCGTCGCCGACCCGGCGGAAGGCATCCTCGGGCGGACCTACCGGGCACTCAGCATCGGCATCGTCTCCGTCGTCCTGCTCATCGCCTTCGAGGCGACCGCCGTCGGCACGGCGATGCCGGTCGCGGCACGGGAGCTGCACGGCATCCCGCTGTACGCGTTCGCCTTCTCCGCGTACTTCACCACCAGCCTCTTCGCCATGGTGCTGTCCGGGCAGTGGGCCGACCGGCGTGGGCCCCTCGCCCCGCTCGCCACAGGTATCGGTGCCTTCGGGGCCGGGCTGGTGCTCTCCGGGACCGCGGGCACCATGTGGACGTTCATCCTGGGGCGGGCCGTCCAGGGCATCGGCGGTGGGCTCGTGATCGTGGCGCTGTACGTGGTCATCGGTCGGGCCTACCCGGAGCGGATCCGGCCGAGCATCATGGCCGGCTTCTCGGCCGCCTGGATCGTCCCGTCCGTCGTCGGGCCGCTGGCCTCGGGGACCGTGACGGAACACCTCGGGTGGCGTTGGGTCTTCGTCGGCATCCCGGTCCTCATCCTCCTCCCGCTGGGCCTCGCACTGCCCGCGATACGGCGGATGGCGGGAGGGCCCACGGACGCCGTGGCCGCGGCGGAGCCGTTCGACCGGCGCCGCATCCGGCTCGCGCTCGGGATCTCGGTGGGGGCCGGGCTGCTCCAGTACGCGGGCCAGGAGCTGCGGTGGCTCTCCCTGGTCCCGGCGCTGGCCGGTGCCGCGCTGCTCGTCCCCGCCGTGCGCGGGCTGCTGCCCCGGGGCACGGTGCGGGCCGCGCGGGGGCTGCCCGCCGTGATCCTGCTGCGGGGGATATCGGCCGGCTCGTTCATCGTCGCCGAGTCCTTCGTCCCGCTGATGCTCGTGACCCAGCGCGGCCTGTCCCCGACGCTGGCCGGCCTCTCCCTGGCCGCCGGCGGCCTGACCTGGGCGCTCGGCTCGTACGTACTGGCCCGGCCCCGGTTGGAGCCCCACCGGGGGCCTCTCATGGTGGTGGGCATGGTGTGCGTGACGCTGTCGATCCTCGCCGCGCCCAGCGTGCTGATCGAGGCGGTACCGGTGTGGACACTGGCCGTGGTCTGGGGCTTCGGGTGCTTCGGCATGGGCATGGTGATCGCGTCGACGAGCGTGCTGCTGCTGAAGCTGTCGGCCCCGCAGGAAGCGGGGGCCAATTCCGCCGCCCTCCAGATCTCGGACGGGCTGGCCAACGCGCTGCTGCTCGCGGCGAGCGGTGCGGCGTTCGCCGCACTCGGCGGCGGCGCGGTGGGCGCGGCTGCCCACGGGGCTGTGGGCGGCGGTACGGCCACGGCGCATCCAGGGGCGTTCGCGGTGGTGTTCCTGCCGATGGCGGCGGTGGCGCTGGTGGGGGTGTGGGTTGCGGGGCGGGTGCGGACAGTTCCTTAGTACTACGCGGTACTACGCGGTACCATTCGTCCATGGCTGGTCTGAATCTGAGGTTTACCGAGGAAGAGCTCGACGCCCTGCGCGCGCGTGCCGAGGCAGAGGGACGCAGTATGCAGTCCTTCGCTCACGATGCGGTGATCACCGCCATAAACGAACACTCGCGCCTCTTCAACGAGGCAGCGGATCATGTACTGAAGGTCAGTGGGGAGCTGAACCGGAGGCTGGCCTGATGCAGTACCTGACACTGCCCGAGCTGCTGAACCTCGCGGAACGGCTGGGGGCGTCCGAGGTACGTGACTACGGGCTGCTCGAATCGGCACTGGCGCGCCCGCAGGCGAGCGTATTCGGCCAGGACGCCTATCCGGACGTGTGGCAGAAAGCTGCGGCGCTCATGGAATCCCTGGCGCGTAACCACGCGCTCGTCGATGGCAACAAGCGCATCGCCTGGTACGCGACCTGGGTTTTCCTGCACATGAACGGGCATCCGCTCGACGCGGGCTTCGACGTGGACGAGGCCGAGCGGTTCGTGCTGGATGTGTGTCAAGGAGCGCTGGACATGGCCAAGATCGCGGAGCAGCTGCCCGGCTTCGCCAGATAACCGTCCCCTGTGAAGCGGGTCTCAGCAGTGCCGGGCCACAGTTGATTCGTACGGGGTTCCGCCCCGCGCGCCGGTAGGGTGGCCCGGTTGTCGTATCGCGTACGGGCTGCTTCCGGCCCGTACGGGCAGCGCCCCACGTACCCGAGTGCCCCGAACCGGAGACCGTGACTACTACCGCCTCCCACCACCTCTCACCCGCCTTTCCCGGCCGCGCCCCCTGGGGGACTGCCGGGAAGCTGCGCGCCTGGCAGCAGGGTGCCATGGAGAAGTACATCCAGGAGCAGCCGCGTGACTTCCTCGCGGTCGCGACCCCCGGCGCCGGGAAGACCACCTTCGCGCTGACCCTCGCCTCATGGCTGCTGCACCACCACGTGGTGCAGCAGATCACCGTCGTGGCGCCCACCGAGCACCTGAAGAAGCAGTGGGCGGAGGCCGCCGCCCGTATCGGCATCAAGCTCGACCCGGAGTACAGCGCCGGCCCCGTGAGCAAGGAGTACCACGGGGTCGCGATCACGTACGCCGGTGTCGGCGTGCGCCCCATGCTGCACCGCAACCGGTGCGAGCAGCGCAAGACGCTCGTGATCCTCGACGAGATCCACCACGCCGGTGACTCGAAGTCCTGGGGCGAGGCATGCCAGGAGGCGTTCGACCCGGCGACGCGGCGGCTCGCGCTCACCGGTACGCCGTTCCGCTCCGACACCAACCCGATCCCCTTCGTCGCGTACGAGGAGGGCAACGACGGGATCCGCCGCTCCTCGGCCGACTACACCTACGGTTACGGGAACGCCCTCGCCGACGGGGTCGTCCGCCCCGTGATCTTCCTCAGCTACAGCGGCAACATGCGTTGGCGCACCAAGGCCGGGGACGAGATCGCGGCGCGGCTGGGCGAGCCGATGACCAAGGACGCCATCGGGCAGGCCTGGCGCACCGCGCTCTCGCCCACCGGTGACTGGATCCCCAACGTGCTGTCCGCCGCCGACAAGCGGCTGACCGAGGTGCGCAAGGGCATCCCTGACGCCGGCGGGCTCGTCATCGCGACCGACCAGGAGTCGGCGCGTGCCTACGCCAAGATCCTCAAGTCGGTCACGGGGGAGAAGCCCACGGTGGTCCTCTCCGACGAGAAGGCCGCGTCCAAGAACATCGACAAGTTCAGCCAGGACGACTCGCGCTGGATGGTCGCGGTGCGGATGGTGTCCGAGGGCGTCGACGTGCCGCGCCTCGCAGTCGGCGTGTACGCCACGACCATCTCGACGCCGCTCTTCTTCGCCCAGGCCGTCGGCCGTTTCGTACGGTCACGGCGTCGGGGTGAGACCGCGTCCGTCTTCGTGCCGACCATCCCGATGCTCCTCGACTTCGCGAACGAGATGGAGGTCGAGCGCGACCACGTGCTCGACAAGCCGAAGAAGGGCAGCGACGAGGAGAACCCCTTCGCCGAGGAGGACCAGCTCCTCGCGGACGCGGAAAAGCTGGAGGACGAGGAGACCGAGGAGCAGCTGCCCTTCGAGGCACTGGAGTCCGACGCGGTCTTCGACCGGGTGCTGTACGACGGTGCCGAGTTCGGCATGCAGGCGCACCCGGGGAGCGAGGAGGAGCAGGACTACCTGGGCATCCCCGGCCTCCTCGAACCCGACCAGGTGCAGCTGCTGCTCCAGAAGCGGCAGACCAGGCAGATCGCGCACAGCCGCCAGAAGCCGGCCGCGGAGGCCGACCTCCTGGAGAAGGCGGCCGAGGACCGGCCGGTGGTCACGCACAAGAAGCTGCTGGAGTTGCGCAAGCAGCTCAACACGATGGTGTCGGCGTACACGCACCAGAGCGGCAAGCCGCACGGGGTGATCCACACCGAACTGCGGAGGGTGTGCGGCGGTCCGCCGAGCGCGGAGGCTACGGCAGGGCAGATCCAGGACCGGATCAAGAAGGTCCAGGAGTGGGCCACCCGGATGCGATGAGCCCGGCCTGACGGGGCCCGGTGCGGGGGCGGCGTGAGCCGCGTCGCACCGGGGCCGTGGTGTCACTCGGGCAGGGCGTCGGGCACCTTGGTGGGCAGCTTGGCCTGTGCGGCGCAGCCCAGCTCTTCAGCCAGGGCCCGGGACATGTCGTTGAGGATCGTCATTCGGTCCTTGCCGGTGCTGTCGGCGTTCATTTTGTCCTCCGCCGAGTACATGTCGGCCTTCACATAGGAAGTGCTGCCGTCGGCTCGCTTCGTGGGGCACGCGAAGAACAAGGACGTGGCGAGGTATCCCTTTGCGGACGCGTACACCCCGAGTGGGTAGAAGAGCTGGTCGGGCTCCCTGTCCTTGGCCGCCTCGACCGGATCCGGGTGGCTCTTCCTCGCCATGAACCCGATGGTCATCAGAGGGAATCCACTGTCGTCGTCCTCCTGGTACAGCCTGCACTCGTAGTCGGAGACTGCGGAATCCTCAAGACGCTTCGCGGCTGAATCCAGCGACCACCTTTCCGGATCTTCCAGCTCGTTGTACCCGTTCTTACCCCCGATGCGTTCCAGCGCAGCCACGCCTGCCGCAGACAGCGTTCCGCCGCATACCTGGGAGGCGGAGAGGACCTCAGGGGCGTCCACGCGGCTCTCATTGCTGTCGGAGCATGCGGTGGCCGCGCCCACCACAAGCACCGCGCAGACGGCCCAGCGCACCGTTGTCCATACATGCGCTTCGTTCCGGGTGACTGCTCGTCGCATGCCGATCAATCCTCGTGCGGGGCACGCCCGCGGTAGTCGTTCTGACCTGAGCCCAGGTCGTAACTGTTCTTGATGGCCTCTGTCCAGTTGCCCTGATCACCGGTGTCACCGAGCTCGGGATTCTCGTTGGCGTAGGTGGTGTAGGCGCGACCGAGCTGGTCGAATCCCGCACTGTAGAATTTTTCGCTGGTCAGCTGAGCTTGTTCCGTGGGGTCTTCCTCCGCGTCGGCGATGCCCTTGTCGACCTGGTGGCCGATGAACGTGTTGAGGGCCTCGCCCGCCGTTTCCACAACCAGCGGTGCGACGACCACGGCCGCCGCAGTGCTGCCGGGAATAGGGATGGCCGCGATGCCGCCTCCCACGATCACCTCTGCACCCAGATTGATCCAGTCGCCGGAGCGGGCCAGTGACTCGTTGGCCTCTTCGGAGTCCTTCTCGAAATCGGTCTCGGCCTGCTGCACGCGGGAGTGGTCCAGAATGCCTCGCGCCTCGGCGCCTGTTGTCAACGCGTCGCGAGCGTTGTCGATGTTCCCCTCGCTGGTGGCCGGGAACGCGTCCAACGCGCTGAGGGTGTAGAGGTGCTGCGCGGCTGAGACCACCCCGTGGGAGGTCTCGTTCTGTCCGAGCACGCTCAGGAAGTTGATGGCACCCGTGTTGCCAAAATTCGCCCGCCCGTCGTATTTGGCAGAGAAGGCGACATCGTCCTTCGCGTGATTCCCGATACCCGACAGGCTGTAGTCGATGTCGTCGATGTACGCCGCGCCCATCTTGCCCAGGCTGTCCGCGAGCTCCGACTGCTTGTGCAGCATCTCGGGGCCCTTCTCGCTCCCGTAGAGGTATGCCACCTGTTCCATGACCCCTGCCGTCGCCGCCGTGCGGTGGTCCCCGCTGCCGGGGTGCAGGGGGTCCTTGCCGGTCATCGGGTCGGAGTCGTACGCGTAGCCGGTGGTGGCCGACTCCAGCGCGTGACCCAGCGCGTCCTTGCCGGCGTTGAACTTGTCGTCGCCGTCGAGCGTCGGGTCCGCGAGCCAGATGCGGTCCTGCGTCAGGTACTTGAGGTGCTCGTTGACCTCGCCGGCCTTGTCGACCGTTTCCCCTGCGCCCTCCGGCTGGGCGAAGAACTGGGTGGAAGCATCGGGGTTGTGGCCCAGGGCTTCCATGAAGCCCGTCATCGGATCGCGGCCCCGGTCGTTCTTGTCCCAGAAGTTGAGGTCGCCCTGGTTCCAGTTGTTGACCCAGGGGCTCATGTCCTCGACGTTGCGTTCCTTGTCGTAGGCGATGAGCTTGTCGCCGTAGGAGTTGAGGAACTGGTCGTCGTAGTCGCCGAACCGCATGAGGTTGCTCATGACCCCGAAGCCCGTGGGGTCGTTGGCGTCGTCGATGCCGAGCCGGTCCGGGCCCAGCTTCACCATCTTCGCTTCCCAGCCCTGCATCTTGTCGCTGTCGGAGAGCGTGGCCGTGCCCAGCGTGATGCCGAGGTTCTTCTGGAGCTGCTTCGCCTGTTCCAGGAACTTCGGGTCCCGCCCCATGCCCTGGTACGGGTCGGCGACTCCGGCGTAGAACTCGAGCACCTTCTTCGGCTCCACCTGGGTGGCGAACCGCTCGGCGAACAGTGGGTCGTTCTTGTAGGTGGCCAGCGTGGTGTTGAGGGTGTTGAGCTCCGTCAGCGTGACGTCGTGGGGGTCCTTCTCGAGGATCTTGGCGACCTTCTCCGCCTCCGCCACGGCCTTGGCCGCGGAGTCACGGTCCTTGTAGCTGGCATCGGAGAAGCCGTGCTCGGCCTGGTCCACCAGGAGCGTGAGCACCTTGGCCGCCGAGGTGTCGCTCTCCGTGGCGTTCTTCAGAATGTTCTGGATCTCGTCCCGGAACGTATCGACGTCCGCCTGGGTGTGTTCGGGCACCGTGGCGCCCTTTGCCGCGCGGTCGGGGTGGATGTTCATGGTGACGGTGAAGGCACCCTCACCCGTGTCCCGCACGGTGAGGTTCTTCTTCAGCCCTCGGTCGATGGCCGCGACCAGCTGCGTGCGGTAGCCGTCCAGCTCACCGCGGGTGTCGGTGATGATCCTCTTGATCGTTTCGGCTTGTGTGTGGGCATCGGCGAACTCGCCGGCGGTCTTGTCCACGAATGAACGGGTGACGGTGGCGTTGTCGCCGGCCCAGTTCGCCTTGTCGGACTTGGCTTTCAGATCGTCTTTCGCGTCGTCCTGGAGAATCTTGAGCTTTGCGACCATCTGCCCCCAGTCGGTGATCGCCGCGTCCAGGTCGGAGAAGTTCGCGAAGCGCAGGGAGTCGAGATCCATCAGCTGCCTGCCCTTTCGTCGAAGCCCTTGTCGAGGGTGTCGATGTTGCTGATGACCGTGCCGATGTAGGCCTCGTCGCCGGCGTGGGCGCCCTTGGTGTAGTCGAGGTGGTTCGAGATGTGGGCGCAGGCGTCCAGCAGGGAGCGGACCTGGTCGATCCAGCGCGAGGCCACATGATCGAGGGCCCCGCCCAGGGCGAACGTCTCCGTCTTCAGGGTTCCGGCGGCCTTCTGGGTGGAGGCGCGGGCATGGTCACCGGCCTTTTCCAGGTCGCCGTACAGCCTGTACGCGGAGTTGCCGATCGCGGCCAGATCCTGCTGGTTGACCTTCAGGTCACCTTGGGGCGGCGGCCCTCCACCGGCCTCGGGCGGTACCTGGTTCAACTGCATCCGGGCGGAGTGCTTCTCCGCGGCCTCGGATTTCAGCTGCTCCCATTCGTCCCACGCCATTGGCGGTTTCCCTCCCCGTAGTGCAGATAATTCCCGTATGCCCCTCTTGTGATGGGTATACGGGAATCAATCTACCAATCGGGTCCGGCAGTTACCTTAAGAGTTGACCATGAATTGAAATGATCAATTGTGATCCATGTGTGGAGAATTTCGTAACGTCATGCGGGGTGAGGTTTGGGCGTGAGAAGTCCTGACACCCCTCCCCTCGGGCCGTGTGAGGGGCGGCACCCGGCCCGCACGTTTGCCCTAGACGGTGGCGCGGAGCGCACCCTCGGTCCGGGAGGGGCGTGCGGGAGGGTGGTGGGCGCCGGGTCCGAAAATTTTTGGCGCACTTTTTTCACGGTGTGTTAACAATCGTTCACGCGTCATGTACACAGCGTTGCGTTGACGTCACCCGACTTGAACGCGCGTAGATGTCCGCGTTCCGGACGCTTCCTCGCTGACCGGCGGTTATGCCGGGTCGTTCCGGAGGGAGACCGGATTCTGGACGAGGTCTTCCGCTGAGCGGACTCGCTCGCTAATGTCCCCGAAATATGAACGCCCCGTGGCAATGTGGCCGCGGAGCGCAGCCGGTGCCATGGCCAGTCGGCGGCGTCTCGGTGCGTCGCCGTGGGACCGGCGTCGGCACCCGGAGAGACAACCGCCCCGCTCACCACGAGGGAGAGGGCGTCGTGACCGCGGAGACTTCTCAGACGCTCGACCGGGGACTGCGTGTCCTCAAACTGCTCGCCGATACCGATCACGGCCTGACCGTCACCGAGTTGTCGAACAAACTCGGCGTCAACCGCACCGTGGTCTACCGACTGCTCGCCACCCTGGAACAGCACGCGCTCGTCCGGCGTGACCTCGGCGGCCGGGCCCGAGTGGGTCTGGGCGTGCTGCGCCTGGGCCGGCAGGTGCACCCCCTCGTCAGGGAGGCGGCACTACCCGCGTTGCGTTCGCTGGCCGAGGACATAGGAGCCACCGCCCACCTCACGCTCGTCGACGGGGCGGACGCGCTCGCGGTAGCCGTCGTCGAGCCGACCTGGACCGACTACCACGTGGCCTACCGGGCCGGCTTCCGTCACTCCCTGGACAGGGGCGCCGCGGGCCGGGCCATCCTCACCGCCCGGCAGAAGACGGCCGACCACCCGGGCTACACCCTCACCCAGGGCGAGCTCGAAGCCGGGGCCTGCGGGGCGGCGGCACCGCTGGTCGGGGTCTCGGGGGTGGAGGGCAGCGTGGGCGTGGTGATGCTCGCCGACGCCGTGCCGGAACGCGTCGGGCCAAGGGTCCTCGACGCGGCCCGTGAGGTAGCCGACGCGCTGCGTTAGGACAAGCGCGGCTCCGCCCGGTCCCGGTCACGCCGGGGCGGTCGGAGCCGGAGGCGGGCGGCGGATAGATTGGACGGGTGGCCATTCGTCTCTCCCGCCCCCGCACGCTCGCCATCTGCGCGCTGCCCGTCCTCGCACTGTTCGGTACGGCGGCCTTCGCCCCGCTGCCGTTCACCGTGGCGCAGCCCGGCAGTACCGCCGACGTCCTGGGGGACGACAAGGGGAAGCCGGTCATCACGATCAAGGGTGCGCCGACCCGTACGACCGACGGCAAGCTGATGATGACGACGATCCTCGCCACGTCACCGACGGCAGACATCGGGATCGGCGACGTGGTGGACAGCTGGTTCAGGGCGGACCGGGCGGTCATGCCGCGCGACTCGGTCTATCCGACCGGCGACTCCGAGAAGGAGATCGAGCAGCACAACCTCCAGGACATGAAGGAGTCGCAGAACGTCGCCGTCGACGCGGCCCTGAACTACCTGGACAGGAAGCCCGGTTCGGTGGACATCTCCTTGAACCTCGCCGATGTCGGCGGACCCAGCGCGGGCCTGTTCTTCTCGCTCGGCATCATCGACAAGCTGGCCGGCGACGGCTCCGGCGGCGATCTGACCGGCGGGCGCACCGTCGCCGGCACGGGGACGATCGAGGCGGACGGCACGGTCGGCGCGGTCGGCGGGGTCTCCCTGAAGACGCAGGCCGCCCGGCGCGACGGCGCGACCGTCTTCCTGGTGCCGAAGGCCGAGTGCAAGCAGGCGAAGGCCGAGCGGCCCGACGGCCTGCGGCTGATCCCCATCACGACACTGAAGGGCGCGGTGTCCTCGCTGCGGGCTCTGGATCAGGGAGGCAAGGTCCCGAGCTGCTGACCTGCGGTTCCGCGCCGGTCTCTCGTCCACCGTCAGGCCGGCCGTGCGGCACGGGCCGGGCCAGGCCGCAGACCCAGCTCGACCGGAGTCCGGCCCGCCCGCCGCTCAGCCCTCCCTGATGAATCCTTCCTTCACCAGCCAGTCCTTCGCCACTTCGTGCGGGTCCTGACCGTCCACGTCCACCTTGGAGTTCAGCTCCTGCGCGAGCTGGGTCGTCAGCTTCTTGGTGACCGGCGCCAGCAGGTCGGCGATCTCGGGGTACTTGTCGAGGGTCTCCGTGTGGATGGCCGGTGCGGCGTTGTAGTTGGGGAAGAACTGCCTGTCGTCCTCCATGACGTCCAGGTTCATCGCCTTGATCCGGCCGTCGGTGGTGTACACCTCGCCCAGCAGGCAGGAGTCGGACTTCGACACCTGGGTGTAGATGATCCCGGCGTCCATCTTCTGGATGTTCGAGGCGGGCAGCTTCATCCCGTACTTCTTCTGCATGCCCGGCAGCCCGTCGTCACGGGAGGCGAACTCGTTCTCCACGCAGATCGTCACGGCCTCCGGGTCCTTCTTCGCCAGCGCGGCCACGTCCGAGAGCGTCTTCAGCTTGTACGTGGCGTTGTTCTTCTTGCTGATGGCCAGGGCGTACGTGTTGTCGAGGGTGGCCGGCGGCAGCCAGGTCACCCCGTGGCCCAGGTCCTCGTCGCGGACCGCCTTCCACTGCTTCTGCGGGTCGACGATCGGCTCGGCGTGCCCCAGGTAGGTGATCCACGCCGTACCCGTGTAGTCGTACAGCGCGTCGGCCTCGCCCTGGGCGACCGCCTCGCGCGCGCTGATCGACCCCGGCAGGTTCGTGCGGTCCAGGACCTCGGCGCCCGCCGCCTTGAAGACCAGGCCCATCACATGCCCGAGGATGATGTTCTCGCTGAAGTTCTTCGAGGTCACCGTCAGGGACGCGCCCTTGAGCGGCTGCCCCTGCCCGACCGATCCCGGTTCCACCTCGTCCACCAGCGGCGACCCGCTCTTCAGCCCGCACCCCGTGAGCAGGAGGGCGAGCGCGGCCGCCGATGCCAGGCCGGTACGTGTCCTCATGCTTCCTCCAGTCCGCGCGGCGTCAGCCACAGTTCGACCAGCGAGGCCAGCCAGTCCACCAGCAGCGCCAGCACCACCGTCAGGACGGATCCGAGCACCAGCACGGGCATGCGCTGCGTCTGGATCCCCGAGGTGATCAGGTCGCCCAGCCCGCCACCGCCGCCGAAGGTGGCCAGGGTCGCCGTGCCCACGTTGAGGACGAGCGCCGTGCGTACGCCCGCGAGGATCAGCGGGACGGCGAGCGGCAGTTCGACCTTGGTGAGCGTGCCCGTCGCCGACATCCCGATGCCTCGAGAGGCCTCCACGAGGGTCGGTTCGATCGCGTTCAGTCCCGCCACCGTGTTGGAGAGCACCGGCAGGACCGCGTAGATCACCATGCCGATGATCGCCGTGGAGGGGCCGATGCCCAGCCAGATCACCAGCAGGGCCAGCAGCCCGATCGCGGGCGTCGCCTGCCCGATGTTGGCGAGGGCCGTGACCCAGGGGGCGGCCTTCTTCAGGCGGCGGCGGGTCAGCGCGATACCGAGCGGGATGGCGATGATCAACACCCAGAAGGTGGAGATGGCGGTCAGCCTGACGTGTTGCCACCAGCGGACTTCGACGTTGTCGCCGGCCAGCGAGTTCTGCGCGATCGAGTCGAGGTCGACGTTGGAGATCCACAGATAGGTCGCCACGAGGACGACCGCGCAGACCGCCGGGACCAGGACCAGCTTCTTCCAGGTGATCCGGCGTCGCGGGCCGGACGGCGGCGGAGAGGGCTCGGCCTCCTCGTCACGGAAGGTGTGGCCCCCCACCTCGTGCTCTCCGGGGGGCCGCTCCCCCTTGGGGGGTGCGTAATGACTGGGGGTCATAGCCCGCTGCCACCGCCCTCCAGCTCCTGCTCCGTCCGATGCGCACGCAGCTCCTCCAGGTCGTGCTCGTGCTCCATCGCGGTGAGCCGGTCGGCCTCCAGGAGTTCCTGAACGGAGTTCATCAGGGTGTGCATGTCGACGACGCCGATGAACTCACCTCGGCGCCCGGTCACCGCGACCCGCCCGCCGCTGTCGGTCAGTACCGCCTCGAGCGCGTCGTGCAGCGTCGCGTCACGGGTCACCGTGTCGTGCACCAGCTGCCCGGCCCTGGCGAGCGACCCCTTGGCCCGCATCAGGTCGCCACGCCGCAGCCACTTGTACGGACGGTTGCGGCGGTCCAGCATCAGCAGCTCGTTGTGCCGGCCGTCGCGCAGCTTGTTGAAGATCGACTGGAGCGGGTCCTCGACGGTCACCGTGGGGAAGTCGGCGATCCCCACGTCCCGTACGCGGGTGAGGTTGAGCCGCTTCAGGGCCGCGCCCGCCCCCACGAAACCGGAGACGAAGTCGTCCGTCGGGTTGGTGAGGATGGCCTCCGGGGTGTCGAACTGCGCGATGTGCGACCGCTCCCGCAGCACCGCGATCCGGTCGCCCAGCTTGATCGCCTCGTCGAAGTCGTGGGTGACGAAGACGATCGTCTTGTGCAGCTCGTGCTGGAGCCGGATCAGCTCGTCCTGGAGGTGATCACGGGTGATCGGGTCGACCGCCCCGAACGGCTCGTCCATCAGCAGCACCGGCGGGTCCGCGGCCAGTGCCCGCGCCACCCCCACACGCTGCTGCTGGCCTCCGGAGAGCTGGCGCGGGTAGCGCCCGTGGAACTCCCGGGGGTCGAGACCGACCAGATCGAGCATCTCCTCGACCCGGTCCTTCACGCCGGACTTCGACCAGCCGGTCATCTTCGGCACGAGGGCGATGTTCTCCGCGACCGTCATGTGCGGGAAGAGACCGGAGGACTGGATGGCGTAGCCGATCTTGCGGCGCAGCTTCACCGGGTCCATGTCGGTGACGTCCTCGTCGTTGATCCTGATCCGCCCGGACGTCGGCTCGATCAGACGGTTGATCATCTTCAGTGTCGTGGACTTCCCGCAGCCGGAGGGGCCCACGAGGATCACGGTCTCACCGGCCTTGATGTCCATGGACACCTCGTCCACGGCGGGGGCCGGGCTGCCGGGGTAGGACTTGCTGAGATTCTCCAGCTGGATGGTGGCGCCCGAGGTGACGGGCCGGGGCGGGGCCGCCTCCGGCGACCCGGTGGCGGTCTCAGGCACGGATCCCCCTAGGAATGGTGAGCCGCCCGAGCAGTACGTACGCGGCGTCGAAGAGCAGGGCGAGAATGACGATGCCGATCGTGCCGGCGAGGACCTGATTGATGGCGTTGGCGCTTCCGAGTGAGGCGAGCCCGCGGAAGATCTCGTTGCCGAGACCGGGACCCGACGCGTACGCGGCGATGGCGGCGATGCCCATCAGCATCTGGGTGGCGACCCGGATGCCCGTGAGGATGGGCGGCCACGCGAGTGGCAGTTCCACCTTGAACAGCCGCCTGGTGCGGGACATCCCGATGCCCTTCGCCGCGTCGACGAGGGACGGGTCGACGCCGCGCAGCCCGACGATGCAGTTACGGACGATGGGCAGCAGCCCGTACAGGGTCAGGATGATAACTGTGGGCGGGACCCCCAGGCCGACCAGCGGGATCAGCAGACCGATCGCCGCGAGCGAGGGGATGGTGAGGACCGCCGAGGTGGACGTGATCGCCAGTGCGCCGCCCCAGCCGCTGCGGTAACTGACCACACCGATCAGGACGCCGAGGACGGTGGCGATGACCATGCACTGGAAGACGGCGCTGACGTGCTGGAACGCGTCGGTCAGCAGCTGTTGGTGCCTCGTGCCCAGATACTCCCAGAAGTTCACATGATGCTCCCTCGGCTCAGTCGGTGTCCTCTGCAGCCTGCTCAACCAGCGGGATAATACGCAGCGGTACCGGGTTTTCCATGACGATCGCCGTGGAGGCCCGGACGATGCCATCAAAGCCGACGACCAGGTCGATCACCCGCTGGAGGTCGGCGTTCGAGCGGGCGACGAGCCGGCAGAGCATGTCCCCGTGGCCGGTCGTGGTGTGCAGTTCCAGCACCTCGGGCACGCCACGCAAGTGGGCCCTCACATCCGTGCCTTGGCCCTGTTTGATCTCCAGCGTGGCGAACGCGGTGACGGGGTAGCCGAGCGCCGCCGGGTCCACGTCGGGGCCGAAGCCCCGGATGACGCCATTGGACTGAAGCCGGTCCAGCCGTGCCTGCACCGTCCCGCGCGCCACCCCGAGACGCCGTGACGCCTCGAGTACGCCGATACGGGGCTCACGGGCCAGCAGCACGATGAGCCGGCCGTCCAGTCGATCGATCGCCATGATCCGCCTCCCGTTGGTCAGCCTGTACGGACAGCCCGCCCATCCTGGCGGCAGGCTGTGCAGATTGACCAGTGGAACGGCGAACTGTTGCGCACCTTGCGAAGCGGCGGGAACCTTCGGGCATGACTGAGACTGTGCACACCACCCCCGACACCGCCCGGCAGGCCGATCCCTTCCCGGTCAAGGGAATGGACGCGGTGGTCTTCGCGGTGGGCAACGCCAAGCAGGCGGCGCACTACTACTCGACCGCCTTCGGCATGAAGCTCGTCGCCTACTCCGGACCGGAGAACGGCAGCCGCGAGACCGCGAGTTACGTCCTGACGAACGGCTCGGCCCGCTTCGTCCTCACCTCCGTCATCAAGGCGTCCACCACATGGGGCACCTTCCTCGCCGACCACGTGCACGCGCACGGCGACGGCGTGGTCGACCTCGCGATCGAGGTCCCCGACGCCCGCGCGGCCTACGCCTACGCCGTCGAACACGGTGCGCGGGGCATCACCGAGCCGCACGAGGTCACGGATGAGCACGGCACGGTCGTCCTGGCCGCCATCGCCACGTACGGGAAGACCCGCCACACGCTGGTCGAGCGCGGCGGCTACGACGGTCCGTACCTCCCGGGCTACCAGGCCGCGGACCCGATCGTCGAGCCGGCCGCCAGGAGGACCTTCCAGGCCATCGACCACTGCGTCGGCAACGTCGAACTCGGCCGGATGAACGAGTGGGTGACCTTCTACAACACGGTCATGGGCTTCACCAACATGAAGGAGTTCGTCGGCGACGACATCGCCACCGAGTACTCCGCCCTGATGTCGAAGGTCGTCGCCGACGGCACGCTGAAGGTGAAGTTCCCCATCAACGAGCCGGCGATCGCGAAGAAGAAGTCGCAGATCGACGAGTACCTGGAGTTCTACGGCGGCGCGGGCGTCCAGCACATCGCGCTCGCCACGAACGACATCGTCGCGTCCGTGAAGGCGATGCGAGCGGCCGGCGTGCAGTTCCTGGACACCCCGGACTCGTACTACGACACCCTGGGGGAGTGGGCGGGCGAGACCCGCGTGCCCGTGGAGACGCTGCGCGAGCTGAAGATCCTGGTCGACCGGGACGAGGACGGCTACCTGCTGCAGATCTTCACCAAGCCGGTCCAGGACCGCCCGACGGTCTTCTTCGAGATGATCGAGCGGCACGGCTCGATGGGCTTCGGCAAGGGCAACTTCAAGGCCCTGTTCGAAGCGATCGAGCGCGAGCAGGAGAAGCGCGGCAACCTGTAGCCACAGCATGGGAGGGGCCCCGCTCCCGGCCGGGAGCGGGGCCCCTCCCATGGGGTCACGGGGTCGCGGAGGCGCCGGGCTTCGCCCGCGGCGCCGGGGCCGCCGACGGCGAGGGCTCCGGCCGGGGCTTCTTCGCAGGCTCCGGCGAGGGCTCCCGGGAAGGCTCCGGCTCGGCGGACGGATCCGGAGCCGGCGGCCGCATGTCCGTCGGCCCGCCCGCCGCCGGATCGCCCAGCGCCCCCAGGGCCTCCCGCGCCAGCGGCGCGGCCAGCGGTGAGAAGTACGGATCCGTGCGGAGGGCCTCCTCCAGATGACCGCGGGCCGGCCCGTCCTGGCCGAGCGCACTCTCGATCATGCCCAGGTGGTAGGCGTACGAGGCGTCCCGTACGCCGCTCTCCACCGCCCGCTCCGCGTACTGCACGGCTTCCTCGCTCCGGCCCGCCCGGTGCAGCGACCAGGCCAGGGTGTCCGCCACCGCCGGACTGCGGCGCTGCGCCGCCCACTCGGTGCGCATCAGCTCCACCGCCGCCTCGGGGTCGCCGTGGTCGGCCTCGAAGCGGGCCTCGGTCAGCGACTCGTCGACCCCGGCCGATCTCGTCCGCGTCAGGAGCTCGCGGAGCTTCGTGTACTGGGTGTGGGCGTCGCCGTCCAGGTCCAGTGATGCGAACAGCTCACCCAGTTCCAGTACGTATGCGGGGCGCGGCAGCTTCGCCGTCACCGTCCGGTAGTCCGCCAGTGCCTCGTCCGTGCGGCCCAGGGCCGCCAGGGCGCGGGCCCGCCCCGCGAGGGACGCGAGATGGGTGCGGTCGGTGCGCAGCGCCGCGTCGTACTGCGCGAGGGCCTCGGCGGGCTCCCCGCGCTCCGCGGCGAGGTCCCCGAGGCGGTGCAGGGCGACGGCCTTCGCGGCCGGAGCGGTGGCGCGGTCCGCCGCCTCCCGGGCGGTGGCCAGGGCGTCCTCGCGCCAGCCCTGGTTGCGGTACATCTCGGAGGCCCTGGCCAGGGCGGGGGCTCCCTTGCGCAGGGTGCCGAACTTCTCCGTGGCCTTGCCCGCCGCCTCGTACTCGCCGAGGCCGTAGTAGGCATCGATCAGCACCGGGTACGCCGTCCAGTTCTTCGGCTCCCGCGCGCGGACCGCCTCGCCCCACTTCTTCGCGGCGAGGAAGTCGTTCCGGGCGTTGGCGAGCGCACCGAGTCCCACCCACGCCTCCGCGTTCCCGCGCTCACCCGGCTGGGCGGCCAGCGAACGCCGGAGGGCCCGCTCGGCCCGGGGGTAGTAGGCGGCGTCCGCCGACCGCCGCCCCCACTCCACGTACGCCGTGCCGAGCACCGCCCAGGACGACGCGTCCGAGGGGTGGGTCTCCACCCACTTCTGCCGGTCGCCGATCAGAGCCGTCAGGTCGGACAAGGAGGCGGGGGAACCGGCAGCCGCCGCGGCCTCGGCCCGCGCCACGGGCCCCGGCGAGGGAGGCGCGGCCTCTTCCGCGTCGTCCGGTACGACGATCACCGCGCCGGTCACGAGTGCAGCGCCGGCGAGCGCGCCGAACGCCGCCCTGCGCAGTGTGGTGCGCACCGGCGCGGGAGGCGGGGGAACGGACGTCACACCCTGGGGCGGCAGGGTGGAGTGGGTCGGCTCCGGATTCTGCTGCGGCTTGGCATCCATGGCCATCACTCTGCGTCAGTACGACGATCGCATCGCGTTGGACGAACGCTGGCGCAGACGGGTTCACACCATTGGCCCTGGGTGCCACGCTGGGACGATGGACGATCTCCAGAGACGACTGCGTGAGGGACTTCCGGCCGAGGCGCTCCTCACGGATCCGGACGTCACCGCCTCGTACGCCCACGACATGGCGAGCTTCTGCGAAGCGGGCGCCCCTGCCGTGGTGGTGCTGCCCCGCACGGTCGAGGAGGTGCAGCACGTCATGCGGACCGCCACCGCCCTGCGGGTCCCCGTGGTCCCCCAGGGCGCGCGGACGGGCCTGTCGGGGGCGGCCAACGCCTCCGACGGCTGCATCGTGCTCTCCCTCGTGCGGATGGACCGGATCCTGGAGATCAGCCCGGTCGACCGGATCGCCGTCGTCGAGCCGGGCGTCATCAACGCCACGCTGTCCCGCGCCGTCAACGAACACGGGCTGTACTACCCTCCGGACCCGTCCAGCTGGGAGATGTGCACCATCGGCGGCAACATCGGCACCGCCTCCGGCGGGCTGTGCTGCGTGAAGTACGGCGTCACCGCCGAGTACGTCCTGGGCCTGGAGGTCGTCCTGGCCGACGGGCGGCTGCTGAACACCGGGCGGCGCACCGCGAAGGGCGTCGCCGGATACGACCTCACCCGGCTCTTCGTCGGTTCGGAAGGCAGCCTCGGCATCGTGGTCAAGGCCGTACTCGCGCTGCGGCCCCGGCCTCCGCAGCAGCTCGTGCTCGCTGCCGAATTCCCCTCCGCGGCCGCCGCCTGTGACGCGGTGTGCCGGATCATGGAGCGGGGACACACCCCGTCACTCCTCGAACTGATGGACCGTACAACGGTCCGCGCCGTCAACATGATGGCGTCCATGGGTCTCCCCGAGACCACCGAGGCGCTGCTGCTCTGCGCGTTCGACACACCCGACCCGGCGGCCGACCTCGCCGCCGTCGGGGAGCTCTGCACCGCGGCCGGCGCCACCGAGGTCGTGCCGGCCGACGACGCGGCCGAGTCCGAGCTCCTGCTGCAGGCCCGCCGGCTGTCCCTCCCCGCCCTGGAGGCCGTCAAGTCCGCCACGATGATCGACGACGTGTGCGTCCCGCGCTCCGCACTCGGCGCGATGATCGAGGGGACCACCGCGATCGCCGAGAAGTTCGGGCTCACCATCGGTGTCTGCGCCCACGCGGGCGACGGCAACACCCACCCCGTCGTCTGCTTCGACCACACGGACGCCGAGGAGTCCCGCAAGGCCCGGGAGTCCTTCGACGAGATCATGGCGCTCGGCCTCGAACTGGGCGGCACCATCACCGGCGAGCACGGCGTCGGCGTACTGAAGAAGGAGTGGCTCGCCCGCGAACTGGGTGAGGTGGGCGTCGAGTTGCAGCGCGGCATCAAGACGGCCTTCGACCCGCTCGGATTGCTCAACCCCGGCAAGCTGTTCTGACGGCCGCACACCACCGTTCAGACCTCGCCGTCCTGAGGCTCGTCCGCCGACCAGGGGTCGCTCAGCCACAGGTCGTCGGCCGGCAGCGGGGTGAGCAGCTCGGCGAGGGCCCCGTCCAGTCCGAGCAGGGTGCTCTCGGTCCCCGGCGGCACCACCCGGAGGGTGCGTTCCGTCCAGGCGGCCACGGCGGCCGACTCCATCTCCAGCAGGGCGTTCCCGTCGGGCGAGGTGAGCGCGGCACAGATGACGGTCCGGTCCCCGTCCTTGGCCGGCCAGATCCGTACGTCGCCGTGTCCGTACGGCCGGAACACCCCCTCCACCAGCAGCTCACGGGCGAACGTCCAGTGCACGGGCGCCTCGGAGCCGATGTGGAAGGTGATGTGCACGGCGTACGGGTCGTCGGTGAAGTAGGACAGCCGGGCGGGTACGGGGACGGACCGCTCGGGTGACAGGACCAGCTTCACTTCCAGTTCGCGTTCCACTGCGTTCTGCATGAGGGTGCACGACCTTCCGATGCTCGTAGGGGCCGGTCCCGTGACCGGTCCGCACAAGGAGAGAGCGCCCTCCCGGACGTCTATGACGCGACTTCCCAGAAAAACTTCCCCGGACCCTGAAAGTGGTCCAAACGGCAGGACAGGCACGGGGGTGGCCGACGGTCTGATAGATGTGGACCCTTGTATTGAGGCCTCGAAGAGATACGGGACCACGGTGATGAGCGCCCCAACCCCGGCACCCGGTGACGAAAGCCCCCGCGAGGGGTACTACCCCGACCCGTCCATCCCCGGATACGTCCGGTACTGGAACGGCGCTTCGTGGGTCCCCGGCACGAGCCGCCCCGCGCCCCAGCAGGGCGGGACGACCCCCACGGCACCGCCGGCCCCGGCGGCCGACGCGGCCCCTCCGCGACCGGCCCCGGTGGACGAGACCGGGCCCATGTACCTGGACGAGGAGGAGGCCGTCGGGACGGTCACGGCGGCCGACCCGGACGGTGGAGCGGGCGGCGGTGACGTGGACGTGACCCCTGCCCGGTCCAGGCCGGCAACCGCCTGGCAGGCCGACACCTCCCGCCAGACCGGCTTCGGCGGCGAACGCGACCACCGCGTCTCCTGGGGCGGCCCGGATCCGCGTACGCCCGGATCCGTGGCACCGTCCGGCACACCGACCGCCACGGCGCCTGCCGCCTCCGCCCCGGCGGACGGCCCGCCCGCCGGCCACACGCCCGACGATGCCCGGCGGCCCGACGCACAGGACCCGGCGCGCGGCGCCCTGCCCGCCATGCGGGACGGCAACGACGAGGTCACCGACGGGACCGTCGCCATCCGCGCCGACCGGCCCGGCCGCGGCACCGACGCGGGCCGCCCCCCGACCGACGGTACGGTCACGATCCGCGCGGTGGGCTCCGGCGCCGCCTCCCGCCCGCCGCGTCCGCGCGAGGTGGGTCCCGCCCCCGCCGACGGCACGATGACGATCCGCAGCGTGCCGCCCGGCGGCGCCCCGCAGCCGCGGGCCCTCACGCCGTCGCCCACCCCGCCGCAGGCGCAGCAGCCGCCGGCCCTCGCGCCGTCGCCCACCCCGCCGCAGGCGCAGCAGCCGCCGGCGCCGAGCACGCCTCTCGCACCGGGCCCCGGCGGCGGCTCCCCCGCCTGGCCGCAGCAGGTCCACCAGTTCGCCCATCCCGAGCAGACGGCCCGCCCGCAGCAGCCCCGGCCCCAGCAGCAGAGCTCGATGCCCGCACAGCAGCAGGGCGTCAGGCCGGAGCAGCAACAGCCCGTCGTGCCCTGGAAGCCCCCGGTGGACGACCCCTTCCAGCAGCTCGCCCGCTCCCAGGCATCCGCCAGGCCCGCCGGGCTCGGCAAACGGCTGGCCGCCCGGCTCCTCGACACGGTCGTCCTCGGCGCGCTCGTCGGAGCGATCGGATTCCCGCTGGTCACGCAGGCGATGGACCACATCGACCAGAAGATCGAAGCGGCGAGGACATCCGGTGAGACCGTCACCGTCTGGCTCCTGGACGGCACCACGGCCGGGCTGTTCGGCGGGGTGATCGCCGCCTTCCTGATCCTCGGCTTCGTCCTGGAGGCCGTGCCTACCGCCAAGTGGGGCCGCACGCTGGGCAAGAAGCTGTGCGGTCTCGAAGTGCGGGACATCGAGAGCCACGACGCCCCGAGCCTGGGCGCCGCACTGCGCCGCTGGCTGGTGTACGGGGTGCTGGGTCTGGTCGTCGTCGGCGTGCTCAACGTGCTCTGGTGCCTGATCGACCGCCCGTGGCGCCAGTGCTGGCACGACAAGGCGGCACGCACCTTCGTCGCGGGCTGAGAGCCCGCCGGGGAGTTCTCCGGGCCCGATCGTTCAGTTCCCTACCGTGCTGGCCACTGAGGAGCCCTGGTGCAGAATCTCGCGGATGCGACCGAGTCGCTGGAGCAACTCGTCGTGGGCTGGCGTGAGATGGTGCTCGACCGGGACGCGGCCGCGGACGTGCGCGACCTTCCGGGCATCGCGGTGCGGTGGGCCGACTCACGGTTCGCCTTCTGGAACTGCGTCACCCTGACCGACGTCGGCGCGGACCCGGCGCTCGTACGGCAGCGGCTGAGCCAGGTGGCGCAGATCATGCGTGCCAAGAAGCGGCCCGGGTTCCTGTGGGTCTTCGAGGACCTCCTCACCGACGAGGCACGCGCGGCGCTCGGGACGGCAGCCGAGCAGGCGGGCCTCGAGCACGCCTTCCCCGGCACCGGGATGGCCGGAGACCTGCTGCCCCTCCCCGATCCGGTCCACCCCGACCTGACCTTCGTACGGGTGACCACCGACGAACACCTCCGGGCGTACGCCGACCTCAACTCCCACGCCTACGGCTTCGCCCTGGAGGACGGCCGTGACGGGCTCGACGGCTCCACGCTGTGGAAGGAACGGGTCCACGCCTACCTGGGCATGCGGGACGGTGAGCCGGTGACGTGCGCCGCGACGGTGGAGGTGGCGGGCCGTCTCTTCGTCGTGCTCGTCGCCACGGCCCCGGCGTGGGAGCGCAACGGCTACGGCGAAGCGGTGACCCGCAAGGCGCTGTACGAGGGAGGGAGGGCCACCGGCCTGACCCGTGCGACGCTGCACGCGACCGCGGCCGGCGCGCCCGTGTACCCCCGCATCGGCTTCGAACCGAACTCCCCGATGGGGTTCTACGCGCTGAAGAGCTGACGCGGGGAAGTGGCTATTCCCCGTGGGGGTCGAAGGCGTTGAGCGCCTCGACGACCTGGTCGTAGTCGCCTCGGGCCTCACCGAAACGCAGGTACTTCACACGCTCGACCTGGATCTCCTTCGCGTCGGGCCGCGTTTCGAGCAGCTCGACCACCTCCGCGACGAACGCGTCGAGCGGCATGGCGGCCTCGCTGACCTCCTGTCCGGGCAGCAGCGCGGTACGGACGGACGGCGGTTCAAGTTCCACGACCTTCACCGAGGTGCCGGCGAACTGCAGCCGGATGGACTCGCTGAGCATGTGGACGGCCGCCTTCGACGCGTTGTAGCTCGGCGTCACCTTGAGCGGAGCGAATGCGAGACCCGAGGAGACGGTCATGATCGTGGCGTCCGGACGCGTCTGCAGATGCTCGACGAACGCGGCGATGAGCCGGATCGGGCCGAGGACGTTCGTGGTCACCGTGGCCTCCGCGGAGGCGAGGAACGATGCCGGATCGCGCCAGTCCTCGACGTGCATGACGCCGGCCATGGTGATCAGTACGTTGAGGTCGGGATGGTCCGCCAGCACCTGCTTCGCGGCGGAGGCGATGCTCGCGGGGTCCGTGGTGTCGATCGGCACGGTGTCGAGGCCCGGGTGGTCGGCCGCGATCCGTTCCAGCAGCTCGGCGCGGCGGCCGCCGACGATGACGGTGTTCCCCCTGGCCCGCAGTTCGAGGGCGAGGGCGAGGCCGATGCCGCTGGTGGATCCGGGGATGAAGACGGTGTTTCCGGAGATGTTCATGTCCTCACCGTCGCCGGTCCGCCGTCGCGGGGGCAGAGACCGGTTATCGGGGGACCGGCGATCCCTGGTTGGCGCAGCGGCCACCGGACGATAATCGACCGCATGGACCGTGCATCACTGGCCGACTTCCTGCGCCACCGTCGCGAGGCGCTCCGACCCGAGGACGTGGGCCTTCCCCGCGGGGTGCGCCGGCGGACCCAGGGCCTGCGGCGTGAGGAGGTGGCGTCCCTCGCCGTGATGTCGACCGACTACTACACGCGGCTGGAGCAGCGGCGCGCCCCGCAGCCCAGCGAGCAGATGCTGGCGTCGCTCGCCAGGGCGCTGCGTCTGACGGGAGACGAGCGCGACTACCTGTACCGGGTCGCGGGGCGTAACGCTCCCGCGTCGCTGCCGGCCTCGGCACAGGTCGCCCCCGCGCTCCGGCGGGTGCTGGACCGCCTGGAGGACACCCCGGCGCTCGTGCTGACGGACCTGGGCGAGACCCTGGTGCAGAACAGGATGGCCGCCGCCCTGTTCGGGGATGCGTCGGCCCACACCGGGCTCGCCCGTAGCGCGATCTACCGCTGGTTCACCGACCCCGCGGAGCGGTCGGTCTACCCCGAGGGGGACCGGGGCCGACAGAGCCGGTCCCAGGTCGCGAACCTGCGGGCCGCCCACGGGCTGCGAGGCCCCCGGTCGCGTGCCGGTGAACTCGTGCGGGCGCTGAGGGAGGCGAACGAGGAGTTCGCCGCGCTCTGGGAGCGGCATGAGGTCGCGCAGCGTTTCGAGGACCACAAGACGCTCGTGCACCCGGAACTCGGCCCGATCGAACTGGACTGCCAGGCGCTGTTCACCGAGGACCAGTTCCAGACCCTGCTCGTGCTCACTGCCGCGCCGGGGACCGAGGGCCACGAGAAGCTGCGCGCCCTGGCCGCGCTCACATCGGAAGAGGCCCGTACGCCCGTGTGCTGACGTCCCGTCCCCCGAAGGGACCTCAGCCGTTGCGGGCCTTCGCGGGCCGGGATGCACTGCCCCCATGAGTAACGTACCGCCGCCTCCGCCGCCCGACGACGACCCTTTCTCGAAGCGGCCGCCGCAGGGGCCGCCGCCTCCGCACGGTGGTTCGCCCTACGACAGCACACCGCCTCCGCCTCCGCCGCCGCACGACCCGTACGGTGGCGGCGGCCCCTACGGTGGTGCGGATCCGCTGGCGGGGATGCCGCCGCTCGCCGAACCGGGCAGACGCATCCTCGCGCGGCTGATCGACTTCCTCATCATCTCGATCCCGCTGTACCTGATCTCGCTGCCCTTCGGCGGGGCGGTCGACGTCACGTCGGACGACGGGAACGACGACTTCGGCGCCGCCGTCGGCAACACCTACTCCGGTCATCAGCTGGTGTGGTCGCTGATCGGCCTGGTGGTCTACGTCGCCTACGACACGTACTTCACCCACAAGGACGGCCGGACGCCCGGCAAGCGGCTGCTGAAGATGCGCGTCGCGATGCTCAACGACGGCTCGGTCCCCGACACGAGCTCCTCGCTGATGCGGGCCGTCGTGCTCTGGCTCCCCGCGCTGCTGTGCTGCCCCTGCCTGTGGTGGCTCATCAACATCGTGCTGATGTTCACCGACAAGCCCTACCGGCAGGGGCTGCAGGACAAGGCCGGCAAGACCGTGGTCGTCAGCGTCCCCTGAGCGTGGGCGGCGGGAGTTCAGCGGTGCAGTGAGTGCTCACTCACGCGGGCTCGCTGAGCGGCGGCGTTCTCGATGTCCTCGATCGTGCGGTGCGTACGGTCGGCGGTGGGCGGTGCCGTCGCCGTCCGTGCTGTCTGCTGACGCGCCGCCTGCTGACGGGTCGGCTTCGTACGGGCAGGCAGGGCCAGGGCCACGAGCAGGCCGAGGACCAGTGCGGCGGTGCCGACGGCGGCGACCCCGATGCCTGATTCCGCACGGAAGAGCAGCAGCATGGCGAGGGCCGAGAAGACGACGGTGGCCGAACCGTAGGAGAACTGGGCGGCAGTCGGACGCGGCATGGCGGTATCCGTCCTCGGGGTGTCGGACAGGGAGGTCTTTTGACGCGTTCGCACGGTCAATCGACTCTATGACGGTGGATGCCCGTGAGGAACGGGTAGTAAGCGTGACCTAACCCACGGTACCGGTGCACAGGGGGCGCACGGAGTCACGCCGCAGCCGGTGAGAGCAGCCGGCGCGCCGGTCGGTAGCGCGCCCGTCCGGGCCGACGTCCGGATAACGGAAGAAGGCTCCCGCATAGTGCACTTGGTGTGCTCAAGTCAAGATCTGTCTTTTCTCTCATAACTCCGATCGAATGTCGTCACTTGTGACGCGTTGAACGCGCGCGGCCCCGTATCCACCCCCTGGCCGCGGACTGCGAACGCCGGGGAGGACTGCATCAAGTGACTACTCAGAGACGGGCGCTACGCGCCACCGCCGTGGCCGTGTGCCTGGCCGCCACCGCCGCGACGGCCTCCGCCTTCGCCACCGCGCAGGCGGACGACAGGACGCCGGCATCCGGCGCGTCCATCGTGGACCGGCGCGATCCCGCGCCGGCCAAGGCGCACGAGCACGACCTGGAAGGCCCCTTCAGCAAGGAGCAGGACGCGCAGCGTCAGGCCGCGCTGGAGCAGGTCCTGTCCGGTGACAAGAAGGTGACCGCGAGGGGCGGTTCCAAGGTCGTCAAGCTCGGCAAGAGCAAGTACGTCGAGCTCGGCCGCGAGAAGACGGACAAGATCTTCACCATCCTCGTGGAGTTCGGCGACCAGGTCGACGACACCACGATGTTCGACCCCGACGGCGACGGCCCGAAGCCGCCCGTCAAGAAGTACGGCGGCACGGCCGGCCCGCTGCACAACGAGATAGCCGAGCCCGACCCGGCGAAGGACAACAGCACCGCCTGGCAGGCTGATTACGACCAGGAGCACTTCCAGGAGCTGTACTTCGGCGAGGGCAAGGGCAAGGACTCGCTGAAGACGTACTACGAGAGGACGTCCTCCGGGCGCTACTCCGTCGACGGCGAGGTCTCGGACTGGGTCAAGGTCCCGTACAACGAGGCCCGTTACGGTTCCAACTACTGCGGATCCACCAACTGCGCCAACGTCTGGGACACCGTCCGCGACGGCGTGAACGCCTGGGTCGCCGACCAGAAGGCCAAGGGCCGCACCCAGGACGAGATCAGGACCGACCTCGCGCAGTACGACGCGTGGGACCGTTACGACTTCGACGGTGACGGCGACTTCAACGAGCCCGACGGCTACATCGACCACTTCCAGTTGGTCCACGCCGGTGAGGACGAGTCGGCGGGCGGCGGCGCTCAGGGCACCGACGCCCTCTGGGCGCACCGCTGGTACGCGTACGGCACGAACGCGGGCGCGACCGGCCCGGAGGGCAACAAGGCCGGTGGTGCGGAGATCGGCGACACGGGCATCTGGGTGGGCGACTACACCGCGCAGCCCGAGAACGGCGGTCTGGGCGTCTTCGCCCACGAGTACGCGCACGACCTCGGCCTCCCGGACCTGTACGACACCTCAGGCGGCGGCGAGAACTCCGTCGGCTTCTGGTCCCTGATGTCGGCGGGCTCGTGGCTCGGCACCGGCGACGGCGAGATCGGCAATCTCCCCGGCGACATGACCGCCTGGGACAAGCTCCAGCTGGGCTGGCTCGACTACGACACGGCCAAGGCCGCCACGAAGTCGACCCACACGCTGGGCGTCGCGGAGTACAACACCAAGAACAAGCAGGCGCTCGTCGTCGAACTGCCCGAGAAGGAAGTCACCACCACCGTCACGAAGCCCGCCGAGGGCTCGAAGCAGTGGTGGAGCGACATGGGCGACGACCTCTCGAACACCCTGACCCGCTCGGTCGACCTCACCGGCAGGACGTCCGCCTCGCTGGACCTCTCCGGCTGGTACGACATCGAGGCCGACTACGACTACCTCTACACCGAGGTGTCCGAGAACGGCGGCACCAGCTGGACCGCGCTCGACGGCACCGCCGACGGCAAGGCCATCCCGCGTGACGCCAGCGACAAGCCGGCCCTGACGGACGTCTCCGGCGCGTACAAGAAGCTCTCGTTCCCGCTGGACGCCTACGCGGGCAAGAAGATCGACGTCCGCTTCCGCTACCAGACGGACGGCGGCGCGGGCGGCAAGGGCTTCGCGGCCGACGCCGTCACCGTCACCGCCGACGGCGCCGTGCTCTTCACGGACAACGCCGAGGGCGACGACAACGGCTGGACCGCCAAGGGGTTCTCGCGGATCGGTGAGTCGTTCACCCAGGACTACCCGCAGTACTACATCGCCGAGAACCGCCAGTACGTCTCGTACGACAAGACCCTCGAGGTCGGCCCGTACAACTTCGGTTTCTCCACCACCCGCCCGGACTGGGTCGAGCACTACTCCTACCAGAACGGCCTGATGGTGTGGCTGTGGGACACCTCCCAGAAGGACAACAACACCTCGCAGCACGAGGGCCATGGCCTGATCCTGCCGGTGGACTCGCACGCCAAGCCGCTGAAGTGGGCGGACGGCTCGCTCCTGCGCAACAAGATCCAGCCCTTCGACGCGCCGTTCAGCCGGTACCCGAACAAGGGCTTCACGCTGCACAACGCGGACGTACCGCTCAGGATCAAGCCTTCGCAGGGTGTCCCGGTCTTCGACGACCGCAAGGGCACGTACTGGTACGAGGAGAACCCGACCGGAAGTGTCAAGGTCTCTGACACCAACACCCGGATCTCCATCGTGCACGAGCCGCTCAGCGGCTCGACGATCACCGTGAAGGTCGGCCCCTCGGGCAAGTAGTCGACAACCCCGCAGGTCGAAGCATGATCGGCCGCCACCCTCTGGCGGGTGGCGGCCGATCGTGTTTAGGTGCGTCCTACCGGATCCTTATTGACACGAAGTCTTACGGGGGAGTGCGACGTATGGCAGGCGGAGGTTTCTGCAGGTTGCCCAGCGGCACGGTGGTGGTGGCACTGACATTGAACGGTCCGGCCGGCGGATCCGGCCCCGGCGAACGGGTGCGGGTGCTGGTGCACGCGGCGAACCGGGCGCGCGCCCTGACCAGGCTGCGCAACCTCGGACTGCGCGCCGTCTACCTCAGGGGCAACGCACAGCCGCCCACCCCGGACGAGATCACGGCGGTCCTGCACCACCCGGACGGGATGCTCTGGCGCACGGCGCCCCAGACCGCCCAGGAGCTCTGGCATCCGATACGGGCGCTGCTGGGGACCTCCGGCCATGCGGGACCGGCCCGCCCGGCGGCCTGAGCGCACCAGAAGGGGCCGGCCGGCGTCTGACCGGGTGCCCGGTCAGACGACCGGCTTTCCCGACAGCTGCACGCCGGCGGTCCGCAGCTCCTGCAGGGCCCGCTCCGTGGTCCCCTCGGCGACACCGGCGGTCAGGGACAGCAGGACGTGCGTGGTGAAGCCCTCCCGGGCGGCGTCCAGGGCGGTGGCCCGCACACAGTGGTCCGTGGCGATGCCGACGACGTCGACCGCGGTGACGGACCGCTCCCGCAGCCACTGGGCGAGCCCGGTGCCGTTCTCGTCGACGCCCTCGAAGCCGCTGTACGCCGCGGCGTACGCGCCCTTGTCGAAGACGGTGTCGATCGCGCCGGAGGCCACGGCGGGGGCGAAATTGGGGTGGAAGCCGACGCCCTCCGTACCGGCGACGCAGTGCGGCGGCCAGGAGTGCTCGAAGTCGGGCGCAGCCGAGAAGTGGTCACCGGGGTCGACGTGGTGGTCCCGGGTGGCGACGACATGGCGGTAACCCGGCTGGGCCTCGCCGATCAGGTCGGTGATGGCGGCGGCGACATCGGCGCCGCCCGCCACCGCGAGGCTGCCGCCCTCGCAGAAGTCGTTCTGAACGTCGACGACGATCAAGGCGCGATGCATGACGGTTGTCCTTCGGTGGGGGGTCGGCGGGTGACGCGGAGACGGACGGTGGGAACGCCCATCGGGCATTCAGCCTAGAGACTGGACGTACCCGGCGGGAAGGGACGCATACACAGGGCCTTCCCCCGTCCGGCCGGAAGACCCCCGGCCCGCCCGGTCGGGCGGGGCCGGTCCCCGCCCCGGCTCACACGTACTCCGTGGGCAGCACGGGCTCCCCCCGGGACAGCTGCATCGCCGACATCGGCAGTCCGGCCCGCGCCGCGACGTGGCGTTCCCGCGCGGCCTCCAGCGGCTCACGGCCGACCACCTCGCCGGCCCTGACCAGCCGCACCTGCATCTGCCGGTCCGCCAGCTCCGCCGGGACGTCACCGGTGCCGATCACCTCGGCCTCGGCCACGCCGGTCTCGTCCACCCGGCGTGCCGCCCACTTGCGGCCGCCCCTCGACGTCTTCGCGCCCAGCGACTTCTTCACCACCGGCAGCAGCGGGTCGGCCGGATCGGCGGACCGTGCGCGCGCCACCAGCTTGTAGACCATGGAGCACGTCGGGTGCCCGCTCCCGGTGACCAGCTGGGTGCCCACGCCGTACGCGTCGACGGGCGCGGCGGCCAGCGAGGCGATCGCGTACTCGTCCAGGTCGGAGGTCACCACGATCTTCGTCTCCGTGGCACCCAGCTCGTCCAGCTGCTGCCGGACCCGGTGCGCGACGAGCAGCAGGTCGCCCGAGTCGATGCGTACGGCACCGAGCTCCGGACCCGCGATCTCCACCGCCGTGCGGACCGCCTCGGTCACGTCGTACGTGTCGACCAGCAGCGAGGTGCCCCGGCCCAGCGAGTCGACCTGCGCCCGGAAGGCGTCCCGCTCGTTGTCGTGCAGGAGAGTGAAGGCGTGCGCGCTCGTCCCGACGGTCGGGATGTTGTACCGGAAGCCGGCCGCCAGGTCCGAGGTGGTGTGGAAGCCGCCGACGTACGCGGAGCGGGCCGACGCCACCGCCGACAGCTCGTGTGTGCGCCGTGCCCCCATCTCGATGAGCCGGCGGCCGCCTGCGGCGGCCGACATCCGGGACGCGGCCGCGGCGATCGCCGAGTCGTGGTTCAGGATCGACAGGATCACGGTCTCGAGCAGCACGCACTCGGCGAAGGAGCCCTCCACCCGCAGGAGCGGCGAGCCCGGGAAGTACACCTCGCCCTCCGGGTAGCCCCAGATGTCGCCGCTGAAGCGGTAGTCCGCCAGCCAGTCGACGGTCCGCGCGTCCACGATGTGCTGGTCGCGCAGGAAGCCGAGCATCTCGTCGTCGAAGTGGTAGTTCTCCACCGCGTCCAGTACCCGCCCGATGCCCGCGACGACGCCGTAGCGCCTCCCCTCGGGCAGGCGGCGGGTGAAGGCCTCGAAGACGGAGCGCCGGTCGGCGGTGCCGGCCTTCAACGCGGCCTGCACCATCGTGAGCTCGTACTGGTCGGTGAAGAGCGCGGTCGACGGGACACCGACCCGTCGCCCAAGGTCCGCTGAGTTCATGTCGGCGATGCTACCCCCTATTCGTCAAAGTGACGAGATGGGGCCTCCGTTTATGCGCGGGGCCCTTCGTGGTGGCAGCATGGGGTAGGTGAGCGTTGCTGCCCCCGTAGAGATCGAACGTCCCGAATCGGCCGAGGAGACCTTCGCCGTCCCTGAGCCCGATGTCCCCTGGGTGACGCTGGTGCACAACGACCCGGTCAACCTCATGAGCTATGTGACGTATGTCTTCCAGGCCTACTTCGGCTACTCCAAGGACAAGGCGCACAAACTGATGCTCGACGTGCACCAGAAGGGCCGCGCGGTCGTCTCCAGCGGCAGCCGCGAGGAGATGGAGCGTGACGTCCAGGCCATGCACGGCTACGGGCTCTGGGCGACCCTGACCCAGGACCGCAACTGACTCGACCGCTGCCCCTCCGTCCGACCCACCATCGGAGAATTCATGGCCGGCCACTTCGAGGCCACCCCAGGCGGCGGCGCGGCCGTCGCGCTCGACGAGGTCGAGATCGCCATCCTGCGCTCCCTCGCCGTCCAGCTGCTCGAACTGATCGGGCCCGGCGACGAACCCGCCGCCGGCGAGGATCCGCTCGCCGCCCTCTTCGCCGAGGGCCCCAGCGAACCGCCCTCCGACCCCGCCCTGGCCCGCCTCTTCCCCGAGGCGTACGGGAACGAGGACAAGGAGCTGCGCGAGGCGTCCGCCGAATTCCGCCGCTTCACCGAGAACGACCTGCGCACCCGCAAGCGTGAGGACGCCCTCGCCGTCGTGCGGACGCTCGACGCGCTCTCACCCGTGGGGGACGGCGGTGCGGTGCTCAGCCTCACCTCGCAGGAGTGCCACAGCTGGCTGGGGTCCCTCAACGACCTCCGGCTCACGATCGGCACCCGCCTGGAGGTGTCCGACGAGGACGAGGGCACGGACGGTTCGCTCTACCGGCTCCCCGACAGCGATCCGCGCAAGCCGATGGTGATGGCCTATCTCTGGCTCGGCGCGCTGCAGGAAACGCTCGTCGAGACGCTGATGCCCGACTGAGGTCAGGCCGGGCGGGCGGATTCGCTCAACGGATGCTCAAATCCGAATAACGATCCCGTCACCTGAATGGCCTTCTTTGCAGGGCCTGGAAACGCTTGTCCGCTTTTTCTTGTGGTGTACGCCACACAGTGTCCGGTGGACCCACCTGGCGCTCGTGATAGATCTTCACGACCGCCCGGGGACGCCACCCCTGTCCCCGGGGGCGCTACGAGCCGGCCGAACGCCGGCGGCACTCCATCCATATCCGGGGGGATCAGGACCTGATCCGAGGCCGAAGACGGCGCGGATCGGCGTGGAGAAAGGCGCACCACCATGACATCGGCGCAGGTCGACAATGGGCAGGGAGACGGCCGGGAGGCCGTCGACGCCCCGGCGGGCGAGGGCTACCAGCGTGGCCTGGGAGCCCGTCAGATCCAGATGATCGCCATCGGCGGAGCCATCGGCACGGGGCTCTTCCTCGGCGCCGGCAAGGCCATCGACAGAGCCGGGCCCAGCCTCATCCTGGCGTACGCCATCGCGGGCCTGGTCATCTTCTTCATCATGCGTGCCCTGGGCGAACTGCTCATGTACCGGCCGGTGTCCGGCTCCTTCTCGGAGTACGCACGCGAATTCCTCGGTCCCTTCTTCGGATTCGTCACCGGCTGGACGTACTGGCTCTTCTGGGTCGTCACCGGAATCACCGAAGTCACCGCCGCCGCCACCTATATGACGTACTGGTGGGACATTCCGCAATGGTTGTCCGCACTGGTGTTCACCGTCATTCTGTACGGCGCCAACCTGATCTCGGTGAAGCTCTTCGGTGAGCTCGAGTTCTGGTTCTCGATGGTCAAGGTCACCGCGATCATCGGCATGATCCTCATCTGCGCCGGAGTGCTCACGATCGGCTTCTCCGACGCCGGCGAGACCGCGACCGTCGCCAACCTCTGGAACGACGGCGGCTTCTTCCCGGAAGGCATCGGCGGCACGCTGATGACCCTCCAGATCGTCATGTTCGCGTTCCTCGCCGTGGAACTGGTCGGCGTCACCGCCGGCGAGTCCAAGGACCCGAAGACCGTCCTGCCCAAGGCCATCAACACCGTGCCGTGGCGCATCGCCGTCTTCTACGTCGGCGCGCTGATCATGATTCTCTCCGTCGTCCCGTGGAGCACCTTCGAACCGGGCGTCTCGCCGTTCGTCGCCGCGTTCGAGGAGATGGGCCTCGGCATCGGCGCCGCGATCGTCAACTTCGTCGTGCTCACCGCCGCGCTCTCCTCCTGCAACTCCGGCATGTACTCCACCGGACGCATGCTGCGGGACCTCGCGCTCAACGGGCAGGGGCCCAAGGCCTTCACCAAGCTGACGAAGAACGGGCTCCCCCTGGCCGGCACCACGTTCTCCGCCGCGCTGATGCTCGTCGGCGTCTGGATCAACTACCAGTGGCCGGGCGAAGCGTTCAACTACGTCGTCTCCTTCGCGACCATCTCCGGCATGTGGGCCTGGATCATGATCCTGATCTGCCAGATCCGCTTCCGCGCCAAGGCCGACCGCGGCGAACTGCCCCAGTCCACCTTCAAGGCACCCGGGGCTCCCTTCAGCAGTTGGTTCGCCCTCGCGTTCATCGGCCTCGTCATCGTCATGATGGCCGTCGACAAGGACGCCAGGATCTCGCTGTACTGCGCCCCCGTATGGGGCCTGATCCTCGGCGTCTCCTACCTCGTGCTCAAGGCACGCAACCCCGACAACACCGCCTTCGCCAAGCGCTGACCCGCGCCACGGCGTCCCGGGACACCGGCCGCCCCCACGGCCGTGTCCGGCATCCGGGCCCTCCCGTACCACCCTTCGGTACGGGAGGGCCCGTCTGCTTATCCTGGGCGCCATGCTGACCATCACCCGGGCGCTCCACGACCAGATCGTCGCCCACTCCCGCGCCGACCACCCCGACGAGGCCTGCGGCGTGGTCGCCGGCCCGGCCGGCACGGGCCGCGCCGAACGCTTCATCCCCATGCTCAACGCCGCGCGCTCACCCACGTTCTACGAGTTCGACTCCGCGGACCTGCTGAAGCTCTACCGGGACATGGACGACCGCGACGAGGAGCCGGTGATCATCTACCACTCCCACACCGCGACCGAGGCGTACCCCTCCCGCACCGACCTCACCTACGCCAACGAGCCCGAGGCCCACTACGTGCTGGTCTCCACGGCGGACACCGACGACGCGGGCCCCTTCCAGTTCCGCTCGTACCGCATCGTGGACGGCGAGATCACCGAGGAAGAGGTCGAGGTCGTGGAGGCCTACCCCACGGCCGTCTGAAGCCCGGGGGCGACTCCGGATGCACGGGCCCCCACCCGGATGTCCACATCGCGAACGCTTACCATCCACAATGTGGGATCACACTCCGGATTCCGGGTGGGGAATCGATACGATGAGCGCATGGTTCCCCATGACGTGAGCGAAAAGACGCCGGGCATGCTGCTCGTCGCGCGGCTGCACGTCGACCTGTGCAGGCTGTCCAGCGCGATGTGTCCGGCTGTCGCCTGCCCGTGAACCGCACGGCCTGAGCCGCGGTCCGAGCGCCCTCACGTACGCACCACCCCCGCGGGGGGCCACGAACGCGCGCCCCCGCCACCTCCCCGCTTTCGACAGGAGCCCACGCCATGGCCATCGAGGTCCGCATCCCGACCATCCTCCGCACCTACACCGACGGCGCCAAGGCGGTCGAAGGCAGCGGGGAGACCCTCGCCGACCTCTTCGCCGACCTGGAGAGCCGCCACACCGGCATCCGTGAGCGCATCGTCGACGGCGACAAGCTCCGCCGCTTCGTGAACGTCTACCTCAACGACGAGGACGTCCGCTTCCTCGACGGCATCTCCACCAAGCTCACCGACGGCGACAACGTCACCATCCTCCCGGCCGTCGCCGGCGGCATGCGCTGATGCGGTACGACTCCCCGCTGGCGGCCGTGGGCAACACGCCCCTGGTCCGCCTCCCGCGGCTGTCCCCGTCCGAGGACGTCCGCATCTGGGCCAAACTCGAGGACCGCAACCCCACCGGCTCGATCAAGGACCGTCCCGCGCTCCACATGGTCGAGCAGGCGGAGAAGGACGGCCGCCTGACACCCGGCTGCACCATCCTCGAACCCACCAGCGGCAACACCGGCATCTCGCTCGCCATGGCGGCCAGGCTCAAGGGCTACCGCATCGTCTGCGTCATGCCGGAGAACACCTCGCAGGAGCGGCGCGACCTGCTCACCATGTGGGGCGCCGAGATCATCTCGTCCCCCGCCGCGGGCGGCTCCAACACCGCCGTACGCGTGGCCAAGGAGCTCTCCGCCGAACACCCCGACTGGGTCATGCTCTACCAGTACGGCAACCCGGACAACGCCGGCGCCCACTACGCCACCACCGGCCCGGAGATCCTCGCCGACCTGCCCTCCATCACCCACTTCGTGGCCGGCCTCGGCACCACCGGCACCCTCATGGGCGTCGGCCGCTACCTCCGGGAGAACAAGCCGGACGTCACCGTCGTGGCCGCCGAACCGCGCTACGACGACCTCGTCTACGGACTGCGCAACCTCGACGAGGGCTTCGTCCCCGAGCTCTACGACGCCTCCGTGCTCACCACCCGCTTCTCCGTCGGCTCCGCCGACGCCGTCACCCGCACCCGCGAGCTCCTCCAGCAGGAGGGCATCTTCGCGGGCGTCTCCACCGGTGCCGCGCTCCACGCCGCCATCGGCGTCGGCCGCAAGGCCGTCAAGGCGGGCGAGTCCGCGGACATCGTCTTCGTCGTCGCGGACGGCGGCTGGAAGTACCTGTCGACCGGCGTCTACACCGCCCCCACGACGGAAGCCGCCATCGAGACCCTGCACGGCCAGCTCTGGGCCTGACACACCTTCAGCCACCACGGCACCGGGAGGCGCGGGACGGGAGGACATCCCGCCCGCGCCTCCCACGCGTTCACCTCAGCCCGCGCACCCGCTGCCACACCCCCGGGTCCAGCTCGCCCGCCTTCCGGCGGAACCCCGACGCCGCGACCTCCCGCAGCTCGTCCGTCTCCAGGAAGCTCCGCCGGCCCCGCGCGTCCCCCACCGCACCCGACGGCAGCGCGATCACGCCCGGCCGCTCCTCATGACGCTTGCTGGTGATCTTGGCGACGGTCACCGTGCCACCCCGCACCGACAGCACGAGACACGGCCGGTCCTTCGACCCCGGCCCGTCCTCGAACGGCACATCCGCCCACCAGATCTCCCCGGGCCTGGGCCCCCCGTGCGGCCGCCCCCTCGCCCGCTCCGGAGCCCGCCCCGGCGGACGCGCCCGCCCGCCCGGCCGCCGCGGCCCCCGCCCGCCCCGGCCCCGCGCATCGGAGACCGTCGCCACCAGCGCCAGCAGGACGACGGCGGCCAGTGCCACCCACCACCACGTGTTCATGTCCCGACCGTACCGGCGACCGGCGACACCGAGCCTTCCATCGAACCGGTGACACCACAGGTGAGTTCCCCCACAACGGCAGGCCGTGGAGGAGCGACGCATGGTTTCGCGCCTTACGCTCGACGGACCGCACGAACCCTCCCCGTCCCACGCCTCGGAGGTTCACGCTCCATGAAGCTCACCGTCGTCGGCTGCTCCGGCTCGTTCCCCTCCGCGGGTTCGGCATGCTCGAGCTACCTCGTAGAGGCCGACGGCTTCCGGCTGCTCCTCGACATGGGCAACGGCGCCCTGGGCGAGCTGCAGCGCCATGTGGGTCTCTACGACCTCGACGCCATCTTCCTCAGCCACCTCCACGCCGACCACTGCATCGACATGTGCGCGTACTTCGTCGTCCGGTACTACCGCTTCGACGGCGGACGCCCCGCCCCGATCCCCGTGTACGGCCCCGAAGGCACCGAGCGGCGGCTCACCACGGCCCACGCCGACACCCCGTCCGACCACGCGATGAGCGAGGTCTTCGACTTCCACACGCTGAAGTCCGGCTCCTTCGAGATCGGCCCCTTCTCCGTCCGTACGGAGAAGCTCCGCCACCCCGTCGACACCTTCGGCATCCGGGTCGAGCACGACGGGCGCGCCCTCACGTACTCCGGCGACACGGGCACCTGCGAGGCGCTGGCCGAACTCGCCGAGGACACCGACCTGTTCCTCTGTGAAGCATCGTTCATCCATGGCAAGGAGGACATCCCGGACCTCCACCTCAACGGCCGCGAAGCGGGCGAGTACGCCGCAGCCGCCCGAGCGGGACGCCTCGTCCTCACCCACATCCCGCCGTGGACGGACGCCGAACGCAACCTCGCCGACGCACGCGAGGTCTACCAGGGACCGGTCGAGCTGGCCGTCCCCGGCGCGGTGTACGAGGTCTGAAGGCGCCGCACACGCCCAAGCCCCCACCTTCCGCGGGCTCAGGAGGCGCAGGTGGGCAGAACGGCGGTGAGTTCGGTCAGGTGGTCGGGGCGGACACGGATTCCAGGAAGCCAGAGCTGCTCGCCGTTGTGCGTGGTCCGGATCCAGATGCTGGTGTGGTCGTGAGCCTCATCGGTGACGGTGACGCCGTCGGCGATGGTGCAGGTGGCGTGCAGAAGGTCGTGGTGCCAGACACGACCGGCCGAGTTGGTCGTGGTGTAAGGGCGGTAGGGGCTGTAGGCAAGGGAAAGCGCGCACCGGGTCGTGCGAGGTTCCTGACAGGCCTTCTCCACGTTGTGGACGAGCACACCGGCAGAGCCGCTCCCGCCCGGCCCGCCTCTCGCACCCTGACCGCTGCCGACGACGGGCGGGGTCTCGGGCGTGCCTGAAGGAGGCAGCAGGAGCCAGACGGTCACGAGTGCGGCCGCGACGACGGCAGCCGCGGCGACGGCCGCGCGTCTGTTCAGAAGCCCGCGCCCTCCCGCACGAGGACCCCGCCACCACGGCCACCACGCCGGACCGGCAGCGACAGCGTCGGTGGCGACACCGGTGCCGGCACCGGTGGCACCGGTGGCAGGTTCATCGGGCGGGGCGTTCCCGACCGCTTCCCACAGAACGCGATACGGGGTGGGGTCCGCCCCCAGGGCCCGGCACAGGTCTCTCACCGCGGACCAGGCCGGCACGGTCTCGCCGCGGAAATAGCGCGAGAGCGACGAGTCGCTGATACGGACCTCGGCCTCCAGGCTGCGCAGTGTGCGTCCCGATCGCTGCTGCAGGCTCCGCAGCGCCGCTCCCAGTTCCCGTGCCGCCGCACGGTGGTCAGGTCGTTCGCCGGTCATCGAAAGGACCCCTTCGTGGGCGGGGCAACGGCGTCCCGCCGGCTTTCCCGTGTCCCGGGACAGAGGCGTCCCAGCAGGTCGGGACTGTATTTATCCCGACATCGGTGAAGCAAGCGGGATCGGGCCATGAAGGCGCTGCTTCCTGTGCAAACTCTGCGTACCGGCCAAGAGCAGATCACCCCCAGGGGTGAGCGCGCCGGTGGCCGTGGCCGTGTCGGCGGACGCCGCAGGGACCCCGGCCTCCCACACCAACCGAAAGGTCTTTCCTCATGCGTGTACGCATCGCACTGTCCGCTTTCGCGGTTGTCACGGTGGCCGGGCTCGGCCTGGGATCGGCTTCCCCCGCCGTCGCGGCGTCCGCCTCGGTGTCCCACAGGCCGACCGCTGTGCAGGCGGCCGACGGCCTCGACGTCCACCGGGAGAAGTTCATGACGCTGAACGGCTGCCAGACCGCTGGTCAGCAGGGCGTCGAACGGGGGCACTGGGACCGCTACCAGTGCGCCGAGGGCTCCGCCTGGCCCTGGGTGTGGAACCTGTGGACCAACCGCTGAGCACCTGACACCGTCGGGGGGGGGCCCCCCCCCCCCCCCCCCCGGCGCCCCCCCCCCCCCCCCCCGCCCGAGCCGCCCCCGCACCCGGCACGAACCGACACACCCGGACACCGCCGGCGAAGGATCGCCGGCGGTGTCCGGGTGGAGGAGGAGCGTGCGGATGTGGTCCTGCGGGGGCGAGGAGACCGATGAACTTCCGCGTGGCGTACGGGACCGGCCCGACTACTTGGCCTCGGCCTTCTGGAGCTCGGCGAGCTCCTCGTCGGACTCACGGCCCGGCGTCGGCAGGTTGAACTTCGTGATCGCGAACCGGAAGACCACGTAGTAGACCACCGCGAAGCAGAGACCCACCAGCACCAGCAGCCAGGGCTTCGTGGCGATACCCAGATTCAGGCCGAAGTCGATGAGACCGGCGGAGAAGCCGAAGCCGTCCTTCATGCCGAGTGCCCAGGTCAGCGCCATCGAGACCCCGGTCAGGACCGCGTGGATCGCGTACAGCACCGGGGCGATGAACATGAACGTGAACTCGATCGGCTCGGTCACACCGGTGACGAACGAGGTCAGCGCCAGGGAGAACATCATGCCGCCGACGACCTTGCGGCGCTCCGGACGGGCACAGTGGACGATCGCCAGGCAGGCCGCCGGGAGGGCGAACATCATGATCGGGAAGAAGCCGGTCATGAACTGGCCGGCCTGCGGGTCACCGGCCAGGAAGCGGGCGATGTCACCGTGGGCGCCGTTGTACTCGCCGGCCTGGAACCACGGGAAGGAGTTCAGCAGGTGGTGCATGCCGACCGGGATCAGCGCACGGTTGGCGACACCGAAGATGCCCGCGCCGACCGCGCCGGAACCGACCAGCCACTCACCGAAGTTGTGCAGACCCGTGCCGAGCACCGGCCAGATCAGCCCGAAGACGATACCGATGACCAGGCCCGCGAAGGCGGAGAGGATCGGGACCATACGACGGCCGCTGAAGAAGCCCGCCCAGTCGGGCAGCTGCTTCCGGTAGAACTTCTGGTAGAGCAGGGCCACGACTATGCCCATCACGACACCGCCGAGCACGCCCGCGTTGACCGGGGCGTCGCTCATGACGATCTTGCCGTCGACGACGCTCGCGACCTGCGGGAGGTTGCTGTCGGTGAAGGTGGCGAGCACCTTCTGGAAGACCAGGTAACCGGTCACCGCGGCGAGAGCCGTCGAGCCGTCCGACTTCTTGGCGAAGCCGATGGCGATGCCGACGGCGAACAGCAGGGCCATGTTGTCGAGAATGGCGCCACCGCCGGCCGCCATGTAGCCGGCCAGCTTCGTGATGACGGTGGGGAACGACTCGCGGCCGAGCATGTCGGCATTGCCGAGCCGGACCAGCAGCGCTGCCGCGGGCAGGACCGCGACCGGCAGCATGAGGCTGCGGCCGATGCGCTGCATGACAGCCATCACACCGGCGCCCCGCTTCTTTGCGGGCGCGGCCGCAGCGGTGTCCGTACTCATCAACTTCCTCCAGTAGGCAAGGCGCCGCCGGGGACAGGTGACAAGGAGGCGGCGACTCGAGGAACGCGGCGACAGAAACGGCCGCGTGGTCTGGACCACTGAGTGGTGTAGACCAGTTTTAGCACGGTGAGGGTTGGATAAGGAACCTGCGATCGCCCCCCTGTCTGCGGCGTAGTCCTCCCGGCACCCTGGGTGACATGGCGAAAGCCCCCGGACCGTCAGGTCCGAGGGCCGCGCGGAGGGCCGGGGGAGGCCCTACTTCGTCAGGTCCTCCTCGATCTTCTCCTCGTCCTCCGGGGGTTCACGCCCCGGGGTCTGGAGATCGAACTTGGTGATCGCGAACCGGAAGACCACGTAGTAGACGACCGCGAAACACAGCCCGATCGGAATGATCAGCCAAGGCTTCGTGTCCAGGTGCCAGTTGACGACGTAGTCGATCAGCCCGGCCGAGAAGCTGAACCCCGCGTGCACGCCCAGCGCCCACGTCACGCCCATCGACAGGCCGGTCAGCGCCGCGTGGACGCCGTACAGCAGCGGCGCGACGAACATGAACGAGAACTCCAGCGGCTCCGTCACGCCCGTCACGAAGGACGTCAGCGCCACGGACACCATCAGGCCCGTCACCTCCCTGCGCCGCTCCGGCCGCGCCGTGTGGGCGATGGCCAGCGCCGCCGCGGGCAGGCCGAACATCATGATGGGGAAGAACCCCGAGGTGAACTGCCCCGCCGTCGGGTCCTCCGCGAAGAAGCGGGAGATGTCGCCCTGGACGGTCTTGCCGTCCTCACCGGTGAACTCACCCGCCTGGAACCAGAAGAACGTGTTCAGGAACTGATGCATGCCGATCGGGATCAGCAGCCGGTTCGCGAAGCCGAAGATGGCCGCGCCCCAGGCGCCGAGGTCGATCAACTGCTTGGAGAACCACGTCAGCGCGTCACCGACGGGCTGCCACAGCAGGCCGAACAGCACGCCCAGGATCACGCAGAGGAACGCCATCAGGATCGGCACCAGCCGGCGCCCGTTGAAGAAGCCCAGCCAGTCGACCAGCTTCGTACGGTGGTAGCGCTGCCACACGACCGCCGTGAGCAGGCCGATGAGGATGCCGCCCAGCACGCCCGGATTCTGGGGTGTGCCGTCGGGGAGGGCCTTCGTCACGGTCCCGTCGACGGGGAACGCCGCCAGCACTCCCCGGTAGACGAGGAAGCCGACGACGGCGGCCAGTGCCGTCGAACCGTCCGCCTTCTTCGCGAAGCCGATCGCGACCCCGATGCAGAACAGCAGGGGAAGTCCGACGGTGCCGTCCAGGATGGCGTTCCCGCCGCTGAGCAGGACCTTGGATGTCTTGTCCCAGAAGGCGCCGTCCAGGTACGAGTCGAAGAGATTGCCGAGGCTGACGAGGAGGCCGGCGGCGGGCAGGACGGCCACCGGCAGCTGAAGGCTCCGGCCGACCTTCTGCAGTCCCTGGACCGGCCCGTTCCACCACTTCCGTTGCGATGCTGCCGCCGCGTTCGCACTCATCGGCATCCTCCCGGAACACGCCAGGTCTGGCGGTCGTTGCACACTGGTGTAGACCAGTTGCGGTACGGTGCGGTGCCCCGCCCGAAGGCGGGGCACCGGTGATCGTCATCATTGGGGACTGCACGGATACCCGCCCGTGAAGTTGGGCCAACCGTGCGTTACCGTGACGAAACGGACCCACGGTGGGCCGCCCCCACGCACGCACAGACCAGGAGAAGGACATGGCCAGCAAGGCTGAGAAGATCGTCGCCGGGCTCGGCGGTATCGAGAACATCGACGAGATCGAAGGCTGCATCACCCGCCTCCGCACCGAGGTCCACGACCCCAGCAAGGTCGACGAAGCCGCGCTCAAGGCCGCCGGAGCCCACGGCGTCGTCAAGATGGGTACCGCGATCCAGGTCGTCATCGGCACCGACGCCGACCCCATCGCCGCCGACATCGAAGACATGATGTGACCGGCTGACCGCAGCTGACCGCACCGGCCCACCCAGTCCCACGCGCAGGCCCCGCTCCGCCCCCGACCGGCCCGGAGCGGGGCCCGCGCGTGCACCCGGGACACACCCGAACGGACCCGGCCCTCTCAGCCGATAGGCTCGGCACCATGTCTCGTATCGACGGCCGCACCCCCCAACAGCTCCGCCCCGTCACCATCGAACGCGGATGGAGCAAGCACGCCGAGGGCTCCGTACTCGTCTCCTTCGGCGACACCAAGGTCTTCTGCACCGCCTCCGTCACCGAAGGCGTCCCGCGCTGGCGCAAGGGCAGCGGCGAAGGCTGGGTCACCGCCGAGTACTCCATGCTGCCCCGCTCCACCAACACCCGCGGCGACCGCGAATCCGTACGCGGCAAGATCGGCGGCCGCACCCACGAGATCAGCCGCCTCATCGGCCGTTCCCTGCGCGCGGTGATCGACTACAAGGCCCTCGGCGAGAACACCATCGTCCTCGACTGCGACGTCCTCCAGGCCGACGGAGGCACCCGCACCGCCGCCATCACCGGCGCCTACGTCGCCCTCGCCGACGCCGTCGCCTGGGCCCAGGGCAAGAAGATCATCAAGCACGGCCGCAAGCCCCTCACCGGCACCGTCGCCGCGATCAGCGTCGGCATCGTCGACGGCACCCCCCTCCTCGACCTCTGCTACGAGGAGGACGTCCGCGCCGAGACCGACATGAACGTCGTCTGCACCGGCGACGGCCGCTTCGTCGAGGTCCAGGGCACCGCCGAGGCCGAACCCTTCGACCGCGCCGAGCTCAACGCCCTCCTCGACCTCGCCACCGCCGGCTGCACCGACCTCGCCAAGCTCCAGGAAGAGGCGCTCGCGCGCACACTCGGTGCGTAAAGGCGAGTAAAGAAGCAACCAAATGCCCAGCGCACAGCGTCGTATCGGGTACGGGCGCACGGGTCGAACCGTGCGTCCGTCCATGTAACCGCCCCGGGGAGGGACCGCACCATGGCCTCGTGCCGCCGTCACCACCGCACCGCACTCGCCGTCACAGCCACCCTGCTGACCCTCACAGCCGCTGTCGGCTGCGGCGCCGTCGACAAGGCCCTGGACTGCGTCCGCACCGCCGACGCCATCGCCACCAGCGTCGACAACCTCCAGCAGGCCATATCCGACGCGTCCAACGACCCGACGCAGGCTTCGGAAGCCCTGGACCAGATCGACAAGGAGCTCAAGGACCTCGGCGACACCACGGACAACGCCGACCTGAGCAAGGCCGTCGACGACCTCCAGTCAGGCGTCACCAACGTCCGCGAGTCCATCGAGAAGGGCGACGCGACCCCCGACATCACCCCGGTCACCGACGCCGCCACCGAGATCGGCAAGGTCTGCACCCCGTGACCATGCGGCGATAATCGACGCATGACGCGCCTGATCCTCGCCACCCGCAACGCCGGGAAAATCACCGAACTCCACGCGATCCTCGCCGACGCGGGCCTGACCCACGACCTCGTCGGCGCGGACGCGTACCCGGACATCCCCGATGTCAAGGAAACCGGCGTCACCTTCGCCGAGAACGCCCTCCTCAAGGCCCACGCCCTGGCCCGGGCCACCGGCCACCCGGCCATCGCCGACGACAGCGGCCTCTGCGTGGACGTACTCGGCGGAGCCCCCGGCATCTTCTCGGCCCGCTGGGCCGGGGCCCACGGCAACGACAAGGCCAACCTGGACCTGCTCCTCGCCCAGCTCGGCGACATCTCCGCCCCCCACCGCGGCGCCTACTTCGCCTGCGCCGCTGCCCTGGCCCTCCCCGACGGCACGGAACGCGTGGTCGAGGGCCGCCTCACGGGCACCCTGCGCACCGCCCCGGCCGGCGGCTACGGCTTCGGCTACGACCCGATCCTCGAGCCCGACGGCGAAGCACGGACGTGCGCGGAGCTGACTCCGGCGGAGAAGAACGCGATCAGCCACCGGGGCAAGGCGTTCCGGGCACTGGTGCCGGTGGTGCGGGAACTGGTGGGCTGACGTCGGCCGATACGAGAGGCTCAGCACGTACAAGTACGTGCTGAGCCTTCGCGACGTACGCGAGAAGGGACTCGAACCCTCACGCCACTAGGGCACTGGTACCTAAAACCAGCCTGTCTAACCAGTTCCAGCACTCGCGCGCGTGTTGGCAGTCTACAAGCGGGAGCGGCGGCCGGTAGGGGGGAGGCTAGGCCGTTGCTGTCTTGGCTCGGCGTCGGTTACGGCACCACGTGTCTGTCAGCGCATGGCAATTCGGACACAGATAGCGCAGGTTCCCTGCCCGGTTGTCCAGCCAGTTGCCGTTGACGTGGTCGATCTGGAGCGTGATGGGTTTCCCCAGCCACTCGCCGGTGTTCCCGCACGACGTGCACCGGTACTCCACGCCGATCTCCTGGAGTGCCCGGTGGAGGCGCGTCCGGTTCACGCGCGCCGATCCCTGCGGCATGATCACAAGTGCCTTCGGTGCAATCTGCCTCTGCTCAGGCACATGAACCGAACGCCACGAGCGCCGTTTGAAGTGGCTTGTGTCCAACTGCATCTGCAGGATCTTGCGTCGTACCCGGCGGTGGTTGGCATCGTTCACTGCAAGGCCGAGTGCGCGCATCACATCGGCGAAGCTGACGGCGTCCCGCACTGCAGTACGCAACGCCTCCTCCGGGATGGAGAGGCGCGCATTGCGGAAGTGGGAGGTGTCGATCCCCCTGCTGCGGAGCATCGCGGCTACTGCGGCGCGCGACCGGCCGTCGTCAGGGACACCCAGCGCGCGCGCCACCCCGCGCACGGAGTCGGTGCTGCCGGCGGCAACCTGTAGTTCCTCGGTGCTGAACAGGAGGCCCAACTGTGGTCGATTCATACCAGGGAAGTGGCTGACGTCGATCCCCGCAGCCGTGATGCGGCGGGCTATGTGAGACAACGTGCCGGTTGCCGGAGTCGCCCCCAGTTTGAGGACCACCTCGCGCAGCGATGACGACGACGCCGCAGCGGCAGCGATGGCTGCGTCAGGGTATTTGCGCCATGGGCTTCGCTGCTTGAAGTGGCTTGTGTCGAGTCCAAGCTCTGTGACCCTCTCCTTGAGGACTCGATGCCTGCCGCCACTCTTCTTCAAGCCCAGACGGCGCATGAGGTCGGTCCAGTTGCTCGCTTCTGCCACGGCCGTGACGAGCCTTTCCAGGTCGTACGCGTCGGACATGCTCCCCTCCGCATCCGGCCGCGCGTTCGCGGCCTCGTACGGAGCAACGAACCGGTAATCGGATGGTCACGTCCATAATGCGATGAGATGCGGAAGGACCCGTACCGCTTTATGGCGGTACGGGCCCTTCCGTGCGAGGTGCGTGTCAGAACTTCGGGTCCGGGCTCTGGGCATGGACCAGTTCGGCGGCCTCCGCCTCGGTCTCCACCGAGGGCGGGGAGCCGGCCAGGGGCCGGTTGGCGGTTCCCGTGGGGCGGCGTTCGACCGCATCAGCCAGGCCGATGCCGCGGTCGTGTGAGCCGGATGCCCGATCTTTCCTTCCTTCACCGGCTCTCCGGGCAGAAGCTGCCGGACTCCGACCCCTGGCGGGCCTGGTCGAACTTCACCTTCACCGCCGACACCGGCCACGTCCGCAAGGTCGACCTGCTGGGCGTCGCACCCGGCGGCGTGTGCATGATCGAGCTGAAGGACTGGCACGGCTCGGTCACCTCCGAGAACGGCACCTGGGTCCAGACCACCCCCGGCGGCTACCGCCGCCCCCACGGCAACCCGCTGCATCTGGTCAACCGGAAGGCCAAGGAGCTGGCCGGCCTGCTCGCACAGACCGGCGGCAGGCGGGTCTGGGTCGCCGAGGCCGTCTGCTTCACCGACGGCGGCCTGCGCGTACGGAGATCAAGGCCGCCCTCGAGAAGGTCGGCGTGCGGCGCAGCGACGCCCAGTACAAGGTCGGCCCCTACGAGCTGGACCGGAAGTCCTTCGACTCCGGGGCCACCTGGGCGGACTACCTCGCCCGTCACAGCGACCTCCCCGAGGCCGTCCGCGTCCGTATCTACCTCAGCGAGCGCGGCTCCACCGCTCCACTCCCATTACCGAGATTCCCGCCCACTGGCCCGCCCCCTACCGCGAGATCGTCCAGAAGCGCATCGTCGCCATCGAGTCGAACCGTGCCATCAACATGGTCGAGCGCCCCGAGTACAAGCGCCGCTGGGCCACCGAGGGCTGGGACGCGCTCCAGGGCAGACCAACGCCGCCCCCCGAGCTGTACGGGTGGGCCGGCTGGGACCACAAGGAGCAGGCGCAGGCGCAGGCGACGTACTTCACCAACACCGCGCTGTCCACCGAGGAGATCACGCCGTTCCTCGCCGGCCTGCTGGAAGTCCAGCCGTGGCTGTCCCCGTGGCACAAGGAGTTCGACATGCTTTACAGCGGTTCCCCGGCGGACTTCTTCGCCGGTTACCGCCAGCAGAAGCAGGGCGAGCACGGCCTCACCGACGACGACGTCCGCGGCTGGCGTCCTCAGGCCGCGATCCGAGGTCGTCGCGCAGCAGCGAAGCAGTAGCCAGGAGCAGATCGAGATCCGCTGGGCACAGCCATAACCTGGAGTCCCTGCCGAACCCGGAACGATCAGGTGCGGCCAGGCCGGCAAGGACGAAGGCTCTTCGGCTACTGGAAGCTGAGCCGGTGCGGGTGAGCGGGATCGGTGGGGCAGGTGTGTACGCGCATCAGGCCGCGGCCGAGGTAGACGTCGGTCGGGTTGGTCGCGTGCGGGTCTTGGCCGTCCCGGTCCTCGATCGGCAGCCAGCTGCGTGAGGCACCGTCGCACTCCCACATGTCCACGGTGAGCAGGGGCGGCATCGCTGCCCCGCACACCTCGCAGTCGACCGGAGCGGGGTCGGTCAGGTGCCATGAAGCGAAGCCGCCGACCTTCCAGCCAGGGGCGATCGACAGATCGCTCATGTAGTTGATCTCCTCGGGCTCGGCAGCTTCGGCTGCGGCCATCGCCTCTGCGTACTCCTCATACGTCGCGTAGCTTGCTGGTGGAGCGGAGCTGTATTCGTCCGCATCGTCCTCGTCGAGGAGACCCTCCTCCCACGCGTCGATCTCCTCCTGCAGCGCTTCATCCAGCAGCCCGAAGTACTCGTGCTCCACGACTTGCTCCGGGTGGAGGACGCACGTGTTCGGCACGCATTCCTCGCGGCCGACCACCGGCGGTTCGGGCTGAGGCATGAGTACGGCGCCGACATCGGTGGACCGTCGCCACTTCAGTACGACGTCGATCGTGCGGTCGGTGCCGTGCACCTCAAAGGGGCACCAGAAGACCTGCAGCAGGTCGTGGTCCTCGGGTCCCACGAGATCCGGGATCTCTCGTGCGTACAACTGGGCAACGGCCAGCATCGGCAGCGGGGCGTCGTCCTGAAGTTCCGGGACGTGGTTGCCCTCGCCCATGCCGTCGAGCAGGCGCCGTTCCTCCTCCGTGTGCTCCCGCCCGCGGGAGTCCTCCAGAATCCTGCGGCTCAGCCGCACATCGGAGAGCAGGTGGCCCGTGCCCTTCGGGTGGACGGCCGTGCACACCGGCCACGGTTCGTCAGCCGGCCAGAGGAGAGGACCCGCCACTGAACTGTCCTGCGTCCCGGGAGAGCCATGACGTGGGTGCAGCCGGGTGGTTGTGCGCCGGTGGGCTGCCAGGGCAGGGAAAACCGCTTCCACGTCGAGGGGACGTGGCGGGGTGGTGCGGGTCATGAGGGAGCCTCTTCCCGGTAAGCACGCACCGCAGGGCCTCACGCCTGTCCGATCCGAACGGGCCTGGCGATGTTCCGGCGCAGGTGACCAACCAGTTTACGGATCGACCAGCTTACGGACCGACCAGCGGGTGAAGGGCTTGCCCAGAACTCCCGTTCCCGCCATTGCCCGCACGGCTGTCGGACTCACTCCCGCGCGCTACTACGCACTTCCGCACACCGAACCGACAGCAGTTCACAACCCCCACAACCGGTCCGAGACCAAGGCGGACTCGGCGCAGTGTCCGACGAAGTACTCGCGGTTCTCCGTGGGGAGGGCGTCGAAGAAGTCCCGCACCGCAGGGTGAAGGTCAGGAAGGTCTTCCCCACCGAGATCGGTCTGACTGAATATCTGACCGTTGACGAGTAGTGATGCCGCCACTCCGGGGACGAGGTCAGACAAAGTAGTTCTCCGCATCTTCCGTCTCGCTGCTCATGAGGCTTATCAGCGCCTCGTATTTTTCGCGCCCCAGATAGTATGCTCCTGTGTGATGCGAAAAAAAGAATCGTCCGTTCGTGTCAATGAGCAGGGTGGAACCGTCGTAGGTGTCGTACCCGACCGGGAAAAGCTGTACACCGAGGTCTGTGGCAAGTTCGGAGATCTCCTCGGCATCCCCTTTGAATACGAGATGAGGCGTGAAGACGACAAAATTCTCTGGTGCGGTGTCGATGACCGCCCGAAGGAGTGCATGCTCCCGGCTGAAGGCGAGGGCGGGGGCGGAAGGTTCGATCTCCACGCCGTAGGAACGATAGCGCTCGACGACGGCCGAAACCGCGTCGGATGCCTCGTCTTCGACGTCGCGGCCCGGATACCATCCGGCCTCTGACAGCCACGCGTCTACTTCTTCTGCTGTGGAAAGAATTGGCATATTTCCCTTGCCTGTGTGTGTGCTGTGACGCCGACCAGCGGAAGAATTCTTGAGCACGATCGGCAGGGCTCTTTGCAGTCCCCGTGATTCCTGAGCCCGGTGGGGGAGTCCTGCTCTCCGATCTGCAGGGAGTATACGAGTGCGCCGCTCATCACCCTGTGAATGTCCTCCGGTGTACTGATCTTTATGTTGTCTCTTTCCCCTGTTCCGCGCAGGCGATCGGATATGAGTGCCACCTCGGCGCATTTTCTGTGTGTTCTCGAGCCGTCGGCCATCCCGGCGCGTACGGGCCGCAGGGCATGCACAAAGGGGGGGCTTCGCCGGAAAGGCGATGTTCACCTACCGGTACAGCTACCAGCAGGCCGTCTGGGGCGGAGTGCTGCGGCATGTGCCCGTTCGAGGGAGTTTCCGACTTCATAGGGTCAATGGTCTCGGACTCTGCGTAGCGTTGACCAGGAGTGATGAGCTGAGCGGGTACGGGCTGTACACGCGGTCGGTGCGCTTGTACGTGGTGTTGGGCGTGACCGGGTTTCCGGGCCCCGAGTTGGCTGACTGGGCGGTTGTACGAGAGGAGCTGCGGCGTGGACGACGAGGTTCAGCAGCCGGAGTACGAGGTTGGGACGGGCATGCTGTGCGTGTTCGGGCGGCAGTTGAAGCTGTTCCGTGAGCGGGCGGGCCTGGATCGCGCGAGGCTCGGGTCGCTGACCGGGTACTCGGCGTCGACGATCGCGTCGTTCGAGCAGGCACGACGTATTCCGCCGCCGAAGTTCATCGACCAGGCCGATGAAGTGTTGCAGGCGGGTGGGGTCTTGAGTGCGAGCAAGGAGGAGGTGGCTCGGGCTCAGTATCCGGCGTTCTTCAGGGATGCGGCACGGCTGGAGGCGGAAGCCGTCGAGCTGCATGTGTACGCGAACCAGGCGGTGCCTGGCCTCTTGCAGACCGAAGAGTACGCGCGGGCCATCTTCACGATGATGCGACCGCCCATGCATGACGACCTGGTCGAACAGCGAGTGAGCGCCCGCCTGGTCCGGCAGGAGATCTTGTCCGGTCGTGACGCGTTGCTCGCCAGCTTCGTCATAGATGAGGCAGTGTTGAGGCGTCCCATCGGAGGCAGGGGCATCCTGCGTGGCCAGCTTGAGCAGATTCTCCTGATGGGGCAGCGGCGGAATGTCGAGATCCAGGTGATGCCGCTCGACCGTGAGGAGAACGCGGGTATGGCTGGTCCCTTCACCTTGATCGAGACGAAAGAAGGGCGGAGGATCGCGTACGCCGAGGTGCAGAACGTCAGTCGCCTGCAGACGGAGCGTGATCGCGTCCGTGCGCTGGAGGCCAAGTACGGGATCATCCGGGCGCAGGCGCTGACTCCTCGGGAATCATTGGCGTACGTAGAGAAGTTGCTGGGAGAGCCATGAATGCGCACGTACATCAGCCGCACATAGACCAGTTGGTATGGCGCAAGAGCAGCTACAGCAGCGAGGAAGGCGGCGAATGCGTCGAGGTCGCCGCCCGCCCCGCCAGGGTCCACGTCCGCGACTCGAAGGACACCACCCGCGCCGCACTCGCCGTGGAACCGACGGCGTGGGCCGCCTTCGTGGAGTTCGCGGCACGCTGACAGAGGTAGTGCCGATCGCAGGGCCCTCCGGCGGGCGTGTGCTTGCCGCGGGGGCCCTGCGCATCCTGCCTCCCGGCACCTCGCTCGATGGCGTAGCGGCCACGGCAGCTACGTCCCCTCACAGGCGCTCGGTGCGCGGCGGCGGTCGCCTTCCCGGGTGACGGTCGACGTCGTGGTGGAGCCGGCTCTCACGCCGGTGTCACCCGCATAACGAGGTCTCACCGGAGCCGATGCATGCGGGCCCGTAGAGCGCGGAGCTACGGTAAATTCCTGCTATGAAGCAGGGTAAAGAGATTGAGCACCCCGAGTCGCGTTTCTTTACGGTGCTGCTGGCGGCGGCGAAGCTGCCGGGCGTGCGTATCCACAGGGAGTCGTACCTCCGAAGTGCGCTGGCCCGGCACTGCTCCGAGGACGAGATCCGACGAGCGATTGCAGAGACTCCCGCTGCGGCGGGCATCACTGTCGAGCTCCTCGACAAGGTCGCCAAGGACTCCATCCGCTACGAAACCGCCAAAGTCAGCGCACTCTCGGCCGCCGCCGGACTACCCGGCATCCTCGCCCTTCCCGCCACGGTGCCCGCCGACCTGGCCCAGTACGTCGGCCACATGCTGCGTATCTCGCAGAAGCTCGCCTACCTCTACAGCTGGCCCGATCTGTTCTCCGACGAGGGCGATGACGTTGATGACGCGACCATAGGGGTGCTCACGCTGTTCTTCGGCGTGATGTTCGGCACCCAGTCGGCGAATGTTGCCGTGGGGAAGGTCGCCGGGATGATGTCGAAGCAGGTCGCGAAGAAGCTGCCCCAGAAGGCGCTCACCAAGGGTGTCATCTACCCGCTCGTGAAGAAGTCCGCGACTTACCTCGGCGTTCAGATGACCAAGCAGTCCTTCGCGAAGGGCGTCTCCAAAGCCATCCCCATCGTCGGGGCCGTGGTCTCCGGCGGGCTCACCTTTGCCACCTACCTTCCGATGGCCAAGAGGCTCAAGAAGCACCTCTCCGGCCTGCCGCTGGCGGACCCGTCGCACCGAGCGATGGACGGGGAAGTCGTGGACGGGGAAGTCGTGGAGGAGTACGAGACCTTCGCCTCGGAGGACGCTGAGCGGCACAGTGCGGACACCACTGCCGTCAAGCTGGAGGAACCCAGGGCCTGACGCCGCGAGTGCTCTCCAGGCCGCCCAGGAGGGTGGCCTTCCGTTTGCGATGGAGGTGCGGGCCAGGTTCCTCCGGCGCTACGGCCGTTCGCCGGAGTGGCGAGGGCGGCGTTGGCGCCGCTGCTCCGGCGTGGGGATGAGTGGCCCCGAGGGGGAATCCGGTGAGCGAAGTCATGACCGGTGCTCCTGCCCCGAGTCGTCTGTCTTCCCGACCGGCGGGTGCAATGCCCGTCGTGCCGCGCTGATGAGACGGTGTGCGTCAGCGTCGTACACGGCGGACTCCCGGAGTGCCTTCCAGGTACGCAGATACGTGTCCACGCTGACTTCGTCATCGATCCACAGCTCCGCGTGCCAGTTCTCTACGATCACCTGGCGGTCGTCGTAGATCCAGAAGGCGGTGGCCGGGGGGATCTTGAGCGAAGCGGACAGCGGGATGATCCCCAGCTCAACCGTGTCCAGGCCGATGGCTCCCGCGAGGCGATCGAGCTGTGCGGCGAGCACGGACGGCGGGCAGACCAGGGCGTGAAGGGCGGCTTCCCACAGGATGAGGTGGAAACGCTTGGACGAGTCGTACAGCGTCGCTTGCCGCTTCACACGGGACCGGACCGCTTCCTCGGTGTCGCGTGGCGATCGCTGGAGTTCCGCGTACCTCGTGAAAATCGACCGCGCGTAGTCCGGTGTCTGGAGAATCCCGAAGATCATGGAGGACTCCCAGCCGCGGAACACGGAGGCTTCGGCATGCGCGCCCAGGTGAGTGTCCTGGACCGCCTTGTGCCCGGAGGCCAGCTGCCGTCGCCATGACCGGATATGGGATTCGAAGCCCTTCAGGCGTGCGAGCAGTTCGTCGAACGCCTCGGGTCGGCCGGTTGCCTCCGCCCACTTGCGCAGGTCATCGGGCGTGGGTGTCTGCCTGCCGTTCTCCAGCCTGCTGACCTTCGACTTGTTCCACCCGTACTGCTCGGCGAGTTCCGTACCGGTGAGCCGGCCCCCAGGGGTGGAGAGTCTGAGCTCGCGCAGCCGTAGCCCGAGTGCTGCTCGGGCCTGCTGGTAGTCCGTGCTCACCGGAGCGCACCTGCCTCAGTCCTCCTACGCGGTCAACCGTGCCGCGAACTCGTCGTACGGGACGGCATGATGCAGCGCCGCGTCGCGTGTCATGGCGTACCGCAGTACTGCGGCGGGCTCGGTGATCAGCTCGACGTCGACGAGGTTGTCGGCGTCGTCGAAGCCGAGCAGCGCCACCAGCCGCGAGTCGAAGATCCAGAAATCCTCGGCGGGCAGACCGAGACGGTCGGCATCCTCTCGCGACAGGTTGAGGATCCTCTCGCCGACGGCGCTGTTGCGACGCGCGTTGTCGAGCAGGTACAGCTGGCCTGCCGTAGGCGGGTTGTCGACGATGCGGACACGCTCGAACCGCTTGCCGAGCGCGGTCTGCTCGCGACGTTCGGCGCACCACTCCGCGTCGATGCCGTGCCAGTCGACGGGCTCACCGCTCGTGAACTGGGCGTAAGTGTCGGTGAGCTCGTCCGACGCGTATCGGCGGCGCGTCTCCAAGCGCCACGCCGTGTGCTCGAACTGTGTGAAGAGCCGGTCGAACTCGTCCAGCCCGATGATGTTCGGCACGCGGACGACCTCCTTCGGGCCGAAGTCGACCAGCAGTTCGCGCGGCACCACGATGGGCACCTCGCCCTCGTTCAGGTGCCGGAGCCGGGCGATGTCGTCGGGGTCGGTGAGGGCGGGGCCGTGCACGATGACCTGACCCGTGTCGAGGTCTTCGTGAATGGACGGGCACCCGTTGACACCGCTGCCCGTGCCATTGAAACGCAGTCGTCGGGCCATGATCTGGTCCTTCCCTCAGGGAGTGAGCTCCCAGGCTTCCACGAGACCAACACCCCTCGCCCAGGCTTCGGCCGACCTAATCAGCAACTTTACGCAACTTCGCCGAGGACTGGAGCAACCTCGCGCAACCCTCATGGCACCTCACAACGCCTGCTCTTTACCGTCGCGTTCATGGATGGAGCTCACCAGATGAAAGGAGCAGGTCTTGACCGTTTCGCTACCGAAAACCGATGTGGACTGGACCGCGCTGCGGAACTTCGCGGCACTGCGTGGACAGCTCAGGGTCTCGTTGACCCCCGCCTGCAATCTGAAGTGCTGGTTCTGCCACAACGAGGGCGACGTGCCGCCACCGTTCACTCACCTGCATCGGGAGGCCAGGCCCCGTGTGCGCGAACTGACCGCTGACGACTACGTGAATGTCCTGCGCGAGATGATCGGCGCCGGTCTGAAGCGGGTCTACTTCACCGGCGGTGAGCCACTGACGTCGAAGCTGGCAAGGCCGGTGCTCACCCAGCTCCCGGTCCACGGCCCGGACGTGTCCTACACACTGATCACGAATGGCCTGCTGGTGCGCACCCATCAGGACTGGCTCGCCACGACCGGCCTGGACAAGGTGAAGGTCTCCCTGCACTACTTCTCCGACGATTCCTTCCGGGCCATTGCCCAGACCCGTGCCGGCATCGCTGCCGTTCTGGACGGCATCGAGGCCGCCCGCGAGATGTTCGAGCGGGTGGAGCTGAACACGCTCATCCAGCGCGAGAACGAGCACGAGTTGCACGGCATCCTCGCCTTCGCGCTGGAGCGTAGGCTGCCGGTGCAGTTCATCGAGCTGGTGGACACCGACTTCAACGCCGACCGGAAGTCCTCGGCCGTCGGGGCCCGGGGCATCATCGACCACCTACGCACCCTGACCGGCGAGGAGGAGACAGAAGTCTCCGGCACCGGCCAGGGGCGGCGGATCTTCCGCATCGACGGCATCGAGATCGACGTCGTCCAACGCGAACTCGGGCGCCACCACGTCGGCCAGTGCGGCACCTGCCCGGTGAAGGCCAAGTGCGTGGAGGGCTTCTGGGCCCTGCGCCTGGATCACGCCGGTGGAATCCAGCCCTGCTTGTTGCGGGACGACCTCCGCATGGACATCCGGCACGCGCTCGCCGATCCGGAGGTGGTTCCGGCGGCCGTGGCCCGGCACGTGACAGCCTTCACAGAGGGCACCCTGTGAGTCCCCTTCGAGCCCCGTACACACCCCGGGTGGAGGGGAAACGCCAGGGGCCGTTCGTCGTCCTGGAAGGTGTCTCGGGAGTGGGGAAGTCGACGCTCGCCCGCTTGCTGGTACAGCGGCTCGGCGCCACGGAGATCCACACCCTCACCGATCCGCACACCGGCTGGTGCGACATGGCCAACCGGGAGCTTCGGCCGCTGCCGCAGTTCGCCTTCTACCTCTCCGGCCTCCTGCACGTCTCCGACGCCGTCCGGCAGCACCTTTGCACGGGGCCGGTGGTCGCGGACCGGTACGCCTCCTCGGTCATGGCCTGCCATGCCGCCGTCAACCGCGTCGGCCTGGACCAGGTGCGAGAGCTGATCACCCCGTTCCTGCCTTACCTCGTGGTGCCGGACGCCACTTTCTATCTCATCAGTTCCGAGAACTCGCTGAAGGAGCGGATGAGCATCAAGACGGACGTGAAGCAGGACGACACCGACCTGTTCGACGTCCCCGGCCGTCTCGCCCGGCTCCGGGAGCACTTCCAGTCCGTCGCCGAGACCGATCCGAGCACGGTCATGCTTTCCACCGACGACCGCAGCCCGGACAACCTGGCCGACATCATCGTCAAGCACCTGGAGGACAGGCGTGCTCAGCCCGATCGACACCGACGCCGTCATCCGTGACGGCGGCGTCACCGGCGCGTTCCCGGACGAGCTCCACGAAGCCGTCGCCTGGTGGGTCGCCGCCTGCTTTGTTGTGGTCGGCCGGGTCCGGCAGATGGCCGTGGCCCACGACAGCCACCCCATCACGGCCGGGTTTTACCAGCGGTTCTGCTGCGGGGCCATCAACGCCCAGCACTTCGGCTGCCAGGTCTCGAGCCTCGGCGTGGCCGACGAAGCCCAGCTCATACACGCCATGAAGCGACTCGGGGGCGTCCCCGGAGCCCTGCTGACCACGGCCGACGTCGGCGGGCGGCAGACCGTCACCATCCGCCTCTATGACGTGGACGGCCGGTCGGTCACCGAGGACACCGGTCTGGCCGGACTGCGGCAGATGATCGTTTCCGACCGGGTCCCCCTCCCGGTGAACGACCATGCCAAGGGCCGCATCATCGAACGCCGCGACCTGGTGGAGGCACTGTGATCGACGCGGCCGACGTCATCCGAAGCGGCACCGGCATCCTGTTCGTCACCCTGGACTCCCTGCGCTACGACGTCGCCCGCGCGGCCCTGCACGCCGGGCAGACCCCGCGCCTGGCGAAGATCTTGCCGGGCGGAGCGTGGGAAGAACGCCGCACCCCTGGTACCTTCACCCTCCCCGCGCACCTCGCGTTCTTCTCCGGCTTCCTGCCCAAACTCCCGCAGCCCGTACAACCGCCGCGGCTGTGGGAGTGCCGCCCGCCCGCGTTCAAAACGGTCGATGCGGGCACGTTCGTCTTCGACGCGCCGAACCTTCTCACCGGGCTCGCCCAGCACGGCTACCGCACTGTGTGCGTCGGCGGCGTGACCTACTTCTCGCGGGAGACACCGCTTGGGGCGGTGCTGCCCGACATGTTCGACGAGGACCACTGGCGGCCCGACTTCTGCTCCCCGGAGCCCGACTCCACCCGCCACCAGGTCGAACACGCCTTGACCGTCGCCGAGCGGTACGCCTGCCGGCCGCTGTTCCTGTTCGTCAACGTCTCCGCCACCCACGTCCCCCACGGCCACTACACCGGTGACAGAGGTGACTCCTGGCAGTCCCAGGCCGCCGCGCTCGCGTACGCGGACGAACACCTGGGCCGCCTGGTCGACGGGCTCACCGGCAAGGAGAGATGGCTGATCATCATGTGTGCCGACCACGGCGACGCCTTCGGTGAGGACGGCTACCACGGGCGGGGCATTGCTCATCCGACCGTGTTGAACGTGCCGTACGCGGCCTGGCTGTCAGAGTAGGCGGATACGCTCCCGGGCCATGACCGACACAACCCGGCAGGAGGCGAAGCGCGACGCCTCCGTCATCGTGGCCCGAGACGCGGTGGGCATGGTCGCCGTCCTGACCGCCGAATTCACCCAGCACGGCGGCGAGTACGTGTTCCTGCCCGGGGGGCGCCGGGAGGAGGGCGAGACACCGGAAGACTGCGCGCGGCGTGAGCTGCGCGAGGAAGCCGGCGTCATCGCCCAGACCTGGCGGCCCCTCGGCTCGTACGCCATCACTCTCGACTCCACTGCCCGCATCCACCTCTTCCTGGCCGAAGGGCTCACCTGTGGACCGCAGCAGCTCATGCCCGGCGAAGAGAGTTTCACGCTCATGTGGTGGCCGATGCCCGACGCGATTCGGGCCGCCGTCGAGGGACGCTTCCTGCTCCAAGGGGGACCGCTGGCACTGCTGCTGGCCCAGCAGGCCATCGCAGTCTGAGAGGAGTCGATCCCGGGACCGACCGACAGCCCGTGGGTCATCGTCCACCTCAGCGAATTTACCCCTGTCCCGCACGCTGAGGAGCCAGTATCAGGGTGGCACACTGCTCACCCTGCCGTCGGAGTGTGAGCGCGTCCTCGGCCCCGACCACACCGTGACCCTGTGCGCCCGGCACAACCACGCGTGGGCGCTGTATCTCCTGGGCCGCTTCGACGAGGCCGACCGTGAGATCCGGCAGGACGTCGAGACGCATGAGCGGCGTTTCGGGCCCGAGTACCCGATCGTGCTCGCCGCCGGGCAACTCCTCTCCCGTACCCGGGCCGCACTCGGGCACGTGGACGAGGGAATCGCGCTGATGGCGGCCGTCGTCCTGCGGCGGGAACGCGGCCTGGGCCCCGAACACCCCTTCACGGTCGCGAGCCGGTATCACGGGACGGGGTGGTGAGAGGGCCCCGATGTAGGGCGCTATGCGCAGGCCGTAGGAGGCGCGGCCAGGGCGAGCGTGTCGTCACCGAGGGACCGCTGCACGCACACGTCGAACGTGTCAACCAGGAACTTATGGGCGGCTGAAGGCCGTTGGTGCGCGCCGAGGGAAGCCCCGCCATCCGGGTACTCCCCGATGGCGGGCCCTCCGGCGAGGAACGTGGGTCAGAACTTCGGGTCCGGGCTCTGGGCGTGGACCATCTCGGCGGCCTCCGCTTCCGTCTCCACCGAGGGCGGGGAGCCGGCCAGGGGCTGGTTGGCGGTCTCCTTCATGCAGGCCACCGCGATCACGCCGACCAGGGCCGCCGCCATCGCGTAGTACGCAGGCATGAGGTTCGAGCCGCTCCAGCTGATCAGGGCGGTGATCACCAGCGGGGTCGTGCCGCCGAAGATCGACGCCGAGAGGTTGTAGCCGACCGACAGGGAGCCGTAGCGCACGTTGGTCGGGAACAGGGCGGGGAGGGCGGCGGACATCGTGCCCAGCATGCAGACCAGCGAGAGGCCGAGCATCATCATGCCGATGGTGATCGCCGGGATGCTGCCCTGACGGATCAGGAGGAAGGCCGGGAGGGACAGGAACAGGAAGCCGAGCATCCCGGCCATCAGCAGCGGCTTGCGGCCGAAGCGGTCCGACAGCTTGCCGAACTGGCTGATGATCAGCATCAGGAAGACCATGACGGCGAGCAGGATGAGCAGGCCGTGGGTCTCGCTGTAGCCGAGCTCGTCCGAGAGGTACGTCGGCATGTACGACAGCAGCATGTAGTCGGTGATGTTGTACGCGCCGACCAGGGCGATGCAGAGGATCAGCGTCGGCCAGTACTGGCGGAAGATCTTGGCGAGGTCGCCCTTGGCCGTCGACTCGACGTGGTCGGCGGCCTCCGTGGCGTGGGCGGTGCCGCCCTCCAGCTTCTGGAAGGCGGGGGTCTCGTCCAAGCGGAGTCGCAGGTAGAGGCCTACGAGGCCGAGGGGGCCGGCGACGAGGAACGGGATGCGCCAGCCCCAGGACTCCATCTGGCCGGTGTCCAGGACGGCGTACAGGAGGGTGACGAGTCCGGCCGCGCCGACGTAGCCGGCGAGGGTGCCGAACTCCAGGAAGCTGCCGAAGAAGCCGCGGCGCTTGTCGGGGGCGTACTCGGCGATGAAGGTCGAGGCGCCGCCGTACTCGCCGCCGGTGGAGAAGCCCTGGAGCATCCGGAAGAAGATCAGGAGGACCGCGGCCCAGACGCCGATGGTGTCGTGGGAGGGGATGAGGCCGATCGCGAAGGTGCCGACCGCCATGAGGATCATGGTGAGGGCCAGGACCTTCTTGCGGCCGATCTTGTCACCCATGGGGCCGAAGAACATGCCGCCGAGCGGGCGGACGAGGAAGGCCACGGCGAAGGTCGCGAACGACGAGAGGAGCTGGGTGGTGTCGTTCCCGGAGGGGAAGAAGACATGCCCGATGGTGACGGCCAGGTAGGAGTAGATGCCGAAGTCGAACCACTCCATGGCGTTACCGAGCGACGCCGCCTTCACCGCGCGCTTGACCGCCTGGTCGTCGGTGATGGTGATGTCCGTCCGGCGGAGCCGGGGGTTCTGGCGCTTACGGATGACCCGGAAGAGCGCCGGGTGGCGTTTGACCGCGTCAGGGTCGGCCGCCTGGTGGGGGTCGGAGGCCGCCATGGCCGGTTCCTTTCGTCGAACGGTGTTCCAGGAAAGGCTTCTGCGCAGTCATGGCGGTTGCAAACCGAATCAACAGATGATTGCGATCTCGCTCACATCTTCTCCGGTCGGGACACCCAGGGACCGGGGTCAGATTCCGAGGTCCTTGATGATCTTGGCAACGTGGCCGGTCGCCTTGACGTTGTAGAGGGCCTTCTCCACCTTGCCCTCCTCGTCGACCACAAACGTGGAGCGGATCACGCCCGTCACCACTTTGCCGTAGAGCTTCTTCTCGCCGAACGCGCCGTAGGCCTCCAGGGTCTCCTTGGAGGGGTCGCCGACCAGTGTGACCTTCAGGTTCTCCTGCTCGCGGAACTTCGAGAGCTTCTCCGGCTTGTCGGGCGACACGCCGATGACGTCGTAGCCCGCACCGGCGAGGAGGTCCAGGTTGTCCGTGAAGTCGCAGGCCTGCTTGGTGCAGCCGGGGGTAAGTGCGGCGGGGTAGAAGTAGACGATGACCTTGCGGCCCTTGTGGTCCGCGAGCGAGACCTCGTTGCCGTCGGCGTCCGGAAGGGTGAAGGCGGGGGCGGTGTCGCCGGTCTGGAGTCGCTCGCTCATGTTTCTCCTCGAGTGGCACGTGGGCTGTGTGGCACCGAGCGTAATAGGGGGTGCCGCCGGGTGTAGGAGCGGCCGAGCTGACAGACTGTCGATGAAGGTTTACCCGACGACGACCACGGAGGCGGCGCAGTGTCGGATACGAGGACCCCTGCGCAGATCGAGGCGGACATCATCAGCAGGCGTGCGCAGCTTGCGGTGGTGCTGGACGAGATCGGGGTGCGGGTGCACCCGAAGACGATGATCGGTGACGCGAAGGCCAAGGTCGCGTCGACGGTGGACCGGACGGCGGGGCGTGCGTTCGTCGCGGTGAACCGTTCGGTTTCGGATGTGAAGGCGCAGTTCGTGGCCGAGGACGGGTCGCCGCGGCTGGAGCGGGTCATTCCGGCGGCGCTGGTGGTGGCCGGTGCGGTGGCGTTGCTGACGGTGTCCGCGCGGCGCAGGAAGCGCTGAGCGCGGTCCCGGGCGGGCCCTGGGGCGTGCGGACCGGTGCGGGGCAGGTAGGTTTCGGGACGTGAGCGACAACGGCATGAGCACCACCGACGACAAGCTGCCGATCCGGATGCTGCACGATCGCGTCCTGGTCCGGTCCGATTCGCCCGAGGGCGAGCGGCGGTCGGGCGGCGGCATCCTGATTCCGGCGACGGCGGCGGTCGGCCGGCGTCTGGCGTGGGCCGCCGTGGTCGCGGTCGGGCAGAACGTGCGGACCGTGGAGCCGGGTGACCGGGTGCTGTACGACCCGGAGGACCGGGCGGAGGTCGAGGTGCGGGGCGTGGCGTACGTGCTGATGCGGGAGCGGGATCTGCATGCGGTGGCGGCGGACCGGTTCGAGGGTTCGGTGGATTCGACCGGGCTGTATCTGTAGGCGGCGGTGCGGTGAGTGGGCCTGGTGACTGTGGTCACCAGGCCTTTTGGCTGTTCTGCGGGCTTGCTACGGTGGTGTGACCCCGACGAGACGCGCCGTACCGGGTTTCGCAAAGACGACGCACCCGTGTGTTTCGCGTGTTCCGTCGTGGAGGTGCCGTCGTGGCGTGGGTTCTGTTGGTCGTGGCCGGTCTGCTGGAAGTGGGCTGGTCGATCGGGATGAAGTACACCGAGGGGTTCACCCGGTTGTGGCCGAGTGTGTTCACCGGGCTGGGGATCGTGGCGAGCATGGTGCTGTTGTCCCATGCGGCGAAGACGCTGCCGATCGGTACGGCGTACGGCGTGTGGGTGGGGATCGGCGCGGCCGGCGCGGCGGTGCTGGGCATGGTCGTGCTGAACGAGCCGGTGACCGCCGCCCGTATCTTCTTCGTCTGTCTGCTGCTGGTGGCTGTGGTGGGGCTGAAGGCGACGTCCGGGCACTGAGGGCGCTGTGTGTTCAGGGGCGGTCGGGGCCGAGGAGGCCCTGGCCGCCCCTTCCGTCCTGCTCGGTCCTGCGGCCGGGGGCGGCCGTGCCGTCCTTGTCCTGCCGTGCGACGGGGCGGGTGTCGGGGGTGTGCCGGGTGGCGGGGGCGGGGGCGCGGGTGGGGCCGGCGGCGGGTGGGGCGGTGCGGGGTGTCCGCGGGGCCCGTGCGGTGTCGGGCCGGGTGTCCGGTGTGCGGGGGCGGGCGCTGTCCTGCCGCTCGCGGGAGTCCCCGGTGCCGGGTTTCCGTGTGTCCCCGCCGTCCCGTGGTGCCTTGGTGCCCCTGGCCTCCTCGGTGTCCTCGCCCTCCGCGCTCTCGTCCGGGTCGGGCTCTTCGGGGCCTTCGTCTGCCTCCAGCTCGAAGCCCTGGACCTCGCTGCCTTCGAGCGCGGCCCGGGTGTAGGCGGCCCAGGTCTGTGCGGGTGCGCCGCCGCCGTTGATGCGGGCGAGGCCGAGTGCGCCGTACAGGGGTTTCTGTACGCCGGTCTCGGGGTCCTGGCCCATGACGGCGACGACGGTGGCGAGGTCGGGGGTGTAACCGGCGAACCAGGCGGCCTTGTCCTCCTCGGCGGTGCCCGTCTTGCCCGCGGCGGGGCGGCCCGCGCCCTGGGCGGCGGTGCCGGTGCCGCCGTCGACGACGCTCCGCAGGACGGAGGTGGTGGTGTCGGCGGCTTCCCGGCTGATGGCCCGTCGGGTGGTGCGGGTGGGGAGTGCGAGCTCGGTGGCGTTCTTGCTGATCTTGGAGACGAGGGTGTGGGGGCGCTGCCTGCCGTGGTCGGCGAGGGTGGCGTAGGCCGAGGCCATGTCGATGACGCTGGCGGTGGCGGGGCCGAGTGCGATGGAGGGTGAGGCGGTGAGGTCGGGGGTGTCCTGGGGGATGCCGAGGGCGATGGCGGTTTCCTTGACCGTCTCGGGGCCGACGTCCTGGGCCATCTGGGCGTAGACGGCGTTGACGGATTTGTCGGTGGCTTCGCGGACGGTGATGGAGCCGTAGTCGACGTCGTCCTCGTTGGCGGGGGAGTAGCCGGTGGAGCCGGTGGCGCTCTGGACGGTGCGTTCGTTGGTGCCGTCGTAGCGGGTGTTGGGGGTGATGCCGCGGTTCTTCTGGGTGGTGGACCCGTTGGCGAGGGCGGCGGCGAGGACGAACGGTTTGAAGGTGGAGCCGACCTGGTAGTCGCGGCGGGTCGCGTTGTTGACGTACTGCTTCGTGTAGTCGATGCCGCCGTAGAGGGCGACGACGTGGCCGGTGGCGGGGTCGATGGAGGCGCCACCGGCGCGGACGTTGCGGTCTGCTTCGCGGTCGTCGCTGGTCTTGGACAGGATGTTGTCCTCGACGGCCTGGACGAGGGCGTCCTGTTTCTTCTTCTGGAGCGTGGTGGTGATGCGGTGGCCGCCGGTGGCGAGGGTGTCCTCGTCGATGATCTTGTTGTCGGTGAGGTAGTCCTCGACGGCCTGGACGATGTAACCGCGCTGGCCGGAGAGCGCGGTGGCGGGCTTGGCCTTGCCCGGGACGGGGAAGGTCATGGCGTCACGGTCGGCGGCTTCGAGCCAGTCGTGCTTGATCATGCCGTCCAGTACGTAGTCCCAGCGGGCGAGCACGGCCTTCTTGTTCTCGGGATGGGCGACGACGTCGTAGGAGCTGGGGGCGTTGAGCAGGGAGGCGAGGTAGGCGCCTTCGCCGGCGTCCAGGTCCTCGACGTCCTTGCCGTAGTAGGCATGGGAGGCGGCCTGGATGCCGTAGGCGTTGCGTCCGAAGTAGCTGGTGTTGAGGTAGCCCTCGAGGATCTCGTCCTTGCTCTGTTCGCGGTCGAGTTTGATGGAGATGAAGAATTCCTTGGCCTTGCGGACGACGGTCTGTTCCTGGCCGAGGTAGTAGTTCTTGACGTACTGCTGGGTGATGGTGGAGCCGCCCTGCCGCCCCTTGCCGGTGACGGTGTTCCAGCCGGCGCGGAGGGTGGCCTTGATGTCGATGGCGTCCTCGGAGTAGAAGTCCCGGTCCTCGGCGGCGAGTACGGCGTGCTGGATGGTGCGGGGGACGCGGCGGAGGGGGACGTTCTCGCGGTTGATCTCGCCGTCGCGGGCGATGACGGTGCCGTCCTCGTACAGGTAGACGTTGGACTGGGCGGTCGCGCTGGCGTTGGCGGCGGGGATGCCGACGAGTTGGTAGCCGGCGATGAACCCGCCGACGAGGAGCAGGGCGAGGAGCAGTACGCCGCCGAGGGTCATGCGCCAGGTCGGGACGGCCCGGCGCCAGCCGGAGCGCTTGGGCCGCTTGGGTCGTTTCGCGCGCCCTTCGGTGGCTTGTGCGCCGTTCGGGTGCTGGGGGTCGGGGGTGGAGGCCGTGGCCGAGGTGTCCCGGGGGGCCCATCCTTCGGAGCCCTGTGGACCAGGGTCTCCGCCGTGCTGCGGTGGCTCGTGGCTCATGACTGTGGAGGCTCCTCGACTGCGGATGATTTTCCTATAGTGCACTTTTCGGGCGGATAACCCTCGGATCCTCCACGGAAATGGGGTCGCGGCGGCCGATCGCCATGGACTAACGTCGTGCGCTTTGGCGGAAAGGGGGGCGAGGTGCGGCTCTATGCCGTGGTAGCGGCCGGTGGGTTCCGGCGGTATGCCACCTACCGGATGGCGACGCTCGCGGGGGTGTTCACCAACACCGTCTTCGGTTTCATCATGGCGTACACCTATATCGCCCTGTGGGACGAGAGGCCCCAGCTGGGCGGCTACGACATGTCGCAGGCGCTGACCTATGTGTGGCTGGGTCAGGCCCTGCTGGCGACCTGCGCGATGATGGGCGGCGGCTTCGAGGACGAGCTGATGGAGCGGGTCCGTACGGGTGACATCGCGGTCGATCTGTACAGGCCCGCCGATCTGCAGCTGTGGTGGCTGGCGGGGGATCTGGGCCGGGCCGCGTTCCATCTGCTGGGGCGTGGGGTCGTGCCGATGGCGCTGGGGGCGCTGGCCTTCGATCTGGCGCTGCCGGGCTCCGGGTGGACCTGGCTGGCCTTCCTCGTGTCGGTGGCTCTGGGGGTGGTGGTGAGCTTCGGGGTGCGCTTCCTGGTCGCGCTGTCGGCGTTCTGGCTGATGGACGGGGCGGGCGCGATGCAGATCGCCTGGCTGGCCGGGCTGTTCTTCTCGGGGATGATGCTGCCGCTGACGCTGTTCCCCGGCTGGCTCGGGGAGCTTGCCCGTGCCTTGCCGTGGTCGTCGCTGCTCCAGGTTCCGGCCGATGTGTTCCTCGGCACGTACGCGGGCTGGGACGTGCTGCGGGCGTACGCCTTCCAGGCCGGCTGGGCGGTGGTGCTGCTGCTGGCGGGGCGGCTCCTGCAGTCGGTGGCGACCAGGAGGGTGGTGGTCCAGGGTGGCTGAGGTCCGGGTGGAGCGTGTCGCGGCCGTGGAGCCGGAGACCGCGTTCGCCGAGCGGTCCCGGCTGGTCGAGGGGGTGCGGGCGTACGGGCTGATCGTGGCGATGTGGCTGCGCTCGACGATGGCGTACCGCGCGTCGTTCGTGATGACGACCGTCGGGAACTTCGTGTCGACGGCGTTCGACTTCGTCACGATCATGCTGATGTTCGCGCACGTCGACGTGCTGGGTGGCTTCACCCTGCCGGAGGTCGCGTTGCTGTACGGGACGTCGGCGACGGCGTTCGGGCTGTCCGATCTGGTGCTGGGGTCGATGGACCGGCTGGGGCGGCGGGTGCGGGACGGGACGCTGGACACGCTGCTGGTGCGGCCCGTCCCGGTGCTGGCGCAGGTGGCGGCGGACCGGTTCGCGCTGCGCAGGCTGGGGCGGATCACGCAGGGCCTGCTGGTGCTGGGGTACGCGTTGTGGACGCTGGACATCGACTGGTCGCCGCTGAAGGTGGTGATGCTGCCGCTGATGGTGCTGAGCGGCGCGGCCATCTTCGGGGCGGTGTTCGTGGCGGGTGCGGCGTTCCAGTTCTACGTCCAGGACGCGTCGGAGGTGCAGAACGCGTTCACGTACGGCGGGACGACGCTGTTGCAGTATCCGCCGTCGGTCTTCGCGAAGGACCTGGTGCGCGGGGTGACGTTCGTGGTGCCGCTGGCGTTCGTGAGCTGGCTCCCGGCCCTGTACGTGCTGGGCCGGGACTATCCGCTGGACCTGCCCCGGTGGGTGGCGTTCCTGCCGCCGCTGGTGGCCGTGGGGTGCTGGGTGCTCGCGGGTCTGGCGTGGCGGGCGGGGCTGCGGGCGTACCGCAGCACGGGAAGCTGAGGAGTGGGCGTGGGCGACATGGACTTCATCGAGCTCGACGGTGTCGAGAAGGTCTTCGACGTGCGCCGCAGGGCGGGTTTCCTGCGCCGTGAGCGGCGTGAGGTGCGGGCGGTGGACGGCATCAGCTTCCGGGTGCCGCGTGGGCAGATGGTCGGCTACATCGGCCCGAACGGGGCGGGCAAGTCGACGACGATCAAGATGCTGACGGGCATCCTCACGCCGAGCGGTGGCCGGCTGCGGGTCGCGGGGATCGATCCGTCCAGGCAGCGTACGAAGCTGGCGCACCGGATCGGGGTGGTGTTCGGGCAGCGTACGACGCTGTGGTGGGACCTGCCGTTGCGGGACTCGTACCGGCTGATGCACCGGATGTACCGGATCCCGGACAGCCGGTACCGGGAGAATTTGGACCGGTGCGTCGAACTCCTGGATCTGGGCGCCCTGTTGGACGTTCCGGTGCGTCAGCTGTCGCTGGGGCAGCGGATGCGGGGCGATATCGCGGCGGCTCTGCTGCACGATCCGGAGGTGCTGTATCTGGACGAGCCCACGATCGGGCTCGACGTGGTCTCCAAGGCGAAGGTACGGGGGTTCCTCAGGGACCTGAACGCGGAGCGGTCCACGACGGTTCTGCTGACCACGCACGACCTGACCGACATCGAGCAGCTGTGCAAGCGGGTGATGGTGATCGACCACGGGCGTCTGATGTACGACGGTGCGCTCACGGGGCTGCACGAGAGGGGCGGGAGTGAGCGGACGCTGGTCGTGGACCTGGAGCGGGAGCTTCCGCCGATCGAGCTCGGGTCGGAACCTTCGGTGCGGGTGGTGAAGGTGGAGGGGCCCCGGCAGTGGCTGGCGTTCCCGGCGGCGGCGTCGGCCGCTCCGCTGGTGGCGCGTATCGCGGCGGACTATCCGCTGGTCGATCTGTCGGTGCGGGAGCCGGACATCGAGTCCGTGATCGCGAAGATGTACGTGTCGGATTCTGCTCTCCAGGCCCGTCCCGGCGTCGCTCTATAAGGTGCGCGGTATGACAAGTGAAAACCCGGACATGCGTGCCTCCGACGCGGAACGTGAGCGGGTCGCCGAGGCCCTGCGGGAGGCCGTGGCCGAGGGCCGGTTGCAGATGGACGAGTTCGAGCAGCGGCTCGACGCGACGTTCAAGGCGCGTACGCACGGGGAACTGGTTCCGCTCGTCAGTGACCTTCCGGCGCCGGGTGCGGCTGTGGCGCCGGTGGTGGGTCCGCCGCCCGTCACGGTCCCTGGGGCGTCCCCCTCCGCGGACTGGTCGCGGCGTATCGGTGGTCCCGCGACCTCGACGAAGGCGTTCGCCTTCTGGAGCGGGTTCGGGCGCAGGGGCCGTTGGACGGTGGGGCGGGTGTTCACCGCGGTCGCGGTGTGGGGCGGTGGCGACATCGATCTGCGCGAGGCGGACTTCGAGGACCGTGAGGTGGTGATCCGCTGCTTCGCGATCATGGGCGGGATCGACGTGAAGGTCCCGCCGAACGTGGACCTGCACGTCAACGGCGTCGGCTTCATGGGTGGTTTCGACGAGCGGACGAAGGACGCGGGCGAACCGGAGCCGGGCGCCCCGCGGGTGCGGGTGACCGGATTCGCGCTCATGGGCGGGGTGGGCGTGGACCGCAAGTGGAGCAAGGCGCAGCGGCAGCGGCTGAAGGAGGCGGAGCGGCTGCGGCTGCGGAAGCCGGACGCGGGGGACGGGCGCAAGGAGCTCGGCTGAGCGGCCGGGCGTCCGGCCTGAGCCCGTGTCAGAAGGCGTCGGCCTTCGGGGTGCCGTCCACCGTGCCGAGGTCGATCGCGTGGCCCAGGGCGCGGTAACCGGCGTCGTTGAAGTGCAGCCGGTCGCCCGAGTCGTACGCGGGCAGGATCCGGTTGGGGGCGTACGGGTCGCGCACGACCCGGTCGAAGTCGACGAACGCGTCGAAGATCCGGCCGGAACGGATCTCCTCGTTGACGGCCCGGCGCACACGCTCGCTCTCGGGCGACCAGGTGGCGTAGCCCTGGAAGGGCGTCAGCGTCGCTCCGACGACCCGCAGCCCTTGGGCGCGTGCGCGCTCGGTGAGGGAGCGGAGCCCGGCCGTGATGCGGTCGGGGTCGTGCTCCTGGGGGTGCTGCTGCACGTCGTTGATGCCGAGCGCGACGATCACGGTCCGCGCGCCGGCGACGGACAGTACGTCGCGCTCGAAGCGGTGCGCACCGCTCTGCCCGCCCGCCCCGTTGCGTGCGGGCGGGCTGTCGCGCAGGAGGCGGTTGCCGGCGATGCCCTGGTTGGCGATGCCGTAGGTGTGCCGCAGCCGGTCGGAGAGGACGTCCGGCCAGCGGTTGTCGGCGTCGGTGGTGGAGCCGCTGCCGGCCGTGAGGGAGTCGCCGAGTACGACGATCGCGCCGGGTGACGTCGTGTTGCGGACGTCCACGGCGGTCAGGTACCGCCACCGGGTGGTGCTCCAGGTGGCGTGCTCGTCGGCCAGGTAGGACGTCTGGTGGGTGTTGGGGTGCTGGGTGACCGGCCCGGAGGCGTGCGGGGTGCGGAAGGCGACCTCGAGGTCGGTGTCGGGGGCGACAGGGACGACGACAGGGTCGCTGACGACCTGTCGGCCCGCGGCGACGGTGACGGTGGGCAGACCGCCGAAGGTCACCCGGCGGGTGTTGACGGTGGCCTGGTCGATGACGAGCGGGGCGACGCCGAAGAGGTTGGACAGCGTGATGCGGGCGGCGTCCCCGCCGACACTGGTGTGCACGATGTTGCGGATGGTGCGGCCGGGGTAGCCCTGCCCGGTGTGCGGCTCCGCGCTGACGGGGGCAGCGGTCCAGGTGGCGACCCAGGTGCCGATGGAGTTGGCCGGCGCGGCGGGATCGCGGGCCGCCGCACGGGTCTCGGGCCCGCTGAGCGGTGCCTGGCGGGCCCCGGCGATCAGCGACGTACCGAACGCGACGGCGGCGGCGAGCGCGGCGGTGCCTGCCACGAGGGCGATGAGCAGGGCGTACCCCTGGCGCCTGGGCATCTGCGGTGATTCTCCTTGCGGTGTTCGGCCCGGTGTCCGGGTTGCTCTCATGATGCGACAGGCCCCGGGGAACTCGACGTGCGGCCCGGGAGTAGGTGAGGTAGGGACAATGCGTACGGCACGGCGTGACGCGTACGCGGACGGGTGGAGCGGATGGAACAGGACGCGGGACAAGGAACGGCATCCGGGGCGCAGGACCATGTGCCCGGACGGCCCGGGGCTCCTGGCGGGCGGCCGAGGCCGACGTTGGGCGGGTTCGCGTACACCGCCGCCGATGAGGAGAAGCGGCGCGGTGTGCGCCGCATGAAGACCACCGCCACAGGTCTGCTCCTGCTCGTCGCGCTCGTGTACGTCCTCGCCACCTGGGCGGAGAACGCGGGTGTGGGCGGCTGGCCGGGCTACGTCGCAGCGGCTGCCGAGGCGGGGATGGTCGGTGCGCTGGCGGACTGGTTCGCCGTCACGGCGCTCTTCCGGCGTCCGCTCGGTCTGCCGATCCCCCACACCGCCATCATTCCCACCAAGAAGGACCAGTTGGGGGAGTCACTCGGTTCCTTCGTGGGCGAGAATTTTCTCTCCGGGGACGTCGTTCGTGACCGAATTCACGCCCTGGGGGTCGGTTCGCGGCTCGGTACCTGGCTGGCGGAGCCGCAACACGCGGACCGGGTCACCGCCGAACTGGCCACCGCGCTGCGCGGCGCGCTGACCGTGCTGCGGGACTCCGATGTGCAGGCGGTCGTCGGGGAGGCGATCACCCGGCGGGCGGACGCGGCGGAAGTCGGCCCGGGGATAGGCAAGATGCTGGAGAAGATCGTCTCGGACGGCGGTCACCGCAGGGTCGTCGACCTCGTCTGCGTACGGGCGCACGACTGGCTGGTCCTGCACGGCGACTCCGTGATGGACGCGGTGCAGGGCGGGGCGCCCGGCTGGACACCCCGGTTCGTCGACAAGCGGGTGGGGGAGCGGGTCTACAAGGAGCTGCTGCGCTTCGTCACGGAGATGCGCGACATGCCGGAGCACCCGGCGCGCGGCTCGATCGACACGTTCCTGACGGACTTCGCCGCCGACCTCCAGACCGACACGGACACCCGGGCCCGGGTGGAGAGGCTGAAGTCGGAGATCCTGGGGCGCGGTGAGGTCCAGGACGTCATCGCCTCCGCATGGTCCTCCGTCCGTACGATGATCCTCGCGGCGGCCGAGGACGAGCGGAGCGAGCTGCGGATGCGGGCCCGGACGTCGCTGATGTCCCTGGGAGCCAGGCTGTCCACGGACGAGCGGCTGCAGGCCAAGCTGGAGGGCTGGCTGGAGGACGCGGCGGCGTACGTGGTCACGACCTACCGTGCGGAGATCACCTCGCTGATCAGCGACACGGTGGCCGGCTGGGACGCCGACCAGACCTCGAAGAAGATCGAGGCGCACATCGGTCGCGACCTGCAGTTCATCCGGATCAACGGCACCGTGGTGGGTGCGCTGGCCGGTCTGGCGATCTACTCGGTGTCCCACGCGCTGGGAGGCTGACCGGCGGTGTGCCCGGCCTGTCGTACGGGCACACCCTGCTCGTCGTCACCCGGCGCTGCGCCGGGTGACCGCCCACGACGCGGCGGCGACGCCGCCCGCCACGGTGAACACCGCGGGCCAGGCGCCGACCTTCTTGGCCAGGGGGTGCGAGCCGGCGAAGGCGGCCACATAGGCGACGGTCAGGCCCGTGGCCGCGCGGGCCCCGGCCTGCCGGTTCCACTCGTACGCCGCGACCGACCCCGCGGCGGCCAGTGCGATGCCGCCCAGCGGGCGCTTCCTGGTCCAGCGGGCGATTCCGTACCCGCCGAGGAGACCGCCCGCCGCCACTGCCGCTGCCGGGACCTTCGCCATTGCCGCCACCTTCGCTCTCCTGCGTATCCGTCGGCGTGTCCGCCGGGAATCCGAGGATAGGCCGCCCGTCAGTCGGTGCCGAACTCCATGGCGGCGCGGTCCAGCAGCTCGTCGTCGCCGGAGACCTCGCCGCGTGAGGCGATGGCCTGGGCGCCGCCCTCGGGCATGGCGCCGATCAGGCCGGTCGCCGCCGCCTGTGCGGCTCCGATCAGCGAGGGCTGGGTCGTGCCGACGAGGCCGAGGCCGGCGAACTGCTCGAGCCTGGCACGCGAGTCGGCGATGTCGAGGTTGCGCATGGTGAGCTGGCCGATGCGGTCCACCGGGCCGAACGCCGAGTCCTCGGTGCGCTCCATGGAGAGCTTGTCCGGGTGGTAGCTGAACGCGGGACCCGTGGTGTTCAGGATCGAGTAGTCGTCACCGCGCCGCAGCCGCAGCGTCACCTCGCCGGTGACGGCCGAGCCGACCCAGCGCTGCAGGGACTCGCGGACCATCAGCGCCTGCGGGTCCAGCCAGCGGCCCTCGTACATGAGGCGGCCCAGACGACGGCCCTCGTTGTGGTACTGGGCGAGGGTGTCCTCGTTGTGGATGGCGTTGACCAGGCGCTCGTACGCGGCGTGCAGCAGGGCCATGCCCGGTGCCTCGTAGATGCCGCGGCTCTTGGCCTCGATGATCCGGTTCTCGATCTGGTCCGACATGCCCATGCCGTGCCGGCCGCCGATGGCGTTGGCCTCCATCACCAGGTCGACGGCGGAGGCGAAGTCCTTGCCGTTGATCGTGACCGGGCGGCCCTGCTCGAAGCCGATCGTGACGTCCTCGGTGGCGATCTCGACCGAGGGGTCCCAGAACCGGACGCCCATGATCGGGTCGACGGTCTCCACACCGGTGTCCAGGTGCTCCAGGGTCTTCGCCTCGTGGGTGGCGCCCCAGATGTTGGCGTCGGTGGAGTACGCCTTCTCGGTGCTGTCGCGGTAGGGCAGCCCGTGGGCGACCAGCCACTCCGACATCTCCTTGCGGCCGCCGAGCTCGGTGACGAAGTCGGCGTCGAGCCACGGCTTGTAGATGCGCAGGTGCGGGTTGGCGAGGAGGCCGTAGCGGTAGAACCGCTCGATGTCGTTGCCCTTGAACGTGGAGCCGTCGCCCCAGATCTGCACGTTGTCCTCGAGCATCGCGCGGACCAGCAGCGTGCCGGTGACGGCACGGCCCAGCGGCGTGGTGTTGAAGTAGGCACGGCCGCCCGAGCGGATGTGGAACGCGCCGCAGGCGAGCGCGGCCAGGCCCTCCTCGACCAGTGCCGCCCGGCAGTCGACGAGGCGCGCGATCTCCGCGCCGTACGCCTTCGCCCGGCCGGGCACCGACGCGATGTCGGGCTCGTCGTACTGGCCGATGTCGGCGGTGTAGGTGCACGGGACGGCACCCTTGTCGCGCATCCACGCGACCGCGACCGAGGTGTCGAGGCCGCCCGAGAAAGCGATGCCGACGCGCTCGCCGGTGGGCAGGGAGGTGAGAACCTTAGACATAGGAAGAGTATGCACTCGTTCGCATGCATATGCAAATGGGGTGTTCGCGGGAAGACATGGCCGCCGGCCTCGGGATACGGTCCGGGTCCGAACGACGAGGGGGGCCTCAAGATGATCCGTATCCGTCCGCGTGCCGTGATACCGGCCGTGGTTCTGGGGGCGTTGCTGGTGGGCTGCGGTGCGGCGACCACCACGGACGGGCCGGGTGACGACGTCCCGCAGGCGGTCCCGTCCGCGGCCGGGACGGCGGCGGGTGGGGTGTCCCTGATGCCCACACCGTCACCGACGCCCACCCTCGTCATCCAGGAGGATCCGAACGCGCCGGAGCTCGTCCGCGACGCCTTCGCCGGACTCCAGGCGACGCTGGACGACACCTGCACCCCCGGGGCGGGGGACTGTGCCTACTTCCTGGGCCGGGTCAACGACGAACTGAACCGTCTGGACGAGGCGATGAAGGCGGACAAGAAGGGCCCCGGCCATTTCGAGGAACCCCTCGCGTGGACGAGCGCGTTGCGTACGACGCTGGACGGCGATGTCTCCACGCCGAATCTGGAGAAGCACCGCGCCGCGCTGATCGGGACCCGGGACCGCGTCAACACCTGGATGCAGGACCACCCGGACGACTACCGCTGACCGGCGGCCGGGTCACACCCGCAGTACGTCGATCCCCAGGGCGGTGAACTCCTCGGCGACGTCCTCGGATGCGCCCCGGTCCGTGACCAGGATCGACACCGCACCGGTCTCGCAGACCTGGGCGAAGGCCCGGCGGCCGAGCTTGGAGGAGTCGGCCACCACGATCACCGTGCCCGCGCACTCGGCGAGGGCCCGGTTGGCGCCGGCCTCCGACTCGTCGTGCGTGGCCGCTCCGAAGCGGGGGTGCACGGCGTCCACGCCGAGGATCGTGTAGTCGAGGGCGAGGGTGCGCAGCACGGAGTCGACCAGCGGGCCGACGAGTTCGTACGAATGGGGCCTGGCCACCCCGCCGGTGACGACGATCTTCACCTGCGGGCGGACCGCCAGTTCGTTGGCGATGTTGATCGCGTTGGTGACCACGGTCAGCGCCACGCCTCCGCCCGCCGGCTCGGGCCGAAGCGCCAGCTCCCTGGCCACCTCGGAGGTCGTCGTGCCGCCGTTGAGGCCGACGGTGGACCCCGTCGGGACGAGTTCGGCGGCGGCCTTCGCGATGCGCTGCTTCTCGTCGGCCCTGCGGGCCGCCTTGTAGCGCAGCGGCAGGTCGTAGGCGACGGTGCTCACGACGGCCCCGCCCCGGGTGCGGGTCAGCAGGTTCTGCCGGGCGAGCTCGTCCAGGTCGCGGCGGACGGTGGCGGCGGAACAGCCGAGCTGTTCGGCGGCGTCGAGCACGTCGAGGTGGCCCTGGTCGCTGAGGATCTCCAGCAGCCGGGTCCATCGTGTGTGTGCCGCCACCTGGTCTCCCTTGCTCGCAGCGAACCCTATCGCCCGGGCCGGGCCAGGATGTCGAGCAGGCGCGCCACCTCCGCCGCGACGGCGTCGCGGGCCGGGCCGAGGTAGGCGCGGGTGTCGGCGGCGTCGGCGTGGTCGTCCAGATAGGCGCGGACGGCCCGGGTGAACAGTTTGTTCAGGTGAGTGGAGATGTTGACCTTCGTCATGCCCGCGCAGATCGCCGCGGCGAGGCCCGTGTCCCCGACGCCGGAGGAGCCGTGCAGGACGAGCGGGACGCCCACCGCGTCGCGCAGCCGTGAGATGAGCGCGAGGTCGAGCACGGCGTCGCGGGTCAGCATCGCGTGCGAACTGCCGACGGCCACGGCCAGCGCGTCGACGGCCGTGGCCTCCACGAAGGCCCGCGCCTCGTCCGGATCGGTCCGCACACCCGGGGCGTGCGCCCCGTCCTTGCCGCCGATCTCGCCGAGTTCCGCCTCCACCCAGACGCCGTGGCCGTGGCAGTAGGCGGTGATCTCGCGGGTGGCGGCGACGTTGTCGGCGTACGGCAGCGCCGATGCGTCGAACATGACGGAGGTGAAGCCGAGCCGGACCGCCTCGTGCACCAGCGCCGCCGACTCGGCGTGGTCGAGGTGCACGGCCACCGGCACGCCCGCCCGCCGGGCGACGGCGAGCGAGGCGAGCCCGATCGGTTCGAGGGCGCCGTGGTAGCGGGTGGTGTTCTCGCTGACCTGGAGGATCACCGGCAGCCCGGCGGCTTCCGCCCCGCCCACGATGGCCTGTGCGTGTTCGATCTGCACGACGTTGAAGGCCCCGACGCCGGTCGCGTCTCTCCGGGCGCCGTGCGTGATGTCACCGGTGGATATGAGCGGCATGGGCGTCCTTCGCGGGTGCGGGCTGCGTGAACCCAGGCGAATGGTGCTCGAAGTTGCTCATTTATAGCGCCTTTGGCGCAGGTCGGAAAAGAGCAGCCGCCTCCGTCGGGAACCGGAGGCGGCTGCTGAGGTGGTGACCGGAGAGGGCGGGACTACTCGCAGGCGACTCCGTCGCCGTCCCGGTCGAGGTGGGATCCGTATCCGGGGTCCCCTCGGTGGATGGGGGCGGCTCCCGCGGCGCGGACGGCGGTGCAGTTGGCGTAGGAGGTGTCGCCTCCGCCGGTGGAGCCCCCGCCGGAACTCCCGCCGGTGGAGCCCCCGCCGCTCGATCCGGAGGATCCGTACGGCTCGCAGCCGACTCCGTCGGCGTCCCGGTCCAGGTGGGCGGCGTAACCGGGGTCGCCCCGCCGGACGGGGGCCGCCCCGGCGGCCCGTGCGGCGTCGCAGTTCGCGTAGTACACGGAGGGTTCGGCGGGCTTCGTGGCCTTCGCCTTCGGTGTCCGGGCGACCGTGGGCGTCGGCGTCGGGGTGGGCGTCGGAGTCGGAGTGGGCTCGGCGACGGTGATCCGCACGACTGCGCTGTCGGCCGCAGGGCCCGCGCCCTTCACCGCGACGTCGTACGTGAACTCGTCCTCGCCGGCGTATCCGTCCGTGGGGGTGTAGACGAGCGTGGTGCCCTGCACCGTGACGGCCCCGTGCGGCGTCGGGCTGTCCACGGTGAGGCTGAATTCGGCGGGCCGGTAGGTATCCAGGAGTGCGGCGTCGGTGCCGGTCTCCAGGGTCACGCGGTCGTTGGCCAGCGCCTCGATCACGATCTCCTGGCCGGCCTCGGTGCTCGTCACGTCGTCGGCGAGCGCGAGCGCCCGCTGCGGGGAGGCCGATGCGGATGCCGCGGCGGGCTTCGCGTCCTGGGTCGTGACGCCGTCGTCGCCCCCGCATCCCGCCAGGGCCAGTGCCAGGACCGCGGCCCCCGCCGCCGTTCTGAGCCGGCCGTTCATCACTCGAGCGTTCATGTGCCCCCCAAGGCGTTTCCGTGCTGTTGTGCGGTGGAGGGGGTGATGCTCGCAGCGGCGATCCGGCGTGACGATGCTTTCCGTGGAAAGGAAGCGCAATTGTGATGAAAATGTGTAGAGGTGGTGGAGGGGTTCCGGGCGTTTTTCAGGCGGCGAGCCGTCCACCCTCCCGGGACAGCCCATTCCGGGCTCCCGGCCGGGTCAGGCCATGGCCTGGGTGCCGATGACGTCGAGGAGACCGAGCCGGGCGGCGGCATCGCTGCCGGGGGGCGCGGTGTACGCGACGACCCGTAGGTCGCTGCCCGCGGCGACCAGGACGTCGCAGTCGAGGGTGATCGTGCCGATGTCCGGGTGGGTGATGGTCTTGGCGCCGGACCGGTGGATGCCGACGATGCCCGAGTCCCACAGTGCGGCGAAGTCGGTGCCGGTCTCCCGCAGGTCCTTGATCAGGGAGCGCAGCCCCACGTCGGCGGGGTAGCGGGCCGTTGCCGCCCGGAGGTCGGCGACCATCGTCGCTTCGAAGGCGGCACGCTGCTCGGGGGTCTGGCGGACCCGGCCGGGCCGGCCGGCGAAGTGCCGCCAGACCACGTTGCGTTCGCGGCCGCGCAGCGCGGACGGGTCGCCGAGCAGCGCCGCCCAGGGCGGGTTCCACTCGACGAGGTTCCAGGCGGCGTCGTGGACGCTCAGCGGGGTGCGGTTCATCTGGTCGAGCAGCCGGCGCAGTCCGGGCGGGATGTGGGCCGAGATGTGGCCGGGCCCGGGCTCGGGCTGTCCTGCGAGGAGGTACAGGTAGGTGCGCTCGGTCTCCGAGAGGCGCAGGGCGCGGCTCAGCGAGGCGAGGACCTGCGGCGACGGGGAGGTGGCCCGGCCCTGCTCGAGCCGGGTGATGTAGTCGACGGACAGGGCGGCGAGCTGGGCCAGCTCCTCGCGACGGAGGCCCGTCGCGCGCCGTACTCCACCGGCGGGCAGACCTACGGTCTCCGGCGAGATCCGGTCCCGCCACCCGTGCAGGGCCCTGCCCAGGGCGTTGGAGCCCGGGTCCCCGGACGGGTTCGCGGACCGGGCCTTCGGCGGTGCTGTGTCCTTGGGTGCGCTCACCCGTCCAGTATCCGGGCGGAGTCCCGGAACAGCCTGGTACCGGCGGTCCACCCGTTACGGCGGGCACTCCCTGTTCCCCGGGGACACGGGCACGGTGAAGGCATCGACCAACCGTCTGTTGAACACGGGAGCGCCATCATGACCACCACCCTCATCACCGGGGCGAACAAGGGCCTCGGTTTCGAGACCGCACGCCGCCTCATCGAGGCCGGCCACACGGTCTACGTCGGGGCGCGCGACATCCGGCGCGGTGAGGAAGCGGCGGCGCGGCTCGGGGCGCGCTTCGTCCGGCTCGACGTCACGGACGAGGAGTCCGTCGAGGACGCCGCCGCGTTCGTACGGAAGGAGGCGGGCCGGCTGGACGTCCTGGTCAACAACGCCGGGATCGTCGGTGCCCGCAAGCCGGTGGGCGAGACGACCGGGGAGGACATGCGGAACACGTACGAGACCAACGTCTTCGGCGCCGTACGCGTGACCAAGGCGTTCCTGCCGCTGCTGGAGGCAGGGAAGGACCCGGTCGTCGTGAACGTGTCCAGCGGTCTCGGCTCACTGGCGGCGACGAACGACCCGGACCGCATCGAGTTCGGCGTGGCGGCGCTCGACTACAACTCGTCCAAGACCGCGCTGGTCATGGTGACGTCGCAGTACGCGAAGGCCTACCCGGGCATCAGGTTCAACGCCGTCGACCCCGGTTACACCGCCACCGACCTCAACGGGAACACGGGCCACAACACGGTGGAGGACGGCGCGGACATCATCGTCCGTATGGCACTCATCGACGCCGACGGCCCGACCGGTGGCTTCTTCGACGAGGCCGGCCCCGCCGCCTGGTGACGTGACCACTGCCCGGCCGGGCGGGCCTGACCTCCGAGCGGGCCGGCCGGGCCCGTGGGGCGAAACCGATGGCCCGGCGCCGGACCGAGCCCGTACGGTACGCGCATGACAGCGCAGCTCCGCCTCGAGAAGGTGACTCCGGACAACGTCCTCGCAGCGTGCCGGCTGAAGGTCGCACCGGGCCAGGAACGGTTCGTCGCACCGGTGGCACGGTCACTGGCCGAGGCGTACGCCGACCCGGGGACTGCCTGGCCCCGGCTGGTGTTCGACGGTGACCGGCTGGTCGGCTTCGTGATGGCCTTCTTCGACGTACGGTTCGACCCCGCGAACCCCGCGGACCGGCCCCGTTCCGGCCTCTGGCGGCTGGCCGTCGCGGCCGACGAGCAGGGCAAGGGGTACGGGCGGTTCGCGGTGAACTCCGTGTGCGAGGAGATCCTGCGGCGCGGACAGGAGCGGGTGACCGTGACCTGGACGCCGGGGGAGGGCGGCCCGGAGGAGTTCTATCTGCGGCTCGGGTTCCGGCGCACCGGGGAGATGAGCGAGGACGAGGTGGTCGGCGAGAAGGACCTCCACCACGCCTGACCGTGGCCCGTGACCGGTGATCCACATGCGGTCCTGGGCCGGGCGCGCGAGGATCGGGGGTACGGGCGGTGGGCCGGTCCGCGCCAAGGCCCCTCTCGGGCCCGGTTCTCCCTTCCAGGCGCTCCGGTCCGCCTCCCGGCCAAGCCACCAGGGGGGTCTGGAGGTACTGGATGCCGCGGCCCCTGTGGACAGGAGCGATCAGCTTCGGACTGGTCACGATCCCGATCAAGGTGGTGTCCGCCACCGAGAACCACGCGATCTCCTTCCACCAGTACCACCAGGAGGACATGGGCCGGATCCGCACCCGCAAGGTGTGCGAGGTCGACGGCAAGGTCCTCTCGCAGGACGAGATCGGCAAGGGCTACGAGGTCGCCAAGGACCGGACCGTGCCCGTCACGGACGAGGAACTCGACCGGATGCCGCTGCCGACGGCGAAGGCCATCGAGATCGTCGCGTTCGTCGAAGCCGACAGCATCGACCCCGTACGGATCAGCGACAGCTACTACCTCGCGGTCGACGGCCAGGTAGCCGCGAAGCCGTACGCCCTGCTGCGGCAGGCGCTGGAGCGCAGCGACAAGGTCGCCGTGGCGAAGTTCGCCTGGCACAACCGTGAGCGGCTCGGCCTGCTGCGGGTGCGGGAGGACGCGATCGTGCTGCACTCGATGCGCTGGCCGGACGAGATCCGCAGCCCCGCGTCCCTCGCCCCCCGGGAGACCGAGCTGGACGAGGGCGAGATCGAACGCGCCGTGCAGCTCACCGACAGCATGGCCCTCGACGACATCTCGGGCTTCCGTGACGGCTACCGGGAGGCTTTGGAGGAGCTGCTCGCGGCCAAGTCCGAGGGCAAGGCGCTGCCGGAGGCGGCGGGGCAGGAGGAGGAGGAGTCGGGGAAGGTCATGGACCTCATGGCCGCGCTGAACGCGTCGGTGAAGGCGGCCAAGGAGACGCGGGGCGAGGACGCGACCGTGCACGAGATGACGCCCGGCAAGCCCCGTACCCGCAAGAAGGCCGCCCCCGCCGCGAAGAAGACGGCTTCCAAGAAGACGGCGGCGGCCAAGAAGCAGCCTGCGAGGAAGACGGCCGCGAAGAAGCGCACCGCCTCCTGACCGGCGTCCAGGGCCCTCACCTCATGCGAGGTCGTCCGGCGCCAGGTCCGGGCGGAGCCGGTGCCAGGAGGGATGGCGCAGCCGGCCCGCCTTCGTCCGCGTCGCGTACCGCACCTCGCCGACCAGCCGGGGCAGCACCCAGTGGGCCCCGGCGACCGGTGGCGTCCCGTCGAAGGGGCAGGTGTCGACCGCGGCGACGTGGAGCAGTTCGGCGAGCCTCTGCCGCTCGGCGTCGCTCCACCCCGTGCCGACGCTGCCCGCATAGCGCAGGCCGCCGCCCGGGTGCCGCTCGCCGACCAGCAGTGCACCGGGCAGACCGCCCAGCCGCCCGCGTCCGGGCACCCAGCCGCCGACGATCACGTCTACCGTGCGGGCATGGCGGATCTTGATCCACGTACGGGCGCGCACCCCGGGTTCGTACACCGAGCTCAGCCGTTTCGCGATGACGCCCTCCAGACCGGCCTCACGTGTCATGGCCAGGGCCTCCTCGCCGTGTCCCACGACCACCGCGGGCGTCGACCAGTGCGGCCCTTGCAGCCCGAGCTCCTCCAGCGCCGCCCGCCGCTCGGTGTAGGGCAGGGGCAGAAGGCTCCGGCCGCGCAGGAACACGGCGTCGAACAGCACCAGGTGGGCCGGTACCAGCTGCGCCATACGGGCGGCCTTGCCGGGCGACCCGGAGAGCCCCATCCGTGACTGCAGCCGCTCGAAGTCACTGCGCCCCTGCTCGTCCGGCGCGACGATCTCACCGTCCAGCACCGCCGGTACGCCGCCGAGCGCCGCCCCGAGCGCCGCCAGATCCGGGTACGCCGGGGTGATGTCGGCCCCGGACCTGGCCAGCAGCTGGAGCGAACCGTCCCCCGGCAGACAGGCGATGGCGCGCTGGCCGTCCTGCTTCACCTCATAGGCCCACTGGTCGTCCACGGCGGCGGACGGCAGACGGCCTGGAGTGGCGAGCATGGGGGCGATCCGGGGCAGAGAGGCCATGGCAGCAGCCTCCCAGCAGTCACGCCGCCCGGCTCGCGGACACGGCCTACGCCTCGGCCGCGGCGCGGTACGTGCAGACCTGCACGCCGGTTCCGCTGGTCACCGTCGACACCAGGTGGAGGGGGCGCAGCACACCGTCCCCGGGGAAGACCGTCTTCCCGCCGCCGACGATCACCGGCATGATCATGAGCCGCAGCTCATCGGCCAGGCCCTCCCGCAGCAGGGTCCGCGCGAGGGTGGGGCTCCCCATGACCAGCAGGTCACGGCCCTCCGCCGCGCGCAGCTCCTGGATGCGGGCGACGGCCGAGCCGCCGGGGATGCGCGTGGTGTTGTCCCAGGTCAGCTCGTCGTCCCCGAGGGTGCTGGAGACGACGTACTTCGGGAGGGAGTTCATCCGGTCGGCGAAGGGGTCGCCCGCCCGCTCCGGCCACGCCCCGGCCATGTTCTGCCACGTGCGGCGCCCGAAGAGCAGGGCGTCGGCGTCCTTCAGCGCGGTGTCGAAGGCCCCGCCCACCACCTCGTCGAAGTACGGGTGCGACCAGCCGCCCTGCGTGAATCCGCCCTCGGTGTCCTCCTCGGGCCCGCCGGGCGCCTGCACGACGCCGTCCAGACTCATGAACTCACTGATGACGATGCGCACGGCTTCGCTCCTCTTTCCGTTCCGGATGTACGGCTGTGAAGACTGCCGCACGCCGGAAAAGTAACCGACAGGTATGACAATCGAGTTGAGGGGCCGGAAACTGCCGGCCGCCTGGCCGGGCAGATACGCGTCCGTCCGCCCGAGCCGCGCGCCGGCCGCCATGATGGCGTGGGCGCCGACCGGCCGCCCTCGCCGAGGTGGCGGGTCGGGTGCGTGGGACGGGATCAGCCGAAGAGGCCGTGGGCAGCTTTCCTGAACGCCTTTTTCGTGTCCGGCGCGAGAGCCGAGTGGTCGACGAGACCGTCGTCCCGCAGGGCCGCGTCGTGCGGGACACGCACCACGTTCCGCACGAGAGGGCCGATCAGTGCTTCCGCTTCGTCGAGACCGGTCCGCCCGGCGGCAGTACCGGTGAGGTCGGACAGGATCAGGAGGGCGTCGGACACGAGCGACGCGTGACGGTGCTGCGCGATCCAGCCCAGTTCGGCGACGGTCCCGGCCACCTGGTCCGGGTCGCCTGAGCAGGCGACCACGAGCCGGTCGATGTCGCCGAAGGTCCCGCGCAGCGATGGTCCCGGCGGTGCGAAACCGCCGGTGAAGTCGACCACGAGGGTGCCCATCCTGCGCATGCGGGAGAGGATGTCCCGGTGTTCGCGGGCCGGGGGCGGCGGCTGTCCCGCCGGAGCGTGCTGGTGGACGAAGTCCGCACGGTTGGAGTCCTTGAGCGTCACCCAGACCCCGGTGGGGGAGAGCCGGACGTCGGCGGGGGAGAGCGTCGCCGACACCTGGTAGCCGGGGAGCCCGTGCCGGTGCGCGGCCCCTCCGTCGGCCACCATGCGGTATCCGAGTACGTGGGTCGCAGGATCGAACGGCAGCATCAGCACGGGCGGACGCCGGGAGGCGGGGGCCGCCGCGGCGAGGGCGGAAGCGAGCTGTACGGCCACGGTCGACCGCCCGCAGCCCGTTCCCGCGCCGAACACCAGGGCGAGACGGCCCGGGCGGTTCGTCCCGTCGTCGAGCGGACGGATGACGGTTTCCTCGCCGGCCTTCGTACGGCGGCGGAGGTTACGGCGTGAGATCTGCTCGGGGCGGCCCGGCAGGCGGAACCACCGTGTGAGCTGGCGTCCCCGGAGGCCCGGCTGGTGTGCCGCGGGCGGGTGGTCGGCCGCGGGGGGCTCTTCGCCCGGGACCGGGATCTCGGGTGCGGGCGGCGGCGGCGCGGGGAGCAGGAGGCGCGGGTCCGGCGCGGCTCTCGGGGACAGATCGAGCCGGGCTCGGTCGACGACGTCCCTCGTACTGGCGGGCAGCCACCAGAAGAACGGCTGCAGGAACGCGTCGCGGGGGACGCGGTCACGGAAGGCGGCCAGCATGGACTCCGCGGTCATCGCCCTGTGGTGCGCCGGGAGTGTCAGGAAGGGGCGGAGGATCGCGGCCAGGGACGGGTCCGAGATCTCGTCGACGAGTTCACGGCCCACCGCAGGTGCGTCGTCGTCACCGGTCAGAAGGGGCGCGAACCTCCTCCCGCCCATCGGGTGCCGGTCCGCCCGGGCCCCGAGGAGTCCGAGCAGGGCGGCGAGCGCACGTACGTCTCCGCCGGCCGGCCGGCCGGTGCCGGGGTCGGCGACCTCGGCACGGTGCCAGCCGACGAGCAGCGGTCCGTCGAGGGTGAGCAGGATGCGGTCGGCCGTCAGATGGCCGTGTACGACTCCCGCACTGTGGCTGTGGTCGAGGGCCGAGGCGAGCCGCTGGCCGAGCACCAGGATCAGGTCCGTACTGAAGCGTTCGTACATGCGCAGGCCTATGGCCAGGGCCTGCAGTGTCGGCGCTCCGTATCCCGACTTGCCGATGGCCCCGGTGGCGGCCGCCCAGGGGGTGGGGGCGCTCAGGTCGGCGTCGAGGAGGGAGGGCAGACAGGGGTGGTCGAACCGGGCGAGGACGAGGGCTTCCCGGCGTATCAGGGAGACACCCTGGGGGAATTTCGGGAGCGGTACCCGGATCACAGCTGTGTGCCCGTCCTTCTCCCCGGCGAACAGATCGGGCTTGTCACGCCACCCCGGGGCCTGACCGGTGATCCGGTATCCGCCGATGGGCTTCTGGACATGGAAGGCGAGGTGGTCGACGGCGGACCAGTCGCTCCGCATCTGTGAGTACCCCACCAGCGGGTAATTGGGGTAGATGCTCCCCGGCGGGCTGAGCCGGATCTCCTGCGGCAGCGTGGGCTGTTCGGCCCACTCCTGCGCCGACAGGCCGGTCAGCCCGAGGCGGTCCTGGAGCGCCGGGCTCAGCCAGGCGAAGGCACTGCTGTCCTCGGGCAGCCGGCTCGTCCCGTCAGGGCGGTCCAGCCAGGCGGGGAAGTCCGGTGAACGGCCCACCAGTTCGGCGATGTGCTCGGAGACCCGGCGGGTGGAGGCCAGGACCTCGGTGGTGGGGACGGCGTCCAGGAGGATGTCCCGTGAGTGGCTGCTGAACGCGAAGACACGCTGCTGGGGCAGGACCGTGGCGGACGGAGGACCGTGCTCCGCCTCCGCCGGACGCAGCATGCCGCTCAGGAACACCTCGGCCAGGTGAGCCGTGGTGACCGGACGCGGGAGCGAGTGGACCACGAGGCGCATCACCGGGACCGTCAGCGGTGACACCGCCGCGAGATGGGCGGCCAGACGGTACGCCTCGGGCGACACGGCGCGGCGGAAGCGCCGCACCTCCGCGTCGGGCAGGACGCGTCGGGCCGACCCCTTCGTGCGCGAGGAGGCCCGGACACCCGACGGCCGCTGCCGTTCCGCCGCCTCCGCGTCCCACAGGGCCAGCACGCCTCCGGGGCCTCCGGACGCGGTGACCCTGGCCCAGTCGGCGAATGACCGGGGCGACGGTGTCAGGACGGGGACGGGCGTCATGCCGGACGCGGGCAGCGGCTCCGGCAGCACAGGATCCCGCACCCGCCACGTGGAGTTGGCGGCCCCCGGGCCTGGCGCCCGCACCGACCAGCGGCGGGTGGGCAGTCCGGAACCCCGCCACATGCGCGGCGGCAGCGTGTGGATCACCGCGGTGGGACCGTGCGACGCCCAGCGGGACAGCACGGACCGCATGGCACCGGTGCGCCACCCGGGGCCGGCCCCGTCGGAGATCACCAGGGTCATGGTCCGGCCCGACGGGTCGGTGAGCACCTCGGCGGACACGGCCGGCGCGTCCGGCACGAAGGGGCGCGAGCTGAGCCTCGGTGCCCGGCCGGGCCTCAGCCGTAGCCCGTAGGTACGGATCTGGCGGAAGGCGCCGAGGTGCGCGAGCAGCGAGTTGAGCTCCGAGCAGAGCTGCTGCCACAGGAGCATCGAGACACCGTCGTCCACGACGACGACGAGGTCCAGCCAGCGTTCACGGGCGGGGCGTGTCACCACGTCGAGGAAACCCGAGTGGGCGATCTGCGCCGCGGTCTCCGCCTCGTCCAGTTCCTCGGCCGACGGATGCGGGCGGTACTGCTTCAGCGGCCGCAGCGCGCGGGCCGTACGTAACGGGAGGGCGAGCGCGTGCGGATGGGGGATGCGCACGGGCAGGGCGCGGCTCCGGTCCTCGACGGGCTCCGCCGCTGTCCCGGTCCCGGGGACGTCGGGGCCGTCTTCCCGGCTCGGGTCCTCCGGGACGACGTCATCGGGGCCGTCGCTGCCGTCCGCCCGGGGCGCTTCCTCCGGCGGGGCGGCGGCGTGCAGTGCGGCCCGTGGCGGCTCGTCCTCCGGCGCGTCCGGCCGCCCGGCCGTCCCCGTCGCCTCCGGCCAGGCGGTCACCTGTGGGGCGTCGGATTCCGCGGCCGTGCCGGGCGGCCGGACGTCCACGCCCTGGAGACCCGCGGCCACTGCCAGAGGCGCGTCGGGCGGCATACGCTCGGCCAGCCACAGCAAGTCGACCAGCTCCTCGGCGGTGACGTCGAAGCCGACGTCCCGCAGCACGGAGAGCAGACGGTCGGGCACGGCTACAGAGCACCCCCCAGCCGGTGCAGCACCGCTTCCAGCAGCCCGTCGGCGTCCAGATCGACCCCGCTCAGCCGGAGGAACGCCGCGTTCAGCAGCTGGTCCGTGGCCAGCTCACCAGGGGCCCGCCTGGCAAGGAACGCCCGCACCAGATCGTCCACCCGGGGTAGCGCATCCGCGCCCAGATGGGCGGCCACGATGGCGCGCAGCCGTTCCTCGTCGGGGTCGGGAAGGTCCAGCCGCAGGCAGCGTCGCAGGAAGGCGGGCGGGAACTCCCGCTCGCCGTTGCTCGTGATGACCACGACCGGGAACTCCTTGCAGCGCACCACACCCCGGTGGACGGTGACGGTGTCACCACCGCGTGCGGTGTGGACCTCGACGTCGTCCTCGCCGGGTGGCAGCCGGGAGAGCTCGGGGATCTCGAACTCCCCCTCCTCGAAGACCGTCAGGAGGTCGTTGGGCAGGTCGACGTCCCCCTTGTCGAGTTCGTCGACGAGCAGCACGCGGGGATGCCCGTCCGTCACCAGGGCTGTGCCGAGGGGGCCGAGCCGGATGAAGAAGCCGATGCCGGGGGCGGTGTCGTCCGCGTGCTGCCGGAGATTGGTCTCGCGCAGCCTGCCCACCGCGTCGTAGTGGTACAGCGACTCGGCGAGCGTGGACCGGCTGTTGACCGGCCACCGCAGTACGGGCCCCAGGGAGAGCTCATGGGCCACGGCATGGGCCAGCGACGACTTGCCGGTGCCCGGGTGACCGGTGACCAGCAGTGGCCTGCGCAGATGGAGGGCGGCGTTGACGATGTCCCGTTGGGTCGGCCCGATCAGGTACGGGCGTGAGGCCCTCGGGGCTGCCGTCTCGTCGGACGCGGCCGTATCCCGCCCTCCGAACCGCCGCCACGGCGGCGCCGGAGGCATCGTCACCCGGCGCGGCGGTCCTTCACCGCGGAAGAGCCGCCAGCTGCCGGGGTCCTGCGACGTGAGGTGCTCTGCTGCCGTCATGAGGTCGCGTCCTCCCAGGACGGGTCGCTCCAGTAGGGCTCGGGCGGGGTGCGGGACGCGTCGTCCCACACCAGTACGGGGGCCACCGCTTCCTCCACGGAGTTGCCCAGCGTCCGTGCGCGGTGTGCCCGGACGCGTTCGGGCAGGCTCCGGGGATGTCCGTTGAGCATCAGTGCGGTGAGCTGGTCGATCCGGCGCGGTGAGTCGTTGCGGTCCCACAGCACGACGGGGATGCCGTGCGCCAGGCAGACGACCTGGAGCCTGGGCCGGTGCTCCGGCGCGCAGCCGATGGCGAGCCGGCCGGTCTGCTGGTCCTGGTGCAGGAGCTTGTACACGTGTTCCGGCTCGCTGTGCTCGGGCATGAGCCGGGCGAAACCGCCGGAGGGGAAGCCCACCGACCTCGTCTCCCAGGCCCGCAGCCTCTTGAGCGACTGTGTGCGCAGTTCCGGGCAGCGCACCACGACGGCGTACTCCACGCCCAGGACGGACGGAAAGCCACTGTCCGTGTCGCCGTCGTCCCAGCGGTCGACCGGCAGGTCGAGGTCCTCCGGCTCGACGAGGAACTCGATCAGCGGGGAGCTGCGTACCCGCACCGCGGCGGGGACCTCGCGCAGGAGGATGTCCTGGACCAGCCGGGCCACGTCCTGGGGCTCGCGTGGGTCGTCGTCCGCCAGCACCTGGCGCAGGGCGCCGTCCTGCCCGTTGCCGGGGTCGTACCAGACGGTGCAGCGGTGCCCGCCTGACGGGTCCCGGGCGAGCTGCACGGTCAGACGCGGCTCCGCGGGTGCCGTACGGGCCTGTCTGGCGCGGGCCCAGTCCTCTGCGTCGGTGCGCCGGGACAACAGGACCGACTCGTGCACGCCGGTCCGCTCCGCCACTGCCGCGACCCACTCGCGCAGCTCACGCCGTTGTCCGGGGGCGATGAGCGCGGCGACGTACTCCACCGCGGTCAGCAGGGCGGGCACGCGGTGCGGGGTGTCGGTGGACCCGCTGTCACCCCAGTAGTTCTCCAGGGCGAGTACGAGATGCCTCACGGCGTCGTCCGGATCCCCCCGGAGCGTCTCGAGCGGCTCGTCCCAGAACGTGGTGTTGACCAGTGCGTCACGCGCGGCTTCCTCGAGCAGTCGGCCCGGATCCCCGTCCAGCAGGGCCAGCAGGGACGCCAGTTCGAGCGGGGTGAGGATCCCGGGGACCAGCGCACCACGGCACAGGGACAGGAGCTTCAGCGCGGTCTCGCGCAGGGCGCCGGGCAGTTCGTCGGTGAGGACGGCCGCGGCACGGGGCCGGGTGAGTACGAGATCCACCAGTGCGGCCACCGACGCGTCGGTGGCGGGACCGCCCGGCAGCCCGAGTGCCGCGAGCACCCGGTGGGTGTGGCGCAGACGCTGGTCCTCCTCCGGGAGCAGGCTCAGGACGACCTTGTGGAGCTTGTGCCGCAGGACCGGAGCGACCTCCTTGGGAGGCAGCCGGCCGGTGTCGCCACGCGCCGCGCCGGCGGACGACTCCCGAGAGGCCAGGAAGCGTTCGACGGTCTGCCAGGGCGCGACGATGGCACGGCGCAGCACGTTCTCGCCGCGGAAGGGGCCGTCCGGCGGGGACATCACCCCCAGCACGAGCCCGACCGCCGCCTGCTCCTTCTCGCACCACAGCGGCCCTCCGCTGTAGCCGGGGCCGATCGCCGCACCGCGCGGCGCGCCGTCGACGAAACCGTGGTCGTGATGCACCGAGCCGACACTGCTGTCCGCGTAGGTGAACGACGAGCCGTCGCCGTACCACGCACGGACCTCCTGGCCCCGGTCCATGTACTGCCAGTGCGCGGGGGCCGCGGGATGCCCGGGCTCCTCCGTCAGTTCCAGCACGGCCAGGTCCCCGCCCCAGAGCGGCTCACCGAGCACCACGGGGATGTCGGGTGCCCCGGCTCGGTGCGCGGGCTTCCACGCCACCAGCCGAGCGGCGAGGGCGGGCCGCTCCGGCAGGCACGGGAACGACACCCGCAGGGAGGCGTTCTCCGGTGCCGACCGGGTGAACATGGCACGGCCCAGCGCCTCGTCGACCACATGGGCGCACGTCAGCAGCCGCCGCTCACCCACGTAGACGCCGCTGCCCACGATGCGAGCCGTACCCGGGCTCAGGACCGACACCAGGGACAGCCGTGCGGCGTCCTTGTCGGACGTGTCACGATCCCCCCGTCCGAGCATCTCAGCCGTCCGTGGTGGCTTGCTGCCCCAGGTGCCAGTTCGCGGTGACGGTCAGCGTCGCCTCACCGGCCGCGCCCACGACCCCCAGCTTGAGGTCGTGCCCGATCCGGACCCCGAAGCTGACGGAGATCTCGTCGGGCGGATCGGGGACGGCGGCCGCCGTGTCGCGGATCTGCTGGAGGAGGGGGACCAGCGGAGCCAGTACCCCCCGCAGCGCGGTTCCGGCGGCCGCTCCCAGGCGCGACCCCCGGGCCACCGGCACGGACGCGCCGAAGCCCGGCGTCGGGACCTCGGCCGGAGCGGCAGCCGGGAACACCTGGAGGGCCAGCGACGAACCGTCCTCGAACTCGAACTCCATGAAGTCTGACACGGAGTAATCCTCTCCCAACGGCCCGACGATTAGGCGTGATTGGGCGAAGATGATCCGCAGTTCGCACGCGGCGCCGGCCGGCAGGGGCGGGGCCCCTGCCGGCCGGTGAGTCCGGCCGGGTCAGGCCGTCGTGCAGGTGGTGCCGCTGAGCGTGAAGGCGGTCGGGGGTGTGTTGGTGGTGCCCCTGGTACCGGTGAAGCCGACCGTGACCGCGCCGTTCGCGGCGATCGAGGCCGTGTATCCGGCGGGGGCGACGCTGACCGTCGAGCCGCTCTGGGTGGGGGTCCCACCCCACATGTTGGAGACGGTCTGGCCGTCGGCGAAGGCGAAGGCGAGGTTCCAGCCGTTCAGGGTGGTGGTTCCGGTGTTACGGATGGTGATCTCACCCTGGAATCCGCCGGGCCAGTCGCCGATCACCCGGTAGCCGACGGAGCAGCCCACGCCCGGTGCGGGTCCGCCCTCGTCGGTGGTGACGCTCACCGTGGCGGACCGCGCCGAGCGGTTGCCCGCCGCGTCGCGGGCGTAGACGGCGAAGGTGTACGCCGTGTCCGCGGTGAGGCCGGTCACCGTGACGCTGTCGGTGGTGGAGGAGGCGGCCGTGGTCTCGGTGGCGCCGCTGACGCGGACGACGTCGTAACCGGCGATGGCAACGTTGTCCGAGGCCGCGGGCCACGTCAGGGTGGCGGAGGTGGCCGTCACCGCGGAGGCGGTCGGGGTGCCGGGGGTGGTGGGGGCCTCCGTGTCGTCCGGGCCGCCGCCGCCGAAGACGGTGGCTTCCTGGGAGGTCTGGGCGATGCCGTTCGCGCCGTGGAAGACGCGCTCGCCCCAGGAGCTCAGCCGGCTCGGGTCGAAGTCGATGGCCAGGTCGAGGATCGGGTCGGTGTTACCGCTCCAGGACCAGGCGAGGTAGCCGAGGTCCAGCTGCTCGGCCGTGGCCATCATCGTGTCCTCGTCCGGGTCCCCCCACTGGTCGGCGGGGCCGCCGAACTCGCCGATGAGGAGCGGCAGTCCGGCGTCGGCGAAGGCGTTCAGGTAGTCGGTGACCGCCTGGGCCGTGCTGTAGACGCTGTACATGTGGATCGAGAAGATCAGGTTGCCCGTGGTGTCGGCGTCGTACACGGCCTGGGCGTTGGCGCGCATGACGCCCTGCCAGTCCTGGCCCCAGTTGGGCGCGTCCACCATGATCGTGTGGGCGAACCCTGCGGCGCGGAGCTTCTGGACGGCGGCGGTCGTGGGCGCGGTCCACCCGGCGGGATCGGTGTTGCCCCAGGGCTCGTTACCGATGTTGACGATGACGTAGTCCTCCTGGCCCGCCAGTACGTCCTTGAGGCTGATCCAGTAGTCGGCCGCGTGGTCGAGGGTGCCCGCCGCGGCGTCCTCGCCGTAACCGGTGGTGTCGTGCACCTCCAGTACGCAGATGAGCCGGTTGGCCTTGCAGTCCTCCACGATGCCCGCGACCTCTTCGGGGCCGTTCCTCGTCCAGCGGTGGCCGTCGGAGAGGACGACGCGGACGGTGTTCGCGCCGAAGGCCTTGATGTCGGCCAGCGACTGCGTCTCGCCCGGATACCAGGTGTGCGCGTGGTTGACGCCGCGCATGACGAAGTCGTTGCCGTTGGCCTCCAGCAGGCGGCCGTCGCTGATGTGCAGACCGGTGGCCGCGGCTTCCGCCTGGGCGGGCCGGGCCTGCGCCGCCGGACCGAGCGCGCCCAGCAGGACGACGCCGAGCAGGGCGGCGAGCCCTCTCAGCAGGACGGCCAGGGGACTGCTTCGTGTCGTGCGCGATGCGGTGCTCGTTGCTGATCTCACTGCGACTCCAGAAGGTGGGTGCCGGGTGACGCACACGTCGGACATGACGTGGGAGCGCTCCCATACAAGCCACCCGACAGGGGCACGTCAAGGAGTAGCGCACACTTCGGCGCACGACTGTGCGCACTTCCTCCGCAAGGCCCGCGCCTGCGGGCGCGCGGACCCCTGCTCCCGCCGCTCGCAGGGCCACTTCTTTCGCCTGGTCGTCCGCGCGGGCCCCGACCACGGGCCGCCCGCCGCCCGCGCCGGCGTCTCCGGGGTGGTCACCCGGCGGGGCGGTCCGGCCCTCTCGCCCGTCCTCGCCCGACACGCGCCGTGCACCTGCCCCCGGGGGGCTCCGGTCACCGGACGGCTCCTGCGCGTGTCGGGCCTCGGACAGCCTTTACACGCGGTCCTGGAAGACGCAGCTCCAGACGTGCGTGCCCGCGACGCCGCCGTCGGCGCGCACCGCCTCCAGCGTGTAGAAGTGCGTGGTCCCCCGCGCGGCCGTGGTGTCCGTGTAGAGACGGGTCTCGGCCGGCAGCAGTCCGGCGTGCAGCGGCTCGTACGCCTTCGTGGCCGCGTTCCACCGGCTGACCCGGTATCCCTCGACGGTGGCGCACTCAGCCGTCTTGTCGCACCTCCAGTTGATGGCCGGCCCGTCCTGGTCGGACCCGATCACCGTGCCGTAGCCCAGGCCGCCGAGCTGCCAGTCCCGGGTGACCGTCACGGACGGCCGGACGTCCAGTTCGGTGACCTCGACGGCCGTGACCTTCGGGTCTCTCGGGGGCAGCGCGTTGCCCCAGCGGTCCCGGGCGACGACCGCGTACACGTACGTCTCGCCGTCCGGCAGGTCCCCGCAGAGAACGGCGAGCGGGTCGCTGGTGCCCTCCCGGCAGGAGGAGGAGCTGAGCCACTTGACCGTGCCGTCGGCCTGCCGTGTCCCGGTCCAGGCCACATAGCGCTCGATGTCGTCCTCGGCCGAGGCGGCCCAGCTCACCAGCACGCCGTCGGCGCGAGGGGTGGCCCTCACGCCGGTGACCGGGCCGGGAGCGACGCGGTCGCCGGTGCGGACGACCAGTGGGGCGGACAGCGCCGACTCGTTGCCGGCCGGGTCCACCGCCGCGACCGCGTAGGTCACGTACGTGCCCGCGGGCATGCCCAGGTCGTGGCAGCTGCCGCCCGTGCTGGTCTCGTCGCTCTCCTCCGCGCAGGTCACACGGTCGAGCGCGGCCAGGTCGAGGGTCTTGCCGGGCGAACGGTAGACGTGGTAGGTCCCGCCGTTGTCGAAGTCCTCGAAGAAGCCGTCGGGCTGCTTCCAGTACACGTCGGTGTAGCCGGCTTCCGCGACGTGGCCGAGGGAGGTGGGGGACTTCGGCGGCGTACGGTCGACGCCGTCGCCGGTGACGGCGGCGTACGCCGACGGGTTGCCGAGCGCGTCGAGGGCACGGACCCGGTAGTACCGGGCGGTGTTCATGGGGGCATCGGTGCGGTACGACGCCGTGGTCGTCGTGCCCAGCAGTTCGAACGGACCGGTGGCCACGGGGGCGGCGTAGACCTCGTACCTCGCGGCGTCGGCGGGACCGTGCCAGGCCAGGGTGGCCCACCACGCGTCACCGGTGACCGTGAGGGCGGTCGGTGCCGTCGGGCCCGTGCGGTCCACGGTGACGGCGGTGACGTCCGCGCTGCCGGCGGACTCGCGGCCCGCCTTGTCGACGGCGCGGACCTCGTACAGGAAGGTCTGGCCCGTGGCGGGCGTCGCGTCCACGAAGGACGGGGAGGTGAGCGGTGACGGGCCGCTGACCTTCGCCCACGAGGTGGTGCTCAGGCGTCGGTACACGCGGTAACCGGCGAGGTCCATCTCCTTGCTCGCGGCCCAGCGCAGGGTGGTCTTCGAGGTGTCCCGGTCGTACGCGGCGGCGAGGCCGGCCGGGGCGAGCGGCTTGACCGTGTCGACGGCGGCCTCGGTGCGCGGGGTGTAGGTGAACCCGGCGTTGGCGACGCCGGTCCAGGCGACGTAGTCCACACGGATCGTGTGCGTGCCGGCCGGGATGGTCAGGTCGACGGTCTTGCGGGCGGTCGTGGAGACGTTCTTCCACAGGTCGATCTTCCGCACGCCGTCGACATGGACGCGCATGCCGTCCTGAGTCGCGGCGGAGAGCCGGAAGGGGCCACCGGAGCCGAAGTCCCGGGTGAGGGACCAGCGGACGGAGAAGTTGTCCTTGGGCAGCGTGACACCGGCCGGGTCGCCGGAACCGTAGTTCTCGCTGATCACGGAGTCGCAGGCGGTCAGCTTCGGTGTGCCGCTGAAGGCGGAGTTGCCGTAGTACTGCGCCTTCCACACGGGAGAGGCGCAGGTGACGGCCGCGGAGGCCGGGGCGGCGGTGATCAGGCCACCCCCGGCGGTGAGTGCGGCTGTCGCGGCCAGCGTGGCCAGCCGGTTACGAGTCATCACGGAGAACGGGGCCCTTCGGGAGCAACGGGGGATCAGATGAAGCGGGTGACTCCTGTGTGACCCGTGAGGCAGGGGCAGGGTTGCTCCGCACCGCGCCTTTTTCCGCCGACCGCCGTAGCACCCGCCTGCCCGCGCGACCGCCCCCGGTGAACGGTCCTGTGTGTGGGACGCTCCTCGGCCACGCCGGCGATAGCGTCGTCCCCATGGATGAACCGCTCTCCTCCCAGGCCGCCTTGCTCGCGCGCGCCGACGGCCCCGTCACCCGTCGCCGGCTCGTCCGTGATCTCATCGCACTCGGTCTCGCCGAGGGGGACACCGTGATGTTCCATACGCGGATGTCCGCCCTCGGTTACGTGGCCGGAGGCCCCCCGACCCTCATCGGCGCCCTGCGGGAGGCCGTGGGTGAGCGGGGGACCCTGATGGTGACCTGTGGCTGGAACGACGCCCTGCCGTACGGCTTCGCCGACTGGCCGCAGCCCTGGCAGGACGCCGTACGGGCCGAACATCCCGCGTACGACCCGGTGTCGAGCGAGGCCGACCACGACAACGGCCGCCTCCCCGAGGCGTTGCGCCGGTGGCCGGGGGCGGTCCGCAGCCGGCACCCCGACGTGAGCTGCGCCGCGCTCGGGGCGGAGGCCACCGCGCTGATGGCCGGCCACCCGTGGGACGACCCGCACGGTCCCGGCAGCCCGCTCGCCCGGCTGGTCGCCCTGGGCGGCCGGGTGCTGATGCTGGGCGCGCCGCTGGAGACCCTCACCCTGCTGCACCACGCCGAGGCGCTCGCCGACGCGCCCGGAAAGCGGTTCGTGGAGTACGAACAGCCGGTGCGGGAGGGCGGACAGCGGGTCTGGCGCCGGTTCCGCGACATCGACTCCTCGGGCGGAGCCTTCGACTACTCCACCGTCACGCCCGAAGGCCAGGACCCGTTCGAGACGATCGTCCGGGGCATGCTGGCCGCCGGAATCGGCTGCCGGGGCAAGGTCGGCGCCGCCGACAGCTGTCTCTTCGAGGCGGGTGAGGTCGTGGACTTCGGCCTCGCCTGGATCGAGGAGAAGCTGGGCGGCGCCCGGTAGCGGTCCGCTCAGGCGGCGGACCGTTCCACCGGGATCCACAGCTCGGCGTCCGCCCGCGCCCCGTCCCCGGCCAGCCGCACGCTCAGGATCTCGGGCCCGGGCCTGCTCCCGTACGGGTTCGACGGGAACCACTGCGTGTACACGTCCCGCCACAGGTGCTGAAGGGCCTGCGGACACCACCCTCCCGGACCCGACATCCTGTGCCCGATGCGGTGGGGTGGGAGGGGGCTCCGACGGGTCGGTCCGCCGCCGCGCGTGTCCGCGCTCGCCGAGCTCACGCCCTAGCTGTATTGACCCGCACGGCCGGTCCGCCTCCCCCGCAGGGAGGAGGCGGCACCTCCGCTCGTGCGGGTGCACCAGACCGAAGTGACGGTAGGCGCACGACGCCTGGCACGCCGCCTTTCGCGAGTCTTGAGCGGTACCCCAGCCCACCGGATGCGGAGATCTCAGACTCGTGGCTACCTTCCTGTATCGCATGGGCCGCGCTGCCTTCCGGCGGCGCTGGCCCGTGGTCCTGCTGTGGGCGGTGGTCCTCGCCGCAGTCGGCGCGGGCGCCGCCAAGGCACCTGCCGCCGGTGACGAGGGAACGTCCTTCATGCCCGGCATCGAGGCGCAGAAGGCGTTCGACCTCATCGGCGAGCGCTTCCCCGGCGCGGACGCCGACGGTGCCGACGCACGGATCGTGTTCATCGCCCCCGACGGAGAGAAGGTGACGGCGGCCGGCCACCGCGCCGCCATCGACACGCTGGTCGAGGAGGCCGCCGGGGCACCCCAGGTCTCCGGCGCCGTCAGCCCGTTACAGGCCGGCGCGGTGAGCGAGGACGCCTCCACGGCGTACGCCACCGTCAGCTACGGGGTCTCGGCCGGTGACCTCTCGGACGCCGACAAGGGCGCCCTTGAGGACATCATCGGCGAGGCCCGCGAAGCCGGACTCACGGTGGAGGTGGGCGGCTCCGCGCTCGCCGAACAGCCGGCCGCCGGCGGGGCGGGTGAGGTCATCGGCATCGGGCTCGCCGCCGTCGTCCTGCTGATCACCTTCGGCTCCGTCGCGGCGGCCGGGCTGCCCCTGCTGACCGCCGTCGTCGGCGTCGGCGTCAGCATGTGCGCGATCCTCGCGCTCGGCAGCACCCTCGGGCTGACCATGACCACGGGCACGCTCGCGTCGATGCTCGGCCTCGCGGTCGGCATCGACTACGCCCTGCTCGTGGTGTCGCGTTACCGCGAGGAGCGCGCGCACGGCCACGAGCCCGCGGAAGCGGCGGGTCTCGCGGTCGGCACCGCGGGATCTGCTGTGGTCTTCGCCGGACTCACCGTCGTCATCGCACTGGCCGGGCTGTCCGTGATCGGCGTACCCATGCTGACGAAGATGGGGCTCTGCGCCGCCGGGGCCGTCGTCCTCGGCGTCCTGGTCGCGCTGACGCTGGTGCCCGCGCTCCTCGGGATGTGGCCGAACGCCGTACTGTCCCGCACGGCGCGGCGACGTGCGGACCGGACCAGGGGCAAGGACAACGGCGGCACCCGGTGGGCCAGGTTCGTGCTGCGCCGTCCGACAGCGGTGCTGGTGGCCTGTGTCGTGGGGCTCGGTGTGCTCGCCCTGCCCGCCGCCGACCTGGAGATGGGCATGCCGGGCGCCGAGGCCAAGCCGGTCTCGTCGACGGAGCGGCGCGCCTACGACGCGCTCGCCGACGGCTTCGGCGCGGGCTTCAACGGTCCGCTGACGATCGTCGCCGACGTCGGCGACGCGGCCGATCCCGAGGCCGCCGCCACGACGATCGCCGAGCAGATCAAGAACACCGACGGCGTGGTGTCCGTCTCCCCGCCGCAGTTCAACGCGGCGGACGACACGGCGCTCTTCTCCGCCGTGCCCTCCACCGGCCCGAGCGAGGGGACCACCAAGGACCTCGTGCAGACCATCCGGGGGGAGCGGCCGGGGCTGGAGGAGGCGACCGGGGCGACCTTCGAGGTCACCGGCTCGACCGCGATGAACATCGACGTCGCCCAGTCACTGCAGGACGCCCTCGTGCCCTATCTGATCGTGATCGTGCTGCTGTCCCTGGTGCTGCTGATGGTGGTCTTCCGCTCGGTGCTGGTGCCGGTCAAGGCCGCCATCGGGTTCCTGCTGTCGGTGCTGGCCTCGCTCGGCGCGGTCGTGGCCGTCTTCCAGTGGGGCTGGGGTGCCGAGCTGCTGGGTGTGGAACAGGCCGGCCCGGTCATGAGCCTGATGCCGATCTTCCTGGTGGGCATCGTCTTCGGCCTGGCCATGGACTACGAGGTGTTCCTCGTCGCCCGGATGCGCGAGGCGTACGTCCATGGCGAGCGGCCCGCGCAGGCGGTGGTCACCGGCTTCCGACACAGTGCCCGGGTGGTCGCCGCCGCAGCGGTGATCATGATCGCGGTCTTCTCCGGGTTCGTCGGATCCGGCGAGTCCATGATCAAGACCATCGGTTTCGGCCTCGCGGTCGCCGTGCTGTTCGACGCGTTCGTCATCCGCATGGCGTTCGTCCCCGCCGTGCTCGCCCTGCTCGGGCACCGGGCGTGGTGGCTGCCCCGGTGGCTCGACACGGTGCTGCCCCGTGTCGACATCGAAGGCACGGGACTCACCCGGGAGCCGGCTCCCGTCCAGGGTCCCTCCGGCGACGGAACCCGTCCGCAGGAACCGGCCCGCATCTGAGCGGGCACGCCCAGCGGGTCGCGGAGCCGTGGTCGACGGCTCCGCGATCCGTGTCTGTCACGATGGCCGCATCTGTTCCGACCTCGGAGAACCCACGATGAGCACCACCTGGCGGCGCCGGGCCATGCGCAGTCCCCGCACCACCGAGGTCATGAAACTCGTCCTGCTGTTCGCCGTCGCCGTCGCGGGCGCGCTCCTCAGCGACTGGACGATGCTCGGCCCGCGTGCCCTGTGGCCGGCCGTCGCGCTGTCCGCGCTCGGCTGCGCCGCACTCGTCCTGCGTCACCGTCACCCCGTGCCGGTGCTGGTGGCGACCGCGCTGTGCGCCGTGGTCGAAGGCGCGATGGGCTATCTCATGACGCCCGTCCTGTTCAGCCCGCTGCTGGCCGCGCAGTACTCCCTCAGCCTGCGCATCAACCGCGTGGCCGCCTGGTGCGGAGCGCTGGTGACCGCCGCGGTCACCGTCGTACCCGGAATCTGGCGCAGCGAACTCCACTCCGACTGGATCATCGGCATCGCCAATCCGGCGGCCTGGGTCCTGCTGTCCACAGCCCTCGGGAGCTATGTGCGGGTACGCCGCGACTACGCCGCCGCACGCGCCGAGCACACCGCCCGCGAACGGGAGGAGGAGGCCCGCCACCGCGTCGTCCAGGAACGCATGCGCATCGCGCGCGAACTCCATGACGTCGTCGCCCACCACCTCGCCCTGGCCAACGCCCAGGCGGGGACCGCCGCCCACCTGGCACGGGCCGATCCGGAGCAGGCGTACGACATGCTGGGCAGGCTGTCGGAGACGACGGCCGCGGCCCTGCGCGAACTCAAGGCCACCGTCGGCCTCCTGCGCCAGGACACCGACACCCACGACGGCCTGGCCCCCGCACCAGGCCTGGAGCAACTGCCCGACCTGGTCGCCGCCTGCGAAGCAGCCGGCCTGGACGTCACCGTCACCGTGGAGGGCCAGCCGGGTCCCCTCCCGCCGGGGCTCGACCTGACGGCGTACAGGATCGTCCAGGAGGCCCTGACCAACGTCACCAAGCACGCCGCGACCCGCACCGCGCGGGTCCGGCTGGCCCGCACCCCGCACGCACTGACCCTGACGGTCACGAACGACGCCGACACCACCCGCCCCGCGGACCGGCCCGGCCCCGGGCACGGCTTCGGGCTCCTCGGCATGCGCGAGCGCGCCCTCGCCACCGGCGGCACCTTCCGTGCCGGGTCACGCCCGGAGGGCGGCTTCGAAGTCTCCTGCACCCTCCCCCTGGACAGCCACGAAGAGAGCACCGCCCCATGACGATCCGTGTCCTGCTCGCCGACGACCAGGCCCTGCTCCGGGCCACCTTCCGCATCCTCATCGAGTCGGACCCCGGCATGACCGTGGTCGCCGAGGCCGCCGACGGGCAGGAGGCGATCGACCTCACCGTCGAACACGCCCCCGACGTGGTCCTCATGGACATCCGCATGCCCGGCACCGACGGCCTGGCCGCCACCACCGGCATCTGCTCCCGTCCGGAACTGGCGGCCACCCGCGTCCTCATCCTCACCACCTTCGAGAACGACCAGAACGTCGCCGAGGCCCTGCGCGCCGGGGCCAGCGGCTTCCTCGGCAAGGACGTCGGCCCGGACGTCCTCCTGACCGGCATCCGCACCGTCGCCGCGGGCGATTCCCTGCTCTCTCCCACCGCGACCCGCGCTCTCATCACCCGCTTCCTGGCCACCCCCGACGACGCGCCCCTCGCGCCGCCGGACGGCCTCGCCGCCCTCACGGACCGCGAACGCGAGGTCATGGCCCTGGCCGCGCACGGCAGGTCCAACGCCGACATCGCCGACCACCTGGTGGTCAGCCCCCTGACGGTCCGCAGCCACATCCAGCGCGCCATGAACAAGCTCCACTGCCGCGACCGCGCCCAACTCGTCGTCATCGCCTACCAGAGCGGGCTGGTCCAGGCCCGCCCGTACGAGGGCTGAAGCAACGTTCGGAGGGTCTTCGGTCGGCGTTCACCAGCTGGAAGGCGCTCGTCCTCGATGGAGGTCAGCACCAGGCACCCGCTGCTCCTCGAGCGTCGGATTCACCGCTGACAGATCGGCCGGAGCCTCCCTCAGGAACTGTCCGGAGCCGGGTCCTGGCCGGTGTGGTGACAGACGGCCGTGGAGCCCGTCGCGGCCGGGCGGGAGGTGCCCCGGTAGCCGCCCTCACGCAGCATTCCGTCGATCCTGGCGTTGACGGACTCGGCGCAGTAGGCGGCCGCTCTCAGCTGATGCAGAGCGCTCGCCAGGACCTTGTTGTCGCGTGCGTCGAGTGCCTGGGTGCAGCGGCGGCTTCCGGTGTCCGCCCAGGTGACCATCTGATGCCAGTCGGCTCGTACGGATGGTTCGGCGGGCACGCGGAACCATATGGCCTCGAACCAGGCGGCCGTCTCCCAGTCCCTGCAGACCGAGGGGATCTGCCGGTACAGCGTGCCCCAGCGGTCCTCGTCGGCCTGCGCGGCACGGAGGGCGGCGGTCAGGCGGTGGTCGTACAGGATCGCCGCGTCGATGAGGTCGTCACCTTGGAGGCGGTACCAGGCCCGGATCTGCCTGAGGCGGGTGGCTTCGGACAGCCGCGGGTCCGGGAGGCCCCAGTTCTGCACCAGGTTGCGCTGGTGGGTGAGGGCATCGGTGGTGAGGCCTAGCTGGTACCTCCGGACAGCTCCGTCCGTCGCGGTGGCCGCGACCGCCGCGGCGCACAGCAGACCCACCACGAGGAGCTGAGCGCGGGTTCCGCGGGTCCGCGCGTCCGCGGGACCGGTGACGCGCGCGTCCGGTGGCCGTCGGCGGTGGAGCACACCGGTGACCAGAGCGGTGAGGACGGCGGCCAGCGCGGAGAGGACCAGGGCGTTGTTCAGGACGAACGTGAACGGGAACAGCGGCCGCCGCCAGGCCGGCCGCCAGGCGCAGCTGTCCGACAGGACGTCGAGGGGGGTGATGCAGCCGTCCACGGACACCAGGAGCGTCATGGCGGCGAGGCCCGAAAGAGCTGCTGTCTGACCGGCTATCAGGCCACTCAGCAGGCGGTAGCGCCGGTCCGCGGTGCTCGCCGCCGCGGCGGCGGCCAGGGTGGCCGGCAGGCACAGTGCCAGCAGCAGGAGCGCCGTGTACCGCAGGGCGTAGAGCCCGCCCCGTGCCTCCGGAACCGGTTGCCCGGTGTGGACGTACGCCTGGATGCCCACGACGGCCAGGCACGCCAGCGCCCCGCCCGCCAGCCCGGGGCGTACGACCGTGCGCAGCGACGCCACGGGCTCCTCCCTCAGAGCTGCCCGGGTCGGCTCCCAGTCGGGGCTGCCCGCTGCGGGGCCCTTCGCCCAGGCGAGCAGGGGCAGGGCCCACAGCAGCGTGATCACCAGGGCGCCCATCGGTGTGTCCGCGATGTCGTTCAACTGCGGCAGCACCGTGGCGATGCCGGGGACCTTGCTCAGGTCCCCGGCCGGATCCGAGGAGGGAAGCCACTGCAGAACGCTGCGGGCCATCATCTGGGCGCTCGGAACGTCCCTGTTCAGGTTGGTGGCCCCGGCGAGCAGCCACCAGGTGAGCCACGCCGTCATGGTGAGGGAGGCGACAGCCGCACAGAGCGCGAGCGCGGGGCGCAGAGTCCGGCCGCGTGAGGTGCCGATCCACAGACGCGCGCACTGCGTGACCCACCATCCGAAGGCCGCCCCGGCCGTCACGGGGACGAGCAGGACCCACGGTCGCGCCGGCGACCAGGCCCACCCCGCGCCGAAGCCGCTCAGGACGAGGCCGACCGACATCCCGGCCCCCAGCCACCCCCCGGCCCACGCCCCGGAGGGCACGCGGGAGCCGGTCAGCAGGGCGTACGCGACCGCCCGCCACAGGGCGATGACGATCACACCGGCCACCAGCGCACCGGGGACGACGACCAGGATCACCATCAGGTTGTTGGTGAAGTTGACGCGGTACAGCCCGATCTGCCGGAGCACCTGCGGTACGGCCATGACGGGCACGGTGCCGAGGAGGAAGAGAGGCAGGACCGCGACACGGAACAGCGGCGCGGGGTCGGCGAGTGCCCCTTGGCGCAGACCCCAACGCGGGTGTGTGCGCCACAGTTCGAGGAACGAGTCGAGGGCGCGGCGCGCCGCACCGTGCTGCGGCGTGTCGGTGACGGACCAGCCGTGCGGGTCCGCGCCCCAGCCCACCGCGGTCAGGTCGGCGTAGATCTCCCGGCTCCGCAGGGTGTCGGAGCGGGCGAGATACAGCAGTACGACCATGACGACGGACAGTGCCGCGGCCCGGTCCAGCCGTGGCACGCCACCGTCCGCGGCCACCCCGTACATCACGTACGCCAGGCAGAGCACGTACGGCAGCAGCACCAACGCGAGGAAGACCCGCCACAGGGCCACCGTGAGGTAGGTCAGGGTGACGTCACGGTTGGCGATGTGGGCGAGCTCGTGCAGCAGCACCGCCCGGAACCGCTTCGGATCGCTGTTGCGGACGACGAGCAGACCGCCGTGCAGACAGACCACGGGACGGCGAGTGCGGCCGAACACCACCGCGCTGACCGAGGCGGCCGCCGGGTCGACCACCAGCCGGGGCAGTGGCGTCACGCCCCTCTCGGCGCACATCCGGCTGAGCTCGTCGAGGACCTCACCGTCCGTGTCGACCGACTCCAGCGGCACGACACGGCTGCGACGGGCCTTCCACCGCGGAAGCACGGCGAACAGCAGCCCGGCCATGACCATCAGCAGCAGGGGCCAGCCGGCCAACTGCCACCACGGTGGTGCGGGTGCCCACAGGGACAGGCAGGAGCGAAAGGCTATGCCCTGACCGGAGATGCTGAGCGACGTGTTCCAGTAGCTGCCGTCAGCGGGGTCCACACCTGCGGCGAGGGCGCATCCGGTCACGTCGCCGTCGGCCAGGACTCTGAAGACCTCCAGGATCATGGACCCGCCGGCGGTCAGCATCAGGAGCAACAGGGCGACGAACCGGGGGCCCGTCCCCGCACCCAGGACCTTCTCGTCGATCCGGAGCCGCTCTCCCGGTCCCGGTCCGGCGGACACCTAGTCCTGCCCGGTGGCCGAGCCCGTGGCGCCCGGCTCCTGCGGAGGCTCCGGCGGAGCGGGCATTTCCGACGCGTCGGACAGGACCAGCCGAGCCACCACCGCGTCGGCGATCTCCTCGGCCCGCCCGGTCGGGATGCCCCGCTGCCGGGCCGCCGCCAGGACGAGCGCCCGGATGCGGACCAACTCGTCCCGCGTCGGCGCTTGGAGCACCGCCACCGGGGCCGGTCGTCGCACCAGCCGCCGCGTCATGTTCGTCAGCCGTTGCGCGATGCTGTTCACCGTCGGGGCCGCCATCTGCTGCGCCACCCCGTCGAGCACCAGCCACACGACGGGTGTCACCAGCGCGGCGACCTCTCCGATGCCGAACCCCAGCGGCTCGCGGCGCCCGTCCCCGCGGCTCAGCCGCCGTGTCACCGTCGCGTCGTCGAAGCGGCGTAGCCCCTCCACGAGCGGCAGTTCCTCCGGCGCGACGGACTCCACCACCGAACGCACCAGATCACGCACCGGGTACGACCGGCCGTCACCGGGCCCGTCGGTACCGGCTTCCACGCGTCCCCCAGACATCCCGCACCCTCCCGGCCCGCACGGAACCGGGCCTCACAGGCTTCACTGTGGCACGGGAGGTGACGGCCCCACAGGACTTTCAGGAACGAGCGCGACCGCGATCAGGACGCCGTGCCCGGCGGCCCGGACAGGGCCTGTGCGAGGCCCACGGAGCCGAGCCCCGCCCCCGTCGCAGCGCCCGTCACCGCAGCGACGCGGGCAGCTCCTCCCGGTGGACGACGCCCAGGCGCTGCGTCGCGCGGGTCAGCGCCACGTACAGGTCGCTCGTCCCGAACCGCCCGGGCTCCACCACCAGGACGTTGTCGAACTCCAGGCCCTTGGCCTCGCGTGGGCCCAGCAGGACCACGGGGAGGGTGAGGTCGGGTTCGGCGCCCGCCGTGACCCCGTCGAGCGGCGCCGCGATCTCCTCGTGCAGCTCGCGCGGCGCGATCACCGCGAGGCGTCCCTCCCCGGGTGTCAGCTCCTCGACGGCCCGCGCCACCGCGCCCGCCAGGTCCGCACCGGCGTCCCGCCTCCACGGCAGCTCGCCCGTCGACCGCACCGAACCGGGCGGCTCGAACGACGGGTCCTCGGCCCGTACGACCCTGGCCGCCAGCTCCATGATCTCGGCGGGCGTACGGTAGTTGACCCCCAGGCGCACATGCTCGAAGCGGTCACCGACGTACGGCTCCAGGATCCGCTCCCACGAGCCGATGCCCGCCTCCTCGGACGTCTGCACCGGGTCGCCGACCAGCGTCAGCGAACGGGTCGGCGACCGGCGCATCAGCAGTCGCCACGCCATCGGCGACAGCTCCTGCGCCTCGTCGACGATGATGTGCCCGAACGCCCAGGTCCGGTCGGCGGCGGCGCGCTCGGCCGCGCTGCGGTGGTCGGCCTCCTCCTGCCGCTCCGCCATCCGCTCGGCGTCGATGATGTCGTGGGCGGCCAGGAACTCGGACTCCTCGTCCTCGAACTCGTACGACTCCGACCCCCGGGACAGCTCCAGGACGCCCTGCGCGTACGCCACCCGCTCCTGTCGCTCCGCCTCGGCGGCGGCCCGCTCGGCGCTGTCGTCCGACCCGAGCAGCTCGGCCGCCTCGTCGAGGAGCGGCACATCGGCCGGCGTCCACTCCCCGTCCCCGGGCGCACGCCGGATGGCGTCCGCGTCCTCCTCCGGTACGTACACCGGTTCGGCCAGGTAGTCGGCGAGGAACTCCTCCGGGGTCAGCACCGGCCACAGCTCACCGACGGCGGCGTGCACCTCCTGGCTCGCGGCGACGCCCTTGCCGAGCTGGGCGACGTCGTCCGGGCCCAGGAAGTTGGGGCCGCCGTACGGGTCCGCACCGATGCGCTCGGTGAGCTGGCGGGTGAGGGCGTCGATGACGTGGAACGTGAAGTACGGCCGGGCCAGGTTGTGCGGCAGCCGGGTCTCGCGGGCCGCCTGCCGGGCCTCGTAGGCGATCTCCCAGTCCAGCACGAGGTCACCGTCGTCGTGCGGGACGATCACCGGCTCACCCGGCTCCGGCAGCGCCTGCCGGTCGCGTACGGCGAGGGCGAGCGCCTCGGCCATCCCCGCGCCGCCCTTGACGGCCGCCGCGCGGAGGGTGTCGGTGCCCCGGGCGTGGACGCCGGGGAAGAGCTCCGCCTGCGTGGCCAGCAGGACGCCGGTCTCGCCGAGGGCGGGCAGCACCTCGCCGATGTACCGCAGGAAGGCGGGGTTCGGGCCCACGACCAGGACCGCTCGCTTGGCCAGGAGCTCACGGTGCTCGTACAGCAGGAAGGCGGCCCGGTGCAGCGCGACCGCCGTCTTCCCGGTGCCGGGGCCGCCCTCGACGACGAGGACCCCACGGTGCGGGGCGCGGATGATGCGGTCCTGCTCGGCCTGGATGGTCCGCACGATGTCGCCCATGCGGCCGGTGCGGGCGGAGCTCAGCGCGGCGAGCAGCACGGCGTCACCGCTCGGGTCCTCGAAACCGCTGCGCTCCTCGTCCCCCAGATCGAGGATCTCGTCGTGCAGCTCGGTCACCGTGCGGCCCTCGGTGGTGAGGTGTCTGCGCCGGCGCAGCCCCATGGGCGTGTGCCCGGTGGCGAGATAGAAGGGCCGGGCGACCGGTGCCCGCCAGTCGATCAGAAGGGGCGTGTGTTCCTTGTCGTCCTCACGAATTCCGATACGGCCGATATGGTGCGCGGCGCCGTCGCGAAGATCGATGCGGCCGAAGCACAGTGAGCCGTCCACCGCATTCAGGGCCGCCAGCAGGCCCGAGCGCTCGGCGACGAGCACATCGCGCTCGTGACGAGCCTGCAGACCGTTCCCCACCGGCGTCAACGCGTCCTCGACGTGCTGCGCGGTGACCCCGCGCAGCTCGTCGACACGGTCGTAGAGCCGGTCGACGAATTCCTGCTCCTTCTGCAATTCGACGTTTCCGCGAGTTGACAAAATCGCTCCCTGCCGGATATGGTGTTTCTAGTGGCCCCCAGTGAGGGGCCCTTTTCTGTGGGCACACAGAACCATTGAATATACGCGAGGAAATCCCCGGTCCGCAATTTCGGACCGGGGATTTTCCGTACCCGGCGTCGTCCGGCGCGCACGCCCCGGCAGCGGTCCACGGAGACGGTCCACGGACGCGGTGCGGTGTGTCACGCGGTCCGCATGACAGCCGTCACAGGAAGCCGATGACACACCGCACTGCCCTCGGCCCCGTATCGCCGGGAGTGTGGAAGGCATGAACACAGTCATCGAAACCGTGGGACTGAAACGGAGCTACAAGGGGTTCGACGCCGTACGCGGCATCGACTTCACGGTCGCTCGCGGAGAGCTCTTCGCCCTGCTGGGCACCAACGGCGCCGGCAAGACCTCCACGCTCGAACTCCTGGAGGGCCAGGCCGCACCCACCGGCGGAAGCGTCCGGGTCCTGGGCCATGACCCGTTCCGTGACCGGACACAGGTACGCCACCGCATCGGGGTGATGCTCCAGGAGGGCGGCTTCCCACCGGAGCTGACGGTCACGGAGACCCTGCGGATGTGGGCCGGCTGCACCAGCGGCGCCCGCCCCACCGACGAGGCCCTCGCGCTGACCAACCTGTCCGACCGGCGCACGGTGAGGGTCAAGCAGCTCTCCGGCGGCGAACGCCGGCGCCTCGACCTCGCCCTGGCCCTGCTCGGGCGGCCGGAGGTGCTGTTCCTCGACGAGCCGACGACCGGCCTGGACGCCCAGTCGCGCCGGGACACCTGGGAACTGATCCGCGAACTGAAGGCCCAGGGCACGACGGTGCTGCTCACCACGCACTACCTCGAAGAGGCCGAGCAGCTCGCCGACCGGCTGGCGATCATGCACAAGGGACTGATCGCCACCACCGGACGGGTCGCCGACGTGGTGGCCGAACGGCCCTCCCGGATCACCTTCACCCTGCCCCGGGACCGCTTCCTCGGCGAACTCCCGCCGCTCGCGCCGATGGGCGTGACCCGGCACTCCGACGAGGGCGGCACCGTCCGCCTGGAAACCCGGGACCTGCAGCGCACCACCACCGAACTGCTCACCTGGGCCCGGCACACCGGCGTCGCGCTGCACGCCCTGGACGCCCGTTCCGCATCACTGGAGGAGGCCTTCATGGAGATCGCCAAGGGCCTCGAGACGGAGGAGATCCGATGACGACGACCGCCCCCGCCCGGCCGCTGACCACCACCCCGCCCACGCGGCGTACCCCCGTCGCCCGCATGGCCGCCCTCGGCCGCGCGGAGATGTCCCTGCTGGTGCGCAGCAGGGCGGCCCTGTTCACCGCGCTCGTGCTGCCCGCCGTCATGGCTTTCTCCATGCGCGGCATGGTCAAGAGCCTCGACCTGGGTGGCACCGGCCTGTCGATCGCGACGGTCCTCCTGCCGGGGACCCTGGCCATGGCCCTGTTCTTCTCCGTCTACACGAACCTCGTCGGCGTGTACGTCACACGCCGCGAGAGCCTGGTGCTCAAGCGGCTGCGTGCCGGGGAGGTGCGCGACTGGGAGATCCTCGCCGGCGGCGCGCTGCCGGCGGTGGTACTGGTGCTGGTGCAGAGCGTGCTGCTGTCCGTCGGCATGACCGCCGTCCTCGACGCCGACGCGCCCGCGGCCCCGCACCTCGTGGTCCTCGGCATGCTGCTCGGCGTACTGCTGCTCGTGGCCGGGGCGGCGCTGACGGGTGCCTTCACCCGGACGGCGGAGAGTGCGCAGCTGACGTTCCTCCCGTTCATGCTGGTGACCATGGCAGGATCCGGGGTCTTCATGCCGCGCGAGGTACTGCCCGGTGTGGCAGCCGACATCAGTGCCTGGCTGCCGTTCTCCCCGGTGATGGACCTCGTACGGGGAGGCTGGACGGGCGACCTCGGCGGCATGGACCAGGTCCGCCTGGTGCTCGCCGCCCTGGCCTGGACGGGAGTGGCGGCCCTGGGCGTGCGGCAGTGGTTCCGTTGGAGCCCGCGCAACTGAGGACGACGGCCGTCGAGCGGGGAGCCGGGGGAGTTGAAGATGTTGAGGAACATGAGCATGAGCACGAGCGTGGAGGACTGGGTGGAACGGCTCGGTGGCCAGGACGGCCCCGACCGCTACCGCCGTTACGCCCTGGGCAGCGTCGGCTTCCTCGCCGTCAGTGAGGTGGGTCTGTGGGCCGTCTGGGTGGCGCAGTCGGGCGCAGACGCGCTCACCCTGGCGTCCGTGGCCGTCCTGGGCTCGGTGCACGCCGTCCTCCAGTTCCTGCTCTGGCGTGCCGCGCTGAGCCACTACCTCGCCGTCGGCCCCCGGCCCGTCGGGCTCACGGTGGCGTTCACGACGGTGACCTTGGCCATGGCGGCCCTGGGGTGCGTCCTGCTGTCGTCCGGCCGTATCGACGACGCCGATCTGACCTCCTTCACGGTGTGGCTGCTGATGTTCTTCGCAGGCCCGCCCATGCTGGCGCTGCCGCCCCGCGTGGGCATGGTCTTCCTGGCCGCCGTCACGGTCGCCTGCCTGGCCGGGCCCGTCGCGGCGGGACTGACGGGACCACCCCTGGGTCTCGCCCTCGGGGGCAGCGTCGTCATGGTGCCGTTCATGGCCGTCGCGTCCCGGGCCTCCGGCTGGAGTGTCCTGCTGATCGAGCAACTGGCTGCCGCACGCGAGACGCAGGCCCGCCTGGCGGTCGCCGAGGAACGGCTGCGCTTCGGCCGTGACCTGCACGACGTCCTGGGCCGCAACCTCGCGGTCGTGGCACTGAAGAGCGAGCTCGCGGCTCAGCTGGCCCGGCGCGGCCGGCCCGAGGCGGTCGAGCACATGGTGGAGGTGCAGCGCATCGCGCGGGAGTCGCAGCGGGAGATCCGGTCGGTGGTCCGCGGCTACCGCACCGCCGACCTGCACACCGAACTCGCCGGCGCACGCTCCGTCCTGGAGGCCGCGGGCATCGACTGCCGCATCGAGTACGGACCCGCGTCCCGCCTGCCCACCGACGTGCAGTCGGCCCTCGGCTGGGTGGTGCGCGAAGGGACGACGAACGTGCTCCGCCACGCGCCGGGCGCGTCCCGCTCCACGATGTCACTGCGCACCGCCGGCCCGTCCGAGGCCCTGCTGGTGATGGAGAATGACGGGGTGTCCGACGCGGAACCCGGCACCGGCACGGGCCTGGCCGGACTGAAGGAACGCCTGGCCGGACTGAACGGCACCCTGGCCACCGAGCACGACCCCGGCGGCTTCTTCCGCCTCACCGCACGCGTCCCCTGGGAGGATGGCGAATGATCACGGTCCTGCTGGCGGACGACGAGCACCTCATCCGGGGTGCGCTCGCCTCCCTCCTGGCCCTGGAGGACGACATCAGGGTCGTCGCCCAGGCCGCGACCGGCGACGAAGCCGTGGCCATGGCCACGGCGCACCGCCCCGACGTCGCCGTACTCGACCTCCAGATGCCCGGTCTCGACGGCGTGGCGGTGGCCGCGCGCCTGCGGGACGCCGTGCCCGGGTGCGCCGCGATGATCGTCACCAGCCACGCACAGGCAGGCGCCCTGAAACGGGCGCTGAGCGTCGGCGTACGCGGCTTCGTACCGAAGACGGTGTCCGCGCACGACCTGGCGCAGATCATCCGCACCGTCCACACCGGCGGCCGTTACGTCGACCAGGAACTCGCCGCCGACGCCATCGCGGCGGGCGAGTCACCCCTGACGCCCCGGGAGGCGGAACTCCTGTCGTACGCCGAGGACGGCGCCCCGGTCGCGGACATCGCCGCCCGCGCCTCGCTGTCCAGCGGTACGGTCCGTAACTACCTCTCGGCGGCGGCGATGAAGCTGGGCGCGGAGAACCGCCATGTGGCGGCCCGCATCGCTCGGGAGCACGGCTGGCTCTGAGACGCCGCTCCCCGTGGCCGTCGCTGCCGGCCTGGACGCGCGTCCGTAGGCATCGACGAGGAGGACGGTATGCGACGGTCGGAACTTCGCCGCGCGGTGGAGGCAGGACGGGCCACCGCTTCCGGGCTGGGTCTTCAGGTCGACGACGTGGTCGTCATCCACGACTCGGACCGCGTCGCGCTGCGCCTGGACCCGTGCGGTGTCCTGGCGCGGGTCGCACCTCTCGGGCACCTGGCCGACTCCGCGTTCGAGGTGGAGGTCGCCCGCCGTCTCGCCGAGGTGGACGCTCCGGTGGCCGAGCTCGATCCCCGGGCCGGACCGCGCGTCTTCTCCCGTGACTCCTTCGCCGTCTCGCTCTGGACCTACTACGAACCCGCGCGGGCGGAGATCACGCCGGCCGACTACGCGGACGTGTTCCTGCGGCACCATGCCGCCCTGCGTCGGATCGACCTGAACGCCCCCCACGTCACCGATCGGGTCGCCGTGGCCCTCGGAGTGGTGAACGACCGGAAGCGGTCCCCCGATCTGCCCGAGTCCGACCGGAGGCTCCTCGGCGACACACTCGAGGGACTGGGCGCCGCGCTCAGCACCGAGAACGCCGGTGACCAGCTGTTGCACGGCGAACCCCATCCGGGCAACGTCCTGAACACGCGGCGCGGTCCGCTCTTCGTGGACCTCGCCACCTGCTGCCGCGGGCCGGTCGAGTTCGATCTCGCCCATGCGCCCGAAGCGGTGGGGGAGCACTACGAGGGCGCTGACCACGGGCTGATCCACCGGTGCCGCGCCCTGAACTGGGCGCTGTTCTCGGCCTGGCGCTGGCGCCGGGACGACCAGATGCCCGACCGGGCCCACCGGAGAGTGGCGGGTCTCGACGAGCTTCGTGCCGCTCTCGACCGCTGCGGACCGGGCTGAAGGCACACCAGGGCGGCTGTCCTCGGACGCCGGCCCCGCCGCGGCGGCGAGCGAGCCGCCGCACCGGGGCCGGCGGACGCCGCACCGGCTCAGGGCGCGGCGGGGCAGTAGCCCTGCGGGCAGAACGAGGCGGCCGCCACCGAGGCCGCCTCCGCGTACGTGGCGTCCCACTCGTCCTCGGGACCGGCGACGAGGATCACCCAGCGCACCCCGTCCTCGGCGACGAACGCCCTGAGCAGTGACTGCCGGACCGTCCCGTCGTCGCGCGGCACGAGGTACTCCAGCTCAGCCGCCTGCGATCCGTCGGCGGGGTCCAGCTCGTCCAGCCGCAGCCGCTGGTAACCGTCGGCCTTCCCCACCAGCCGGTCCGTCTCCTCCAGGGCGTCGTACGGCGTGTAGCCCGGCTCGGAGATCTGGTAGATCTGCAGGAGGCCCTCCCCGCCGTTCGTCTCGTAGAAGACGACGGTGCCCTCCAGGCGCGGGTCCTCCCGGCGCTGCCAGCCCTCCCTGACCTGTACGCCGAAGCCCTGCACGTCCTCCTGTGCCACGAAGCCGGGCGGAGGTGCCTCGGCGGTGGGGGTCTCGCTCCCGGTGCCGGTCTCCTCGGTCCCGTCGGCGCCGGCGGCCGTGCCGGTGGCGTCCGTCGCCCCAGGGGTGGCCTCCGCGGACGCCTCCACCCCGTGCGCCTCGTCCTCGCGGAACAGCAGCCGCCCGCCCCCGAAGGCGACCGTGCCCACCACCGCCACCGCGAGCGCGACGGCCGCGATCCGCAGAGCCCGTTCCGTGGCCTGCGGCCGCCCGGTGTCCGGAGCCGAGGACGGCTGCCACCGCTGCCCCCCGGTGTCCCACCCCGTCATGGCAGCATTCCCGTGATCACCCCGGCGGCCACCCCGGCAGCCGTCTGCCCGCCCACGGACCCGGCCGCGCGGCCCGCCAGCGCCGCAAGGCGCCGCAGCCTGCCTCCCTCCACCCCGCCGGTGGCCTGGACCTCCCGCTCGGCCTCCGCCGCCTCGGTGCGGAGCTCACCCTCCGTGCCGCGCAACAGCCGCAGCGCGTCGACCAGTTGAGGCGTCGCCTCGATGAACCGCTCCGACCGGTCGGTGGACCTCGCGTCAGGGCCCGAGGCCGCGGCGCCGCCCGTCATCCGGCCGATGGCGATACCGCCCGGGACCGGCGCCACCACCGGCGGCGGCAGCAGGTCCGCACCACGCGGCCGGCCGATCCGCCGGCCGGCGTCCTCGGCCTCCGCCCGCGACCCGGCCGCGACGGCCCCACCGTCGAACTCGCCGACGACGATGCCACCCGCCGGCTCCGTCCCCGCCGGCTCCGCACCCGTCGGCTCCTCGCCGTCGCCCGGCTCCCGGTCCGCCCGCTGTGCTTCGTTACGCCCAGCCATGTCCCGCACCCCGCTCTCTCGTTCGGTCTTCCACAGTCCCCACGGCTCGACAGGCGCGTGCCGCCGGACCGTCACCCGCCGTCGCGGCGGCCCAGCACCTGCTGCAGCGCTCCGTCGGCCCGCGCCCTGGCACCCCGGCCCGTCGCCACCGCACCGCCGCTCATCGTCCCGATGAAGACGCCACCGTTGCTCACCTGGACGATCTGCTGCTCCAACTGCCCGGTGTCATGGCCCTTCTCGCTCAGCGCCTGGAGCGCCCCCGTGCCGATGCGCTCCTGGATCGTCCGCAGATAGCGGCTGACGTCCATCTGCTGGAGCGGTGACTCGCCACGCACGGACGCCAGTTCGCGTACGGACGCCGCGGCGCCCTCGGCGGAGGCTTCCCGCGTTTCCGCGTACCCGGCGCGGCGCGGGGACCAGCGGACCGCGCTGTCCAGCGAACGCGCGGCGGAGAAGGCCGCCGCCACGCCGGCGGCCGGAGCGGTCACGAGGGCCCGGGCCGCCGCGATCGCCGGGTAGGCGCGGCCCCGCTCGACGATGGCGTCGACGAGCCCGAACTCCGGCTTCAGCGGGTCCAGTACGTGCGGAACGACCTCCAGCACCAGCAGCTCGCCCTGGGTGTGCACCCGGATCAGCACGGAGACCACCACCTGGTGCTCCCACGCGCTGACCCGGACCCGCAGGAAGTGCCGCCGGGCCTCGCCGCCCTCACCGACCGAGGTGAGCCGGTGCATCGCCGTGGCGTCGGCCCCGTGATCGACCTCGTGCCTCGGTGGACCGGACGGCAGATAGACCAGCTCGTCGAGCTCCACCTCCCTGAGGCGGTCGAGCCCCGACGGGGGCTCCGGAAGCCGGCCGAGGTCCGCCAGCCGCTCCCGTACGCAGTTCAGCACCCCGGCCGCGGTGAGCGGCTCCGCGTCCGCTTCCGGCTTGCGGCGCAGGTCCATCACGAGGGACCAGGGCTCCAGGGGGCGCCCGGATCCGACGAAGGGCCGGGCGGGTTCGTACAGGACGAGTCCCGAGTCCTGCTCCCTGTCGATGGCCTGACCGAGATCCCGCAGCCACTCCGGTTCGGTCAGTTCCTCCCGGGGCCGCCGCTCGAACTCCCCAGCGCTGAGACGGTCGCACATCACCGCCTCCACCGCGCTGCGGTGCCTCCACACGGGAAGCACCAGCAGCAGCGGGAAGACCACGGCCATCCAGTTCGCGGAGGTGTTCCACACGGCGGCGAGCGCGGCTGCCCAGTACAGGGCCAGCAGGAGCCGGGGCCCGAAAGGCAGGAGCCGGGCCCAGCCGTCACTCGCCGGCAGCAGACCGTCCAGGGAGTACACGCTGGTGCCGCGCCCCGACACGTTCCTGACCAGCCACAGAAGGCCGCAGACGATCGCGTAGTTCAGGGCCCAGACACCGGCGCCCGGATAGCGCCGGACGTAGTCGCCGTCCTCGAACAGATCGGTCGGGAGGAAGAAGCGCCGTTCCGTGTAGCTCTGGTCGTACGCGTCGGCCAGGCTCCAGGAGGTCATCCAGCCGAAGCCGTCCCCGTACAGGTCGGCCAGCCAGAACAGCGTCCACAGGAGCGCGATCAAGCCACCGGCCTGTAACTCGAGCCTGCGGGCCCGCAAGGCGTGCGCCAGCACGGGGACCACATCGACCCCGGCCGACGGCGCCACCGCCCTCCCGTCGTGCTCGACCAGCTCCTCCACGACACGGCGCCGGAAACGTGCCTGGAGATACGGTCCCGCGCAGAGCAGGCGGGTGGTCCCGGTATGGGAGTACCGGCCGCCGGACGGCTGCGGACCGGGGTGTGGATTCGGCTGAGCAGGAACCGTCAAGGTGGCCCCGATCCCTCTGTGTAGCCACGAGTCGCGGCGAATCGATTGCTGTGAGGCGCCAGACTCTAGAGCAGTCGACTACATTGCGCCATACCGGTGTCACACTGTGCACCCGGTGGGTGGGTTCGTGATAAAACGGGCCGGGGACGCGATGACTCCGCAGCCCGGCACCGCCGCGCGGTACAACTCGCCGCTCGCGGCGGCGCGTCCGCCGTGGCGGTCACCACGTCCTCGGCCGAGCGTGGCGAACGGCTGCGCCGCCTCGGCGCGACCCCCGTACTGGACCGCGGCACTCCGTCCCGTCGTACCCGACACCATCATCACGCCAACAGTTCGGCGAACTCCGACACGGCCTCGCCGTACCGGACGTTCCACCCCTCCACCACGGCCGCCTCCACGATGTTCGTGTCCACGTCCTCCCACAGACGCGGCGACGGTTTCCCCGGCGAGTTCTCGTAGTTGAACGCGATGACGTCCAAGAACACCGGACGCTTCAACCGCGCGTTCTCCAACCTCAGCAGCAACCACTGGGCGAGCGCCGGGTAAGGGGTGAACTCGGGGTTCCGGAGCCATTCGGTGAGGTCCGCCTCCGACACGCTGTAATCGATGTCCGCCTCCCCCAGCGCGTCGATGAAAGCGGTAGGCGGTGCCTGCACCTGGAGGAGCCGAATCAGCTCGCTGCGGCCGGTGGCGTCGAGGTCCGGTGGCTGGGCGATCAGCCGGAACGCCTTCCTCAGCCAGGCCTGTTCGTTCAACCGACGCGTAGCCAGGCCGCTCCACGGCGGCTCGGGCGTCGGCCTGCGGAACGGCGCGGGCATCCGCCGGTACCGCTCCGTGATCCGGCGCAGGCAGTCACCGAACTTCTGCACATCGTCGGGATGGATTCCCTCGGTCCACCCCTGCGCCGTGAACGTGGCGGTGGCGGACGCCGTCGTCCCGTCCCCACTGACCGTCACCACTGCGGGCGTCTCGTAGCGTTCCCCGCCCCGGGAGGTGAGCGTGAGCTCGAACACGACCGGATCGATCGTGTAGTCGAGCGTGAACGCCGCCCCGTCCACGGTAACGCTGACGTTCCCGCTCGGCGCGCCCAGCGGCACGCCTCCGACGGTCCAGGCGATCGTGGGCTGCGGGTCGACGGGCTCGCCGCTGCCGCCGAGGCCGGAGCTGCGCACACCGAAGCGGGCGGTCGTGGCGGTGGCGAAGGTTCCCCGACGGACAGTGTCGCCGCACGGCGTCATGGTCTCGTGGACGTCACCGACGGGGCCGACCACGTCGTCGGTCTGGAGTTCCCGGACGATCTCGGCCGCCTTCGCCGCGCCCGCCGTGATCGACAGATCCACCCACTGCCGCTCGGGATCGACTGTGACGGTACGTACGACGAGCGGTGTCGTCGCGACGGCGACATCGGTGTCCGGCGACGCCGTCGGTACCGATCCCCGGTACCACGCGCGCGGCCCCTTGCCGGCGATGTCGACGACCGAGTGGACGACCACCCCTTCCCGCGAAAGGCTGGGTCCCAGTGGGTCCATGCCGGTGTCCCAGCCCGCCGGAACGCGGTACTCGACGTAGACCCGGCCCACCCCGTTGGCCGGCTCGCCGGGCGGGTGCAGCACGAGCAGGCATCTGCCGTTCGACGCGGACGCCGGCACGAGGCGTGCGGTGACCGGTAGGCCCGGTTGCGGGAAGGACGCCTCGACCACCCGGCCGGTCAGCGCGTCCGGCATGAACAGGTGCAGGTTCGCGCGCGCGAGGTGCGGGCCCATGGTGAAGGCCCCGGCGTACGGCCAGTCGGTGACTGTCGGCCCGGTGAAGGTCGGCTGGCCGGAGTAGAACGGCTCCGTGCCGAGGAAGCGGCCGGCGAAGGTGGCCGATGACATGAGGTCGTAGGGAGAGCCGTACTCCTGACCGACGATGACGGTGGCGTCGGCCGGATCCCAGTCGGTACCGTTGTTGTCGAGCCCGAAGGTGTGGTCGAGGCCGAGGACGTGGCCGACCTCGTGGCACATGAAGGTGAGGTCACTCGACATCACCGGGAGCACGGCGACCGGCAACCCGTCGACAGCGGTCGCACCGGCGTCGAAGCCCTGCGTGATCGTGGCAGGCTGTCCCGGCTGCCCCGCCAGGGGGTTCGGCACGGTCCGTTGTCCCGGGTGGGTGATGACGATCAGGCCGTTGAGTCCGGGCCACTCCGGGGGGTCGGGGAACCGGGCACGCAGCGCGTCGACAGCAGCGCGGGCCTGGGCGGTTCGGGAGGTGTCGGCCCCGATCGTCGCGTCGACCCACGGGAACATCGGCGAGTCGACGAAGTCGAGGTGCCCCCGAGTGGTGTTCTCCCAGAACGGCAGCAGGGCGTGGTCACCGGTCATGAGCGTTGCGATGCAGGCAGCCTCGGGGATGACGGGCACGGTGGTGTCGTGCCGGACCCGAATGATGCCGAGGCGGACGGACTTGGCCATGATGTCCGGCTCCTTGTCGGGAGGACCGATGCGCCTGTAGCCAGTGGAAGCACGACGCCGTACCCGTTCTTCAATCTACCGCCCGGCCCCGCACCCCGCAGCCGTGGAACGGGACGGCAAACCCTGCCGTCCCGGACGCCGGGACGGGGCGTGGGGGCGGGGGAACACACCGAGAACAGGGCGACGTGATGGTGACCTCACGAACATTCGCGCACTGCGCCGGGCCGTGACGCCCTGTCGACCAGCACGGGGCCCTGAACCAGGCCGAACTCGCCGTTCGCCGGACGCCGACTCCACGATTCGACACCGGCCACATACTGACCCACGATGGAATACGGGAACTGCGGGCACAGAACCGGATGGTGGACCCGCTTCCCGGTAGAGCAGCCGACTGACCATCAGGAAGGCAGCGCAACCAGCACTGATACGACATGAACTACGTGATCAGGCATCCCCCGGGCAAGGTCGTGCCACGGAGTTCCCCGCTCCTGGTCCGGCCGAGGCGCTACGTCACCCGCGTGGTCGACGCCGCCGAAGGGGTGCTACGGAAACTGCTGGTCCGGTCGGCCGCCCGCAGCAAGGTCGCCCCCTCGCGACGGTGGTGGATGAAATGGTCGCTGATGGCGTTCCTGCAGCGCCTCTCCTGGCTGGCCGTTCTGGCTCTGGGGGGCTGGGTGGGAACAGCGGTCTGGGCGCTCGTCACCCGTGAGACGTCCCCGGTCGAGGGCTGGTGCAAGGACTCGGGTTCGGGCTGCACGGTGACCTACGGGTTCCTGACACCGTTCCTGAGCCTCGGGTTGGCGACTCTGGCCTTCCTCCTGTACCAGTACGTCTCGGTGCGCAGACCGCTGACCCGGATGGCCAAGAAACACCCGAGCAGCATCGTGCCCACGGCCGGTCCCACACTCACGGACGTGGTCGGCCGCAAGGAGATGTGCCTGGTCATTGCACGGGCGCTGCGCGACCGGCGGACCAGGCGCCCGTACCTGCTCGTCGGCGGCGTGGGCACCGGGAAGACCTCGGTACTCGTACAGCTCACCCAGATGCTGGCCGAGAAAGGCGCGGTGCCGGTGCCCGTCCGGCTACGGGACGTCGACCTGGGCACCTCCCGGCTGGACTTCCGTGAGGTGGGAATGAAGCGCTTCTGCGAAGCGGTGGACCGGGGCGCGCTGTCCGGAAGGCAGAGCGAACGGGTATGGCGGCAACTGTGCCTGGACGACCGGGCCGTCGTCATCGCCGACGGCCTCGAGGAGATGTTCGCCGAGGACGGCAGGCAGAAGGAGCGGGACCTCCTCATCCGGCACGCGATCCGACAAGCGGAGCAACAGAAGCTCCCCTTGGTGATCGCCACCCGTCCGCACGCGCCTCTGGAGCACACCCCGGCTGCGGTCATCGAGCTGGAGCCGCTCAGCGAGGAAGCCGCGCTGGAGTACCTGGAGCGGGGCCGCTCGGAGGTCGACAAGCACCGCATGGACTGGATCGTCGAAACAGCGGCGGTCTCCGAGTCGCCGCTGTATCTGCAGATCGCCCACCAGTTGCAGGACCACCACCTGTTCGAGCATCTGACCGGGGCCAAGGACTGGGCAAAACTGGTGGACACCCGCAACGGTGACCGGGTGGATCTGCAATGGCGGCTGCTCGCGACGTGGCGGAAGGCCCTGGTCGAAGGGCGCATCCACGAGGAAGTGGCGCTGCCCTACGAGGAGCGCCGCGACATTCTCGAAACAATCTCCGCACTGGCGGGGATCGGGCTGCTCCGGGACCAGTTGGAAGTCAGGATCAACGAGCTGTTCGAACCGGACGAGGGCGGCGCCGCTCCCAGCGAGGTGAACGCATCGCACAGCACGCGCACCGATGACGCGAATTCCGGAGCCCTGCACATCCGGAAGCGGATCGCCAAGAGGGTCGACGCGTTGTCGCCCACCGACAACAACGCCAGGCGTCGGCGCGATTTCCTGTCGCTGTGCGCCACCCAGGCAGAGCAGCTCGGCCTGGTGGAGATCCGCGGTGAAATGGTCCGCTTCCCGCACAGCCTTGTACAGGCGTACCTCGGGGCCGGATACCTCGACGTCGCCTCGTACGAGCCGGTGGCCGCAGCGCTCGAAGAGCCGGGCCCCGGGCGCGAACTCCTCATCGCCCTCGTCCTGAGCTCCCGGGAACCCCGGGGAACGGATTCCACCGAGGACGCACGGCTGAAAGTCGTCCAACTGCTCCTCGACACTGCGCAAGAGCGCAAGGACGCCAAGGCGCTCGACATGTTCGGGGCCGCCCTCGAAATCGACCTGGTGACCGGAGCGCCGCAGCATCAGCACATCGCCCAGGTGCTGTACGAGAGGTGGGATCAGATCAGGGGGAGCGACCGCAGGACACTGGAAGACACCAAGCAGGTGCTGATACGGCGGTTCGGCGATGTGCTACGGGCGATCGACGCGGCACAGGGCAGGAGGGACTCCCCCACGAGGGGCCGGGTTCCCGCCTACGAATGGCTCTTCAAAATCGCCGTGACCGAGACCTCGTACCCGCTGCGGATCGCCGCCGCGCAGGAGATAGGGGTGGGAGGCGACCGGGCCTTCGATGTGCTGCGCACCATGTTCCCGCTGCCCAGGAACGGGGACGACGAGGCGAACGACCCCGCAGTGCAGTACGAGACGGCATGCCGCGAACAGGCCGAGACGGATCAGCGGACCCGGGAGATCTTCCTCAGTCTGCGGCCCGACAACGACGAGACGTGGGCGCGGTACGACCGGTACACGGAGGCGAGCAGGACGTGCCGTAGCGAGATCTGGCGCCGGTTCACGATGCGGGCCTGGCTGGTGCCCATGATGGTGGGTTCGGTCAGCGACAAGCACCGTGAGCAGGCGAAGGAGCGGCTCGGCCTCTGGCTGCGTCATCTGGAGCCGAACAGCGCGGCGGCACGGCAGGCAGCGCTGCCCCGCTCCCTCGAGATCGCCCTTGCGCAGGGCTTCAAGTGCGCGGCGAACCGCAGGCGGCGCCATCCGCAGTCCAACGACAAGGTCAGGGACTTCCTCGTCGCGCAGGCGGAACACATGCTCAGCCACGCGCGCTGCTGGTACTCCCAGATGACACTCATCCATGCGTTGTGTCTGTGGGAGCTGCCGGACGTCACCGGCGAGCCCCCACCGGGCGGGCGGTACGGCCGCCGAGCCCTGGACGCGGCGGAACCTCATGCCGACCCGGACGAGGCCCGGTTCGCCCTCCCATCGGTGAGGAGAGCCGCCCCCGTACAGGCGGTGGAACGCTGGCTCGCGCTGGCCGGCAGCAAGCAGGATCCCGCCGCGCTGCACCCGGGGGACCGGACCAGCAAAGGGGACCGGCTGCACCCGTTCGTCGCCGAGGCGGCCAACCTCGCGGTCCTCGCCCTGGAGAGCCGACACCCCGAGCGTTTCATCTGGATCGACGAGATCGCCGCCATGAACCACATCGGCTCCTCCTCGGCAGATCCCGATGCCTACCGCAAGCACATCCTCTGGATACCGCCTTCGGTGGGGTGGAGCACCCTGCACCCTCGCGCCCAGCAGCTCCTCGCTGACGCCTGCCTCCTGATCAACCTCACCGAGTGGAACGGGCCGCCGGCCAAACTGGAGGAGCGCCTGGAGCGCGCGGACCGGTCCGTGCTGCCGCCGTGCCTCACCAAGGACCGCCACCCGCTCCGGCCGAGACGGACGGTGGGCGTCGCCGAGGACGCGCCACCAGGGAGCACCTGCCTGCGGGACTGTCCCTTCCAGTTGTGCCCCTACCCCGCCATGGGCAAGCAACCGCGAGCCGAGCTGCCGGAGACCTTCTGCCGGCAGCAGCAGGCGCTGCTGCATGGGTACCGCACCTTGAACCCACTGTCCTGGCTGCGCCGCAAGAGAGCGCCGTGGCAGGGCATGACGGCAGCCGAACTCCGGGATTTCTGGGAGAACATGGCGGCCCGGTCACGGACCCCCTCCCGCTGAACCAACGGTGGGGGCCGTTGACCACCCGGGGACAGGTCCCGCCACCGGTGCGGGAAGGTTTCACGCCGACGTGCTGGCCGGCAAGCTTCCGACCAGAGTTACCGCTGGCAGCGCCCGAAGGTCACGACGTAGGTGCCTGCGTCGGTGAAGCCTCTGCCGGCGGGGGCCGCCGCTCCCCCCTGAACCCCTGTGCCCAACGCCGTCATCGACGCATTGAGGATGGCTTCACGGTGCCCAGCCTTGCTGATGTTCATCCACCAGTTGACGGCAGCCCTCGGGGTGCCCCCTCCGCCCCAGCCGGTGTACGTGATCTCACTGAACGCCCACGATCTCGGATTCGGGCAGTAGCCGGCGCCTTTGATGCGGCTCTCCGGCGTCGAGCCGGTCGTTGGGTTGTTGTGCGGGTTATTGCCTGGCCCCCACCACTGCTGGGATGTTGCCTGGCGCGCGTGCAACGTCGCCGCCGCGGTAAGCGCAGGGTCCTGGGAGAGCGTGGGCAGGCCTCGCTTCGCCCGTTCATCGTTGATCAGGCATATGAGCGCCCTGGAGAAGGGGTCATCACCGTGGGAACCCTCGGAGGGGGCCCGGTCGATGGCGGAGGTGGTCGAAGCATCGCCACACTCAGGCTGAGCGGCTGCCGCCGGCGTGGCGATCAGGACCAGAGGTGCCGAGCAGACCACCGCTGCGGCGAGAGCAGCGAACTTCGTTCGTGCGGTGTGATTTCCCATGGAGGGGTGCCTTTCCCTTGGCGCAGCTTGCCGACCGTGCGCCGTGAGCGAGGTGGACAGGCCGGGGACGCCAGCGCTGGGACAGCAGGTGCCGGACAGAATTCACGGCCGTGCCGTTATCCGGCTTGCGCTGACCTTTCAAGCCTTACACCCACCCCCACGAGGTCGCCATCCGGGCGGCACACCGGCGAATGCCTCGATACCCTGGTCCGTTGTCCGAGGCCGCCGGTACCCACCGGTCCACCAAGTGGCCGTACACCACCACAGCGGCCGCCACGCGCTTCCCCTTCAGCCGCGGTCACTCAGATGTCGATCCCCTTGCAGCCAGACCCATGGTGAGCCCGGCCCGGTGGTCGTTCTCGTAGTCGCCCGGGCTCTCGAACCCGCACACGCTGTGCAGTCGGCAGGTGTGGTGGAAGCCGGGATCCAGGTGGCGGCCCTGATCCGGGCCACTGCGCGGGCGCGGAAGGCGTGGCGGTTGACGTACTCGCCCTCCAGGACGCTGTCGAACGCCTCGCTGGCGGCGTTCTGGAATCCACCGGTGTCGGCCGGCACGAGCCCGCAGTGCTCCTTGCCGCCTTCGGGCCGGCTCATTGACAGCGTGCCGTCGCCGGCCGACACCCGCGCGGTGTGGCTCGACAGAGGTGTGAAGGCCACGTAGTGCCTTCACGTCAGGGTGATGTGGACGAAGCTTCAGGACGCGCTCGTCGCAGTGCACGATCTCCAACTCGCGCTCCGGACGCGCGAAGCTCTCCAGGACGCCTGCAGAGATCCTCGAAGCCGCACGTCAGCGGGCCGGCGCCGACAAACGCGGACGCGTCCTCAAGGCCGTCCAGGGCATGCTTCGCGACAACCGGCGCAGCACCTTCAACTGTTGGCGGATGCGTTGCCGTGCCCAGAGCGCCGAGACCGTGGGCACGATCGCGGGGCGTTCATCGCGGCCGGAGGCTCAGGAACCAGCCACGCTTGTGGGCGCGGTCCAGCCGGTGGCTCGGATCCACTCGACCAGGTCCAGGGTGGCCGGCTCGATCGAGCGCACCACCGCGAGGTCCGAAGGGTGTTCCGTCGCCTCCGCGAACTGGCGGAACATCGCCTTGTCGAGGTCGTTGGGAAGCACGCTCAACGGGAGGGCCTCGTACCGTGCCGGGAGCCCGGCGCGCGCGCCGAACACCGCGGCGATCTGGGGGCCCGTCAGCTCGTCGCCGACGAGCTCGACGGCCCCGCCGGGCGCCTCCGCGGTGTCGAGAAGGAGCGCGGCGGCGACCCGGCCGATGTCCCTGACCGAGATCATCTTCAGGGCGACGTCCTCCGGCAGCGGCAGCCTCAGCACGATCTCCCCATGCTCCAGGCTCGGTGCCATCACGCTCGCGAAGTTCTCCATGAAGGCGGTCGCGCGAACCATCGTGGCCCTGCGGCCGGACTTCCGCAGGTGCTCCTCGATCCAGTGCTTCGAGTCGTGGTGCGGCACACCCGACTCCCGGTCCGCTCCGAAGACCGAGTTGAACACGACGTGCGGGACGCCCGCCTCGACCGCCGCGTCGACGAGCGCGGTACCGATGCGGATCTCCGTCTCGACCTCTTCGAGGCTGTTCGCCTCCGGGGTCATGAAGTAGAACCCCCTGACCGTCGCCAGCGCGGCGGCCAGCGACGCCGGGTCGTCGGCCCGGATGGCCGCCAGCTCGACGCCGCGGGCGGCCAGCGCCTGAGCCCGGTCGGACTGCGGGTTGCGGACCAAAGCCCGCACCCGCGCCTTGTGGTCCAGCAGCGCGTCGACCACCGCCCCGCCCTGTTGCCCCGTCGCACCGAAGACTGCGATCGTGCCGGTCGTCTGTGTGCTCATCGCTTCCCCATCAGTAAGTTCATGGCATGAACGAAATTAGTTCACGGCATGAACTTCGTCAAGGTGTGGGTGTAGCGGGACCTCACGGTGTGATGGGTCGGTTCGAGGTGGGCGAAGAGAGGTCCGAGGTGTCCACGATGGCGGTGGCCACGCGCTCGAAGTCGCGCTGGTCATCGGCGTCGAGGTCCCTCGCGATCTCGGGCAGGCGCTTGGCGACCTCGGCGTAAATGGCCTCGGCGAGCACCTTCCCCGTGGGCGTCGCACTGAGCATGACGACCCGTCGGTCCTGCGCCGAGCTTGCCCGGCCGACCAACTCGCGCCGCGCGGTGCGATCGACCAGCTGGCTCAATGCGTTCTTGGTCATACCCAACGACGCGGCGAGGTCGGCCATCTGCCGCGGCTCGTTCCTGACTGCGCAGAGCAGCGTGGCCTGCGAGGGGGTCAGGTCGAACTCGGCGCAGACCTGCGCGTACTTGCGTTGAATCACGACCGAGAGCCAGAAGAGCTTGTCGCCATAGTCCACGCCGGGCCTTCCCCCTCCGATGACGAACGATCAGCCTACTTGTCGCGGGCCAGGCAGACCACGCCCCGGCGCCCCTGGCACGGCCAGGTCGTCGAACCATCCACGTGCGCCCACGGCTGACCTCAGGTTCCCGCACCCAGTACCGGCACCAAGGTCAGCCGGACGATCACGCGGGTGACGGCCACTGATCGGTAGCCCACTCCAACCAGTCTGACCACCCAGGAGGCGGACTTCCCACCTCACGGCCCTCGAGTTCCGCGACATCGGGCTCCTCGAACAGCGTCCTCCGGTGCACGAGGTCCGTCTCGCTCATCGCGAAGATCTGATCAGGGGTGGTCGACTGGCGATGCGCGATCCGAGCCCGTTGAGTCTCATGGTCCACCGGCACATACACAAGCTGAAAGGACGCGCCCACGGACATCACCCAACCAGCGGATCGCGGACGGGGATCCTTCTCGTACATCCGGCGCTGTGGTCGCCCGCACCTCGCTGATCATCGGCGACGGGAAGTCCGCACACGAACGGGTGGTGCACGAAATCGCTTCCGGGGCCCGTCCCGGTGTCCTGTTCACGGACGACATCCGTTGCCCGGTGCACGTGACCGACTTGGCCGCAGCCCTCATGGAACTCGCGTCGGGAGACGCGAGCGGCATCCACCATCTCGGCGGACGCGATGCCATGAGCCGTCACGCCCTGGGCGTCCTCATCGCCCGACGCGACGGGCTCGACGAAGCCCGACTGCCCACGGGCCTGCGGGCGGACAGCGCGCAACCCGGGGGCCTCGACGTCCGCCCCGACAGCAGCGCGACCCGGCGCGCACTGCGCACCACTCTGCGCGGGGCCGACGAGTTCCTCACCCGGGACGGGCAGCCTTCACGCGACTGAGCCGGATGGGGGCACGCGCGCGCATGAGCGCCACGGAGACGGGAGCCTGTGACCGAGGCATCTGCCAGCGGAGCCCGGAAGCAGGAGCGGAGACGAGCGATGGCCACCACGGCGGGCGAGGCACGGGACGGACTCTCACAGCCCAGCGGAATCCAGTTGCCGGGCATCGTCCTCGGGGTGGGGATGGGAGGGTTCGTCGACGGCATCCTGCTGCACCAGCTGCTCCAGTGGCACCACATGCTCACCAGCACCGACCAGGACCACATCGGGGTGAAGTACTACAGCCCCCACACCGTCACCGGCCTGGAGATGAACACCGTGTGGGACGGCATCTTTCACACCGTGTGCTGGCTCTCGGTCCTGCTCGGACTCGCCCTCCTGTACGCGCGGGTCACCCACCACCGGCTGCGGGTGTGGACATCCCCGGTGCTGTGGGGCTGGATGCTCGTCGGCTGGGGCCTGTTCAACGTCGTCGAAGGAGTCCTGGACCACCACATCCTGGGCATCCACCACGTCCACGCCGGAGACGACCAGGTCTGGTGGGACATCGGCTTCCTCGCCCTGGGCGCCCTGCTGGTCGCCGTCGGCTTCCTGCTCCAGCGCAGCGGACGGCCCTTCGACCCCGGCGCCCACTCCGGTCACCATGAGGGCCGGCGCACCTGATGGACCACCCCATGCCCGCACACGGGCACGCGGCGGGCGGCAGCACCCTGGAGACGCTGCTGCCCGCGCTCCTGCTGCCGGCCGCCGCCGGTGCCTACCTGCTGCTCGTCCGCCGTGCACGCCGCCGCAACCCGGCCCTGGGCTGGAGCCGATGGCGGACCAGCAGCTTCCTGGCAGGAACAGCACTTCTGGGAGCGGCACTGGTGCCGCCCTTGGCGCCGTACGCACATGAGGACTTCCGTGGCCACATGGCCCAGCACATGCTCATCGGCATGTACGCGCCGCTCGCGCTCGTCCTGGCCGCCCCTGTCACCCTCCTGCTGCGCTCCCTGCCCGCGACCCGGGCGCGGCAGCTGGCCGCGTCGCTGCGCAGCCCACCCGCGCGCGTGCTCGTCCACCCCCTGGTCGCACCGGCACTGTCCACGGGCAGCCTCGCGGTGCTCTACTTCACGCCCCTCTACAACGCGACCACGGACAGCCCGGCGGCACACTGGCTGCTGCACGCGCACTTCCTCCTGTCCGGATGCCTGTTCGCCCACGTCATCGCCGGCCCCGACCCCGCCCCTCACCGCCCGAGCGTGCGCGCACGGCTGATCTGCCTCGGCGTCGCGATCACGGGGCACGCGGTGATCTCACAGCTGATGTACGGCGGCTTCTGGGTCGACATCCACGCGCCGATCCACCAGGTCCAGGCAGGCGCGGAGATCATGTACTACGGCGGCGACATCGCCGAACTGCTGCTGGCCGCCGCCCTGGTGTCCACCTGGCGCCCCGCCCCACGCCACCGCCGGGCCGCCCGCCGCACCACCGCGCCGGGGGAGGCGCCCGCAGTCGCCTGACACGGAGGCCGCCGCGAGACCGGACCCCCGGAGGCACCGACAGCTGATCCCCACGCCGCCGCCCCGGCTGCGGTCATCCGGGAGTTACGGACAGCCAATCCTGGACATATCGGGGCGCCTGCTGTCCGTAACTCCCCAACGACCGGCCGGGCGTGGGCCACGTCAGACGTTGCCCCTCCGGCCCGACACGCAGGCGCATCCGCTCGACCGACGGCCGCCCTGCCGCGTGCCAGCGGGTGTACTCCTGCGGATCGGCCCCGTCCAGGTCGGGCAGTAGCCGGCGGCGGGGGCTGGTGAGGTCGGGTGGGCATGAACGAGGCCTGCCCGCCCAGGACCGGCCCGCTCGCCGCCCCCAGGGCGCGGCAAGGGCGTCGGTGTTCCGGGAACATCGGTTCTCCGTAAGGTGTTGGGCGGCCCGGGGCTGTCCCCCGCGTCGGGGTATCGGTGCGGTGAGCCGGGACCTCGGCTCAGATGCGGGTGGTGCGACGGCGAGCCCCGGCCCGTAGGGCGGCTTGTCCGTCTGCGGGCGTGTCGAGGCTCGTCGCCATCACGTACTCCGCCCACACCGTCTTCCCCGGGCCGACGCGGTCGCGTACGCCCCAGCGGGTGGAGAGGGCGTCGACGAGCACCAGGCCACGACCGTGGTCGTCGGCGGGCGTCGGCACGACAGGGGACGGCCGCGCGGGGTGGGTGTCGGACACCTCGATACGGATGAGGCTCCGGCAGGCGTCGTACGCGAGGAGCAGCGCGAAGTCCCGGCCGGACACGCGGCCGTGCAGCGCGGCGTTGGCGGCGAGCTCGGCGACGACCAGCGTGACGGCGTCGTGGTCACCCGTCCCGCGGGGGTGCCCCCACTCGACGAGCTGGAGCGCGGCGAGCAGACGCGCGAGGCGCGCTCCGCGCCGAGTGGCGGAGAAGCGCTGGGCGAACACACGCGCGGGGGCGGGGGTTCGTGGTGAGGGGCTGGCATGGGGCTCAGCCTGGCGGGGTCATGCGGCTCTGCGGCAGGCACGGCACCGATACAGATCGGCTTGTATCAGCTCACGCACTGGACCGGGTGGGTCACGGTGCGTGACCATTGGCCGGGTCGGGCGGGTGGCGCAGCGCGGACGACGCACGGTACGGCACGGGTGGGCCCTGCGAACGGGCCAGGCACAGGGAAAGGCGGCCGCGCATGGCTACGGACAACGACGGTGGCAGGGGTGGGGGAAACGGAAACTGCGGCGAGCCGGAGGTGTCCGACAGCCTCAAGACGTTCGGGGCGGTACTCAAGGCACTGCGGGACGAAGCCCGTCTGACGCAGGAGCAGTTCGCGCCTCTGGTGCAGTACTCGGCGGCGTACATCGCCAAGATCGAGCAGGGCAAGCGGTTCCCGCCGAGGGACTTGCTGGAGCGCTCGGAGGAGGTACTGGGGGCGGCCGCGGCCCGGGTGCTGGTGGCGGCGGCGCGAGGCCTGACACGGAAAACCGGCCTGGCTTCGTGGTTCCTGCAGTGGGCGGCCGTCGAGGAGGAGACGACTTCGCTCTACGCCTACGAGTGCAGGGTCATCCCCGGCCTGCTGCAGCCCGAGCCGTACATCCAGACGGTCTTCGATCGCCACCTGCCTCCACTCACCCAGGAGCAGTCCGAACGCCAGGTGGCGGATCGATTGGCCCGCCAGCAACTCCTCATCGACCGTCCGAACACCACCTTCAGTTTCATCATCGAACAAGCGCTACTGGAACGGCGTTTGGGCGGCGCCCGGGTGACGAAGGCTCTTCTCGACCACCTGCTCCTCGTGGGGCGCTACCGCAACGTGGAACTCCAGGTGATGCCACTGGTCCAGGAGGACCACGCCGGTTTCGAAGGCGAGATGTACCTCGCGGAAACCGCCGACCACCGGTGGGCCGGTTACGTCGAGGGGCACGGCACCAGCATGCTCATCAGCGATCCGAAAGCGGCAAGTCACATGCTCCAGCGCTATGGCAAGATGCGCTCGCAGGCCCTGAGCCATCAGGACACGACGAGCTTGCTGGAACAGATGCGAGGAGGGCAATGAGCACCGTGGAGCTTGCCTGGTCCAAGAGCAGCTACAGCGGAGGCGGCGGCGACAACTGCGTCGAGATCGCCGTACGTCCCGAGGCTGTGCTGGTCCGGGACTCGAAGGACACGCAGAGGCCCGCGCTGACTGTCTCCCTTCGCGCATGGTCGTCATTCACGGTGCTGGCTGCGGACTCGCGCGTCTGAACGGCCGGTAGGGGCAGCAGTCGTCCTGTTGCCCCGTCGACCGGTCGTGACTCCGGCCGCGACAGCCAGACACGGAACCGAGCCTCGGCTGTTGCAGGGAGCCGTCAATAGGGGCGGTGGGACGCGAAATCGGGCATGATGCGCATCCCCGGCTCCTTGCCTTCCCACGCTCGGTGGCCATGCGGGCAGCCGCCCTCGCCGCAGGCACCGGTCTGAGCACCGACCTACGGCGCGCGGGCGCCCTGCTCCCAGGGTCAGAGGTTGAAAAAGCCCGGCACCCGGCCATCCGGGGTTCCCACCAAGGCAGCGCGGTCGAGCAATATGTTGTTGTTCTCGCAGCTCGTCTCCGGCAGGAGCAGGCAGGCGTGGCAGGCGGCCATGTTCAGGCTGTCCGCGCCGCTCGCCTCCGCCTCCATGCACAGGGGGTCGTTCGAACACCAACTCGCCCTGTGCAGTGCGGCCCGGAGAGAGGCGTCGAGACGGTCCGGCTCGCCCTGCGCGACGACGCCGCCGAGACTGCCGGCGGAATCGCTGGTGGCCGTGTAGATCAGCACACCCGCCATGTCTTCGTCGCTGTAGAGCCGCTCCCGCAGGGATGCGGCCGGGTAGCCACCGTCCAGGCTCCATTCGTTGATCAGTGTGTGGGCCAAAGCATGCAGAAGGAGGAAGCGGGGCGTGGCGGGTGAAGGAGGAATCGGCTTGTCCGAGTCGCTCGCGCGGGCTGACAGCAGTCGCTCGTGGTTCTCGCGGATCCGGGCGGCGCGAGCGACCTGTTCCGGTCGCTCCTCCCAGATCCGAAGCCGCTCCGGGGCGAGGCGAAGGAACACACCTTCACCGCTCACTTCGAAAGCCGGAAGCCAACTCGGTTTCGTCAACGAGATCGCTGACTGGCGCAACTGGGAATCGGCCGGGCTCGGTTCCTCCACACGTCGGAACGACTGCAGTGCCCGTACTTCGCGCAGTCGCTTGACCAGCATCACCTGGGTCAGCCCGTGTGACGAGCGCAGGATGTCGATCGGGGCGGTGGGGGCTTCACAGACGAACTCCTGTTTCTCCTCGGCATCTTCAGGGTGAGGTGTGGACAGACTTCGATACTCGCCTTCGTAAAGCTTCCGCCGGTAGTCGCCGACGCGGTTGGCGGCTTCCGTGTCATCGTCCTGCTCTCCGGCATCGATCTCGGCCGTACGCCTCCGCTCGACCTCTGCCACCACGTCGTCGTCGGTGTATTTCGGGTGATGGAGCAGCAGTTTCATGACGCGTACGAACGACTTGATGGAGGCGGGATCCTCGTCCTTCAAACCGTCGTAGAACGGCGCCACGATCTTGGCGATGCCCTGGCTGTACGGAGGGATGGACAGGGCCGAGTGCATGACCGGGAACCAGACCGAGGAAGAACCACGCTGGAGGGTGCGCGGTGGCTCCTGGCAGCTCTCGGTAGGAGCGTCCTTGAGCCAGGGGCGACGGCCGCCGCACCGGATGCCGAGGTCCCTGAGGGCCTGGCGTCGGAACGACCCCTCCATGGACACCTTCTCCACTCCGCAACTGCAACTGATCAGTACGGCACGCAGGGATGCGGTCGAGCCATCGGCCTGGAAGGACAGTTGGCCCCCACAGCCACCGGAACCCGCCCGGTTGCCCCGGTGGACCCACTTCCAGTAAGGGAAATCCTCCAGATGGCCGTGCGTGCACGCGATCACGAAGCGGGAGGGGACCAGGCTCTCCTGGCATGTCGAGCACTCGGCCCGTCCGGCCGGTGCGTTGAACTTACGGAAGGGCTGCAACTGATGGCAGTGAGGACATGAGTACATCTCCGGGAAGCGCACCGCCCGTACACCGTCCCGTGCCGAGTCGGCATCGGGAGCGGGGGGCATCCGGAACCCGGAGACTCCCAGCTGCCGAGCCAAGCGGGGCTCCGAGATGAAAGGTGCCTCGGAGATGTCCCACGAGTCGATACCACGGATGAGGAAGGACTCGTTCTCCACGGCGATCATCGCTCCGACGCCGTACGTCGTGATGAGCTGGGCCCGGCGGATCTCTCCGAGCTTGCGGGCGCTACGTGCTGTTGTCGAAGGGAGGCCGCGACGGCGGGTGCGGGGAGGTACGGGGCCCATGGTCAGCGCTCCTCGAAAAAGGTGGACGAGGCGTCTACGTCTCGCAGACTCCACAGTGTCTTCCACGGCGACACATAGGACGACTCGTCGTCGTAGTTGGCCAACAGGGCGGGGGCGCGGGAACCACGTGGAGCCTCGTACACAAGGTTCGGTCGCTCGTATGCCTCACCCCGCCACCATTCGACGAACTGCTCGAATGCGGCTGTGGTGGACGCGAGTTCGTCCGACTCGACCGTCTCCACTCGGTCGAGCAAAACCTTTCCGACCTTGTCGCGGAGTTCGGTGTGGAAGTCCTCCACGTGTGCGGCCGCTTCGTTGGCCCGTGCGGCAGGAAGCATCAACCGGGCCAGGGCCACCACCACGGCGTGCAGGCCTCGATCACGGGCACGGGCGGAGAACGGGGTGACGCTCGTGGATTCCACCTCGCGGTACAGAGCGGAGTGGAAGCTCTGGAAGTCCTCGTAGTGCGAACGGTCTCTCGACCTGGTGGAGTTGAGCATGATCGCGACGAGGCCCGGGTGTTGTCGGCCGACCCGACTCGTCGCCTGGATGTATTCGGCAGTGGTCTGCGGTTGCCCCATCACGGCCATCAGCCCGAGTCGGTCGACGTCGACCCCGACGGAGATCATGTTGGTGGCGAGCAGTACGTCCAGGGCCTCAGGGCTGGGGTGCCGTCGCTCGATGTCCTTGAGCCGGCGGGAGATGTCACTGGCGTTGGCTCGACTGCTCAATTCCGTGAGAGCGTCCGCGCGGCGCGCCTTGAGGCCGTCCCGCGCCGCGAGGTGACCCAGCCTTTCCTGGACGTCGTCGAGGACCTGGAGCTCTGCCGCCGACAACAGTCGCAAGCTGTTGAAGTAGCCGACCAGCGTCCAGTACGCGTCCTTCACCTCGGGCGGAGCATCGTGGGCGTGGGCCCGGTGCAGCAGAGCCGCGTACACCCTGATCAGCAACGTGGCCTGGCTGGTGCTGGAGGTCAGCAGGCCGACGTAACAGCGTGCCGCCTTGCGCTCACGCGGCGTCTCGACGGCGAACCAGGAGTCCCTCGCGTCGAGGCCGCCGGGCGGGAACTGCTCCACCTCGCGGTCGAAGAGCCGGGTGCCCTGTTCACCGGCGCGTCGGATGGTGGCGGTCGAGGCAATGACCTTGGGACGTTCGGCCAGCGCGTCGATGGCCGTTTCGTACAGACCGGTGAGCGTGCCGAGCGGTCCCGAGATGAGGTGCAACTCGTCCTGCACGATGAGTTCGGGCGGCCGGACCCCGTCGACGTCCCGGTTGAACAGAGCCGCTGACGCGGGTCGCCAGGGCATCGAGGCGAACTTGTCGACCGTCGCGATGACCAAGGTCGGCCGATAGGCATAGACGGCCTCGTCGACGAGGTGCACCGGCAACCCCCGGTGGAAGTCACAGATGCCCGACGGGCAGTTAACCGTCATGCGTCGGGCGTCCTTGTCGACCGCATAGTCACGTGGACGCATCGGCTCACCGCACCATGGGCAGTTACGCAGTTGAACCGGGTTCTCCGTCTGCAACTGGAGGGCCTCGTTACGTACGAGGTCGGCCAGTTTGCCTTCGGCGACCGTCAGCGTGTTGGGGGTCGCCGAACGCCCCACCCACATGCCGATGGAGATCTCCTCGTGTCCCAGCCGCACCGGATCGGCGGCCCGCAGCCGGTCCATGGCGCAGATCAGCGCTGCGGCCCTCTCGAACTGCTGGAGCGTGAGCAGCCGGAGCGTGTACCGCATGAGCACGGTGACGCCTGCCCCCGCGGCCCCGTCCCGCAGCCGTCGGAGGAAGGTGGTGAAAGCGATGAGCCCGAGGTACGCCTCCGTCTTACCACCGCCTGTGGGGAACCACAGCAGGTCGGAGATCTTTCGGTCGTCGTGGCCCGGATCGACGATTCCGGCCAGGCAGAGCAGCATGAAGGAGAGCTGGAAGGGCCGCCACCGTCCGGCCTGTTCGTCCGGTCGGCCGGACCTGCCCTCCTTGATCCACACGGTACGTGCCCGCTGGTCGGCCATGGCGAGGTTCGCCAGCCGGAACGCGTGCATGGTGTCCGGTCGCTCGGAGTCTTCCAGGAGATCCACGCCTTCACGCATCCGGAGCAGAGCGCGGCGGCACAGCAGAACCTGATCGTTCGCGGTCTTGCCGTGCTCGGTGCCGCGCAGCAGCTGGGCCTGGTCCTCCTGGGTCCCGATCCACCGCTCGTACCCTGCCAGCAGTGCGCGCAGCGTCGACACGACCTCATGGGTCGGGGCGGTTCCCAACCGGTACATGGTCAGTGGCTTGTCGTCGATCCCGGGATTGGAGTCGGTCAGCAGCACCTCGTGGGAGGGGACGAACTCGGTCCGCAGAGCGGTGACCGTCGGACGCCCGATCGATACGGATCCCACCGGAGGTGGCGTCCAATCCCAATGCGCCGCGCACCCGTGGCCGATGGCGAAGCTCGGCACATGGCGATGCAGGAGCCTGCTCAGCGCCTGCTCCGAGTCGACCGCGCCCAGAGCGGCAGGCCGCACCACGAACACCGGGCTGGTGCCGTCCTTCGCCGTTACGCTCAGCACCGGCTGGTAGAAGCAGTGCGCGTCACGGAGGTCGAACCGGCCGACCTCATGACTGTTGACGACCGTGGCCGTCACGGTCACGGTCCCGTCCGACGTGGACCGGGGGCGGACCAGCACACGCAGTTCCAGCCCCGGGTGAAGGACGAAGGGATCGAGCAGACCGGGCTGAGTCACGTCCACATCGACGGGTTCGATCCGCAGGGTGGAGCGCCGCCAATGCTCCCGCTGAGCCTTCGTGCTCCGTGCCTCGGTCCGCTTCGCGGCCACCGGCTTCCCCTCGGCGTCCTCGGGAAGGTAGACGGCGGTGCTTACGGCCAACCGGATCCAGCTGGACACGGTCGGGTCCACGGCAAAGGTGAGGCCGATGGACGACGGCATCCGGACGTTCGCCAGCGAGACGCCCAGATCGCCGGGCCCTTCCTCGACGTCCCGACGGACGCCGAGAGGCGCCATGTCGAGCCCGTCCCGCTCGGACTCCAGCTCCCCCTGCTCGGTCGCTCCGGTACGGGGTGAGCTGTCGGACCCGTCCGGGCGGGAGCGTGGGAAGAGCACCCCGACCGGGTACATGGTGATCGGCGCGTCATCCGTGAGCACCTCGTCCACGCCACCCACGGGGCCGAGCAGGTCCTGCCGAAGGGCTTCGAGGAGCGAGTCGCGCACCTCGTAGTGCGTCTGGTGGGTCGACCCGCTCATTCTTCGTTCCCCTCGGTCTCGTTCGCGTACCAGTGAAAGCGTCCCAGGCCGCACAGACGGGGTGCGATCCAGGCGCCGTGCGAACCCAGGCCGGCGGCTTCGGTAGCGGCGGGGCTGCCCGCAACGCTCTCCACACATTCGACCCTCAGGCCGGTGATCAGCGGGGGCCATCGATCGACCTCGGAGTGGGAGGTGCGGCGCAGCATGCGGTTCAGGGCGGTCCGGAAGCGTTCGGACACCACGGCGATCTGTCGCCCTGCGACGACTACCGCGTACGGAGGCGACTGGTCGGAGTCGACAGGGATGTTGTGCAACAGGGCCAGCTCCGCCTCGGCACCGGCGGCGACGCCGGTCACCAGATGACGCCAGAGTTCCTCGGGGTCCTGCCGGAACCCCTCCGTGCCCGGAGGCTGCTCGTGGGAGACGTCCGAACCGATCAGCTCGATCCCGTTACGGGCCCAGGTGCCACGACCGCCCAGGTACCAGCGGTCGATCCTCTTGTCCTTCCGGACGAGCCACGAGTTGGGTGCGTCCAGGACGTAGAGATCGTCCCGGGCCCGCGTCATGGCCACATACAGCAGCCGGGCCTCGGCAGCCGGGTCGTAGTCGTACTTCTTCTTCCTGACCGGTGCCGGCTCCTTCAGCGTTCGTGGTTCGACGACCAGGACCCGATCGAACTCCAACCCCTTGGCCCGGTGCATCGTCGATATCACGAGCGAGGACGGCAGCGCCGCGGTGAGCTCATCAGGCAACCGGCCTTCGGCGAGCGCGCGGTGCAGCGCGACGACATCGAGGGTTCCTCGGCCACGGCCCCGCGCCACTTTTCGTACGGACCGCCACAGCGCTTCCGGCACGCTGCCGGCAGGAATCGGCAGGTCGATCAGCAGTTGCTCGAAGCGCTCCCGGGTGAGAGCGGTCGTGCCGGTCGAGGCGAGGAGTTCGGTGATCCAGACAGGGGCCGAGCGCTCGCGGGCCGAGCGCTGCAGCGTGTGCGGTACGTCGGCCGCGGCCAGGATGCCGGACAACGTCAATGCCTGGCCGTTGTCGCGGCACAGGACGGCGGTGGTGTCGGGAAAGTCCCGCAGGGCCGCCAATACGAACTGGTCCTCCAGGCTTCCGAAGTTCGGCGTCGACAGCAGCAGTGCACGGAGATCGCCGTGGATACGCTCCGCCTCGCCCGCGGCCGCGCCCCGATCGCGAGGCAATCGCTGCAACGGCGAGCCGTAGGGCAGAGCCACCCGAGCCGTTTCGCCACGGGCCCGGAAGTTGTCGCCCAGGTGGAGCTCCACCAGGTCCTCGCCGAACGTGGCACGCACCCACTCCAGGAAGCGATCGGTCTCCTCGGCCCGCTGTTCCGGATCGGACACCTGGAAGCCGTACACGGCCTGAGCCGAATCCCCCACCACGGTGAATCCGCTGTTCTCCTGGAAACGGTCGAGCAACGCCTCGACCATCTCCCGGCGGACACCGACGAGGTCCTGGACCTCATCGATCACCACATGCGCGGGCACGTACTCGCCGCCCTCGACCGCTCCCTTGTCGATCGCCTCGGTGGCCGCCTCGATGCGGCTGTCGAAGGTGTACTTCCCCCAGTCCACGTCTGGGTAGGCACGGTTGAGCAGGGCAGAGGCCCAGCCGTCGAAGGTCTGGACACGGATGCGCTGTGCGGCGGCGGCGTGCCGCTCGATCCGCTCCGTGAGCTCGCGCACGGCGGCGCGGGAGAAGCTGAGCACCAGGATCTCCCCGGCTTCCAGCTCCTCGCGCTCCACCAACATGTCGAGTCGTCGCACGAGGGTGTGCGTCTTGCCGGCGCCTGCTCCCGCCGTGACCAGGACCCGGGCATCCCAGGGCTGGTCGACCACGGCTTGCTGCGCGGGAGTGAGCCGATGTTCGGTGAGGGGGGCGATGGTCACTGGTTCCCGTCCCACAGGTACTCGAACTCGGTGAAGGCGAGGCTCTCGCCGTAGTTGGTGATGTTGTCCCGCACGTTCAGGATCAGGCAGCTCTCCTTACCACCGTTCTTCGGGCCACGCAGGCCACGTCCGATCATCTGCTGGTAGATGTTCGGGCTGTACGTCGGGCGGGCGACGACCACGGCACGGGTGGCGGGCGCGTCGAAGCCCTGGGTGAGCACGCCGTAGTTCGTCAGGACCTGGATCCGTCCCTTGCGGAAGTCGTCGATCTGCTTCCGACGTTCATTGGTGGGCGTCGTCGAGTCGATCGCGGCGGCCTTGATCTCCCGGTCACCGAGCTTGGCGGCGAGCAACTTGGCGTGGGCCACCGAGGTCGCGAATACCAGAACCGGCCAGTCCGACGGCATGGCAGCGATTTCGTCGACGATGCGCTGGCTGCGACCGTGGTCCTCGGCCAGCCGTTGCTCGGCTCCCTTGGGCAGGGTGGCGAACTTCTCGGACTGTGCGCGCTCATCGGCCGTCAGTGCTATGGCAGCACCGGGCAGCTCCCGGTGCTTCACCTGGGCGAGGACACCGATCTGCTGCAGACCCTTCATGGCGACGGACAGATCGCCGTCGAAGACCCTTGTGTCGAGGCGATTGCCGAACCGCTGCACCAGCAGGCGGGTCAGTTCCGCGTTGTTCTTGTACGGGGTCGCGGTCAGACCGACCAGGTGACGACCGGTGCGGTGGTGCGTGAGGTCGAGCTGTTCGAGCAGTCGTGTGTAGCGCTTGGACATCGCAGTGTGCGCTTCGTCGATGATGACGAGCGAGGCGGTGGCCCTCAGCCAGGCGTAGTTCTCCTTCTCCAGGCAGCTGTCCAGCTTCGCGTCGGTGGCGACGACCAGGTGAGGGCGCCCGTCCACCGGTGTGGCCTCGTTCGACGACCAGAGCCGACTGATGACCAGAGGATGTTCGGGGCCGACCTTCGACCACACGAACTTCCAGCTCTGTACCGCCTGCTCACACAGCTCCTCGGTCTGCGCGATCCAGAGGATCGGCCCGGGCAGGATCGTCCGGTCACGGATCCAGCGGATCACGCCCTCGGCTGTGACACGCGTCTTGCCGGCTCCGGTCGGCAGGCTGAGCATGCCGCGCTGAGGCATAGGACTACTCAACAGGCCGAGCAGCGCCTGAGCGAGTTCCTCCTGGTACGGGTGCAGAGCAGGGAACTCCATGGGACCGTCGATCTCCAAGCGGGGTTCCAGGGAGGGCACCTGTGCACCGGCGAAGGAGTCGGGGAACCCCAAGTCGGTGACGAACTGCAGAGCCTTCGGGCTCCCGGTGAATGAGCTGGGGGCGTGGGTGGGGAAGTCCAGAGCGAGATCGCGGGAGTGGACCCGAAGGATCGCCTCACCGTGTGCGTTGAAGGCCATCTCCGCGATGCGCCGCAGACTCGGCTCGGCACCTTGCTCGTGGATCTCGCTCTCCATGAGCCCAGGGGGGAGCTGGCTGCGAAGGGCTTCCTCACTGATCAGCAGAGCGATCTTGTCGATGATGCTCTCGGATTCCCGCACCTCCCGCAGACGCTTCTGGAGGGTTTGGTTACGTTCCTGCTTGTCCTGGAGGGTGAGGGCCTGGCGACAGCCGGCCGCACCCCACCCCCACTTGAACTCCTTGTCAGCGGCCTCCAGCACCTGCTGCCGGTCGAGGGAGTCCAGTACGTAGAGCGTCTGACCTTTCCGGGCGAACGGCAGCGATTTCCGATCGCTTCCCATGGGCGTGCGCATGACCTCGTCGAGCTCGGAGCAGCGCTGGATCTTCTGGCTGCTGGCGGCCTGGCCGAGGCGTGCCTTGACCGTCGGGAACTCCTCGAACAAGGACGTAGCCCGCCCGATCTTGACGGACTCGATCTCCCTGCTGATGACGTCGGAGACCTTGAGCATGCCCCAGTCCTCGATCATCTCCTTCGCAGTGGCGACGTCGGCCTTATCGGTGACCAGGAGAGCGGGAAGTCGCTCCCGGACGAGTTCCTGGAATTCCATCGGGTTCATTGCGACAGCGATCTCGCTGTCGGGGCGTCCCTCCCATGCCTCTCCCACCCGGCAGCGGGTGAGAAGGCCTTCCGGGAACTCGAAACCGACCCGGTGCAGCAGGGCGTAGGCACGACCGATGAACGCGTCGTCCTCGCTCACGAGCAGGAGGTCCAACAACTTGCTCCAGCGCCGGGTGGGCACCTCGTCGGCAGACGTGGGCATATTCAGCCTTCGAGCCGTCTCGTCCGAGACCTCCGCGACAGGGAGCACAGATCGGAAGTTCTTGAGCTGGGGACCGACAGCCTCGGACACTCGGGTCAGGCCCATGGAGGTCTTGACCAACCCGTGCTTGTTGATCACCCAGAGCAGCGGAGAGACGACAGCCTTGCGTGTGTTGGCGGCGCTTCCGTACTGCATCTGCCAGTTCTGCGAGATCTCGGATGCCGGCAGAGCCGATACGAAGGCAGCGCGTCCCTCTTCGGACAGAGTGGGCAACAGATGCAGTGGCCCCAGTGTCGGAGCACCTTCGATCACAAGTCGGGTGATGCTGGGGCGCGGTGCTGTGCTGGCCAGACTGCGGAGGTGTCGGTCGTGGATGACCTGCCGGTACTCCTGAAACCACGCTTCTTCCTGGGGCCGGTGCCCGCCGGTGGGCCGGTCGAACAATCCGAGGTCGCGGAAGACCGACTTGTCGCTCTCGTGGAACGCCATGTCGACGGTGACGGCCTTGTCACGGCTGCCATCGGCAGGCACCACCGGGCCGGGCAGAAGGCAGTCGCGCATCGGCCGGTATCGACCCTCCAGGGTGCGGACACGCAGCGTCTCCATCGGCTTGGGCACCTTGGTGCGCACCTTGTCGACCTGCAGGCTGCCGCCGGCGCTGCGCAGCAGAACCCAGAAGTTCGCCCATGCGTTGTTGTCGTAGTTGCCGAACCCTTGGTCGAGGACACCCTCGAACCGTCCCTGTGCGTCGGCGACCCTTATGCCGATCGCGTGCAGGTGACGCGCCATTTCCGGGCGTTCGGAGATCGCAGGGTGGACGTAGACCATGTCGTCACGGAGGGTGTCGGCAGAGGTACGGTGGAAGATCTCACCGGCTACGGGTGCGACCAGTCCGTGCCTCTCGGTCAGGACGATCCTGGCTGTGCGTGCCTCGGCAGTGAGTGGGGAATCTCCGCGTAGCCGTGCGGCCTGATCCTTGAGCACCATGAGGGACAAGATCTCGATGGCATGGGACGACGCCTCTGCGGTGCCGTCCGTGACCAAGGCCTCAAGCCAGTCCTTGACGTTCTCGGGCGTCTTTCCCGCCGCGTCCAAGATGTGCATCATCTTGCCACGGCGGACGGCATTGTCGGAGGCGTCGACGGACGGGTGCACCCAGTTGGTGGGGCGACCGCTGTACTCCGACCAGATCTGTACCCATTCCTTGTCCAGGTTGGCAGGGGTGATGCACAGATCGCGGGGGATCTGGAGCTTCCCGGTCTGGTCCGGAAGAGAGGGGCGTTGAGAAGCGATCTCCCATACGCGCCTGAGGAAGTAATCATCGGCCCAGTTGAGCTTCTCCTTGGCCCGACCAGGCAGCAGGGGAAGGTATGCGGCGGGATCCTCGGGAGGCATGAGGCCGGGCAGGGTGTCGATCACCAATCCCGCAGCCACCTGCAGCAGTTCCCGGTTGAAGGGACTGCCGTCGAGGAGGTGCTGACGATCTTCGTTGGTCTTCCACGGGGCGTTCAGGATGCCGGTCAGTGACACCTCGTACTTGGTGGGGAAGAACGCCCAGAACGAACCCTTGCCGACGGGGGTGGTGTGCAGGCCGTTGCGGACGGTGTACTCGGGCACCGCCCAGGAAACCTCGAGTATCGGTCGGCCGTGCAACTCGCCCGCGCTGTCCGCGGCCTCTCCGGCGGGGGAGTAGCTGGCTGAGAAAACCTTCCACTTCTCGATCGTCTGCTTGGCGCCGCGTGCTACCTCACGAAGGGTGCGGTGATTGCCCTTGCGCTCGATCGAAATCTCCCTGCGCGTGGGTGGCATGGTGCGCTCGTCGTGCAGGAGTACCTGGCCGACATGGGAAGAGAACAACTGGAAATGGGCAGGAAACGCGTCAGTCTCTCGTCCGTTGCGACTCCTGTGACCGCTGATGTCGCGCCCAAGACGTTCGGCGGCACCCGGCAACAGGGGCAGACGAACCACGGTGGTTGCCCAGCTCAGGAGCTTGTGCAATACGTCGTCGTCAGCCCGTTCCTGGGCGACATCGAGAGGACGGGCCATCCGGAGCACCGGGGTATCCATGCCGATGTCATCCTGTCGGCCGAGCGCTCGGGCGATCTCGGTGGCGGACCACTCCCGGTCGAACCCGAACCCGAAGGCACCGCTACCACTGAAGAACTGGGGCGAGTCGCACACGGAGAGTACTGACTTCACACCGACGCCGAAGCGGCCGATCTGCCCACCGCGCTTGCGGGACACACTCATGCGCAGGATCGTCTCGGCACCCTCCGGCGTGACAGGTGTGCCCTCGTTCGCGCAGTAGAGGTGGGTATCGGTCAGGACGACGTGCAGCTTGCCCCCGGGCTTTGCAGCGATCTCGTCGGCCGCATTCTGGACAAGTTCGAACAACTGGCGTTCGCCGTAGCCCCCCTGTGTAATGCGACGCTCTCCGTTGGCGTGTTCCTGTATCAACCCCGGGTCGACCTGATACGTCCTGAGGACGGTTGAGGACTGGCGGATCACTGTGTCGATCACGGGCGGGAGTGAAGAATTGGCCAACGGCATGTCGGTCATGGAGCACCTGTCTCGAGCGAGAGAAAACGAACCGAGGATGCGCGGGGGGAGCAGGGGTGCCGACGCGTGGTGCCGGCACCCCTGGTGAAGCAGCGGGGCAGCTGAATAGAGAGGGGGGTCAGCTGTTGGTGGTGGTGACCGTGGTGACAGTCGTGACCGTAACGGTCGTCGTCATGACGGTCACAGTCCGCCCGGTCGTGTGCACCTTCCGAGTGCTGTGGCGGGCGCGGAGGAGCTGGGTGCAAGGGCTACCGAGGCGCCGAGGGGTGATGGGGCGGCGGGTGGCACGGGACATGCGCCGCACGCGGGGTTCGGGTGTGGAGGCCGTGAGTGACGTCTTCTCGCGGCGGGCGAGACGCTGCCGGGCCGAGGCCAAGGCCCGGGGGTGGATGCCGTGACACATCAGAAGCTCGGCCCGGAGGTCCGGGTCCTCCGTGTTGTCGTACTCCTTGATGATCCGTGCCATCCAGTCGTCATCGTCGTCGCTCATGCGGGGTTCCCCTCCCAGTGGTAACGCCATCGAGTCCCTCGACCTGTTGGCGCTTGCAAGCGTGCCGCGCAACCGGTCCGAGGACACACCTCACCTGTCTCCTGGACAGGCGTGTCCTCCAACAGCCGTTTTAGCAACGGCAGTTGCGTGGGCTGAACGCTAGCACGTCGACACGATCCGACGAGCTGACAGTGTGATGATCATTTTTCCAACCACCCCTGCTGGCGCACCAGTCGGCCATGATGTCAATCAGCGTTTGACGGGTCCGGTTGTGTCAAATGCGGGTGTTACCGTGGACCTGCTCGGAACCAAGAGGAAGTGGGTTCGATGGAGGACGTCGAAGGCTTCGGCATCTGGCTCGCACGCCAGTTGCGCCGCAGCGGCATATCGCAGGCAGATTTCGCCAAGGAGCTGAACCTGACGCGGGCGGCCGTGTCGGCGTGGGTCACCGGCAGGTCGCGGCCGAGACCGGAGCTGATGGTCGAGATGGCCAGGATTCTGGAGACGGATGTTGCCACCCTGATCACCAGGGACGTCGACGCCGGATCGGATCGGCCGATCGGCTGGTACCACCGGGGTGCGCATCAGGACGGCGGTCGGGAGTACGGCAACGCGGCTGTCTTCGCCTTCGACGCGAACCTCGCCGTGTTGGCCAGGGAAGTCACGCAGAACTCCCTGGACGAACGATTGGATCCGGCGCGCCCGGTGCGGGTGCGATTCACCCTGCACGAGCTGACCGGTGAGCACCTGCACTCCTTCCTCTCCGCACTGAAGTGGGACCAGCTCGAACCCCATTACGCGGCGGCGGCACAGGCCCGGCACAAGGTCGGCAGGGCGCTCGCCGAAGGGCTGCGGGCATTGCGTGAGGACTCCTCCCTCCTGCTGCTCCGGGTCGACGACTACAACGCCTCGGGGCTGACCGGACCCGAGTACGGAGACGGTCGGTACGCCGCTGTGGTTCGCCGGCAGCTCGACAGTCACAAGAGCAACGACCGGGCCGGTGGCTCGTACGGATTGGGCAAGGCCACATTGTGGGCGGCCAGCCGGCTGGGCCTGGTGCTGATCAACAGCACCTTGTCGGAGACACATGAGGGGCGGACGGTCCGCCGGGTGGTCGGTCGTCTGGACCTTCCTTGGCGTGAGGTCGACGGAGTCGCTTACGCAGGGCCCGCCTGGCTCGGTGAGCCGGACACGGAGAAGGAGCACGAAGGCGTGTCCCGCTCCTGGTGGGCCGACGAACAAGTGGTCGCCGATCTACGTCTCGACCGGGACAGCGATGATCCGGGTACGTCCTTCCTCGTCGTCGGCGCACACGACGCGGCCGGGGGCAACGACACCCTGGAAGACCTGCACGCGGCCCTCGGTCGGGCGCTGTCCGACAATTTCTGGGCTGCCATGACCGCAGGCCGTTCGGCGCCGGCCATGCTGGAGGCCTCGGTCCGCGCTCTTCGCAACGGTGAATTCGTGATTCCTGAGCAGCGAGTTGATCCGCTCGACCGGCACCCGGCCCTGGTCCACGCTCTCCGGGCGTACCTCGACGGAGAAACGGTCGAAGAACTCACGGACTCCGGGCAGGTAGCGGCCAGGGGAGTGACCCTCACTGTCCCGCCGCTGCGGGCCGCCGGGCGCGGAGCCGGAGGACATGACCACCGTGCCGTACTCCTGGTCACTCCCGCTGCGGACAACGACGAGAAGCACAGCCGCATCATCTGTATGCGCGGCACCCGTATGTCGGTCACGGCCCGTACCCCTCGGAGCCTGGGTGCGGGAGTGGACCCTTTCCAAGCCGTCCTGCTCGCCGGTTTCGCCACAGGTGACGACAGCTCGGCGACGCACGCGGCCGAAGCATTTCTCCGGGCCGCGGAGCCGCCGGAGCACGACAGGTGGGGGACGACCGAGGAACTCACCGCCGCCTACGCCAACGCGCCACGCCGCCTGACCGAGTTCAACACAGCCATGGACGCTGCACTGCGCAGCTTGATCGGTCGGCGAACCACCGGCCAGGACTCGACCGGCCCCGAAATCCTTCGGAAGCTCCTACGTATTGATGCGCCTGCGGCAGCTGGCGTTCGTCGCGGCACCGGGCACCCACTCGTGGACCGGGTCGTCGGGAAGGTGGACAGGGACGGGGCCTGGACCCTGGACGTGTCGCTGACCGTCCCGCAGCGCGACAGTCGGTGGCAGTTGCTGCCGGTCGTCAAGTTCGATGTGCGATCGGGTGGCCGCCCCTCGTTGGAGTGGGCGGAACTGTCTGCGAAGGAGAACTGTCAGGTAGTCGAGGGCCGACTGCTCATCGATCCGGATGTGCGGTCGGCGCGCTTCGGAGGCGTTACGGCTGTCCGTAGTCACCCGGTGGCCGCCGCCATGGCCGGTGTGATCGTCGACATCCAGCAGCCACGGGAGACTTCGGCGTGAGCACTGTGTACGCGTACCCAACCTTGGTGGGGAAGATCGAGGTCACCGTCCGAGGGGCGACCATGGACGGGAAGCCCTTGCAGCTCTCGCTGATCTCCCAACGCGATCAGGTTGTCGCCCTTCACCAGATAGAGCGGGACGACTGGACCGAGGGCGTCCTTGACCTGGAAGTCTCCCTCCCCACCGATGAACTGGACGAGGGCCCGTGGTCAGGGGTCAGCTGCGTCGCCGTATTGACCGAGGGAGCCACCAACACCCGTGTCGTGACACGGTTGGAACGTCGTCGTGGCGACACCCACTGGCGAGGGGAAGTCCGGGTGCGCCGCTCCACTCACGCGGCACGCGCGCTCCTCGACGTGAGCGTCGTCGGTAGCCACGGTGGAATCGACGGGCGCGTCATCGGCAGGACGGATACGCCCTGGATCGTGGACCTGCTTGCCCGCACACCGACCAGGCAGCGCGATATGGAGATTCTGGAGAAGGATTTCCGGGACGGGCCCCAGGAGTGGCTGCGTCGGTTCGCGGACGCTCCTTGGCTGATCGACACCGCCGGGGACCTGCCGGCGGTCCTGATCAACACGTCCTTCGAAGGGCTTCCCGAGCTGCTGTCCGGTGCGCGCGGTCCGTTGGAGAAGGCGACCGCCGGAATGGTGGCCGCGCAGATCGCGGGTGAGGCCTGGGCCACCATGTTCCACTCGGCACTGAGCGACCTCGAGTTCGATGAGGACGGCACCCCGCACTTCCCCGGTGGATGGCGGGAGTCGGTGCTGCGCTCAATGCTTCCTGAGGCGCTCCCCGGATTGCCCCTTGCAGAAGCCTTGGCAGAGGCGCACAGTCGCCGAGGCGACGGTCGAGGGTGGGCAGAGATCCAGTCGAGGATCCACTATGCAGCAGGAAGACGAGGACAGGTGCCCAAGAATTTGACGGCGACCATCCGCGCCGTGCGTCGTGCCCAGGAGGGTCCGCGTCGATGAGCCGACACCACATCGAGCCTCCCGAACGGCTCGCTCTGCTTCCGGGCCATGCCGCCACGGCCTTCCTCACCCACGGGGTACTTACGGGCCGGGACGGCCTGCCACAGGTCGCGATTCTTCGGGCGAGTACACCGATCGAGAACGACTCCGTCCGATGGAGCGTCGAACCGGTGCGAGAGCTTGTCGAAGAGGCCATGAGCCGGTTCGATACGGTGAGAACCGATGCCGACGCCTGGCTGGCGCCGCGACTGCACGCCACCTTGCGGATGACCCGTAGCGAGGCGGCGAACTCCGGCCTGTGGAACTTCCTGGCCTTGGCTGTGGCGCCGGACTACGTCCTGTGGCGGCACCTGCCGCTCGGCGGTTCCGAGGACGATCCCAAGAAGGTCGCCGGGGTCAGGTTCGTGGGGCCTCACTACAGTCAGACCTTCTCCCGACTGTGGTGGGCCGCCGAAATGTTCAGAGACGGGTCCGACTACACCTCCGCAGAGATCGCCTGCGGGAATCAGGACATGATCAACACGGCTCTCCGGCTCTCCACCATCGATCACAAACCCACTGCCCTGTCCCTGGTGCGGGTCCTCGACAACTTGTCCCGACAGGGAGTCACGCGACTCGGGGATCGGGTCAACGCGTTGTGCACGGCGGTCAACGTGGCCGGTAGCACGCTCATGTACGAGGTGATAGCTCCGGACGACGTACCCGATCACTTCGCACTCTCCGACTGGGTCGAAGAAGTGGAATCGGCTTCGGCCGTCCCGTGGGACCGACTCCCCGACGGGCCGCCCGACGGCACCGCCCGGCGCTCCTCCTGCGAGGTCCTCACGGCGATGTTCGAGCGCTTTGCCGCGGAGGCGCCGTTGCGAGACAGGACTCGCTCCACCGCTCCACCGGACTGAAAGCCCCGGTGTGCGTCCGGACGGGCCTGTTGCGGCAGGTCCGTCCGGGTCACGCGTTCTCGGTGAGGACCTCATCCGCTGCACCGGCCGAGTGCTGCGGTTCCCACGTCGCCAGCTTGCTGATCAGATCCTTGCTCGGCGGGCCGAGTCGGAGCGCACTGCTGAGAATGTGCAGGGAGAGGAGGGGCGGAATAGCGTTCCCGATCTGTTGGGCCACATCGGTGGACCGCCAGGGGTACCGCCTCGGGAACGACTGGAGAAGGCCGGCTTCCTCGGGCTTGAGCCGCTCCAGCTCCTCACCGATGTCCTTCGTGCCGGCTTCGGTCTCTTTGAGAATGAAGACCTTGTTACGCCGGAATTTTCCGGTGATCGTTGCTGCGGGTTGGTCGGAAGTCCGGCGGCCCCGGTTCTTGGGGTCGCCACCTGATCCGTAGTTGGAGACCACCTCGAAGTCGCGTGGACGCTCAGTGAGTACGTCCTGCATGGCGACCCAGGGCTCGACCGGTCTCTTCACGTGTCGAGGCGCGGGGAACAACAGCCCCTGCTTCCCATGCTCCGTGTCGTGCTGCTGCCGGAGACGAGTGGCTCCCTTGCTGTAGCGCTGGTGCGTCGGGAGGGGGAACTTCACGGGCCGGTTCACGTTCTCCGGGTCCCACTGAGCGATCAGTACGGCACGGCGGCGCGTCTGCGGGACGCCGAAGTCCTCGGCATGCAGAACGTGGGCGTCGGCGGCATAACCGACCTTCCTGAGGAGTTCGGCGTAGTGCTTCCATACAGGCAGCACCGTGGGGACCTGCTCGAGGACGATCACCTCGTACGGATTGCCACGCTTGAGTTTGGCCTCCATGATCCAGCGCAGTGGCTGGAGGACGAAGCCGGTGCGGTCGTCGGACATGTTGTCCGTCTCGTTCTTGACCTCTTGCCAAGCGGCTTCGAACTTCACAAGATCGTCATGTTCGGTCAACCGCGTGGCTAGTGCCTTGACCTGCTCCAGAGCCCGGTGGCCCTTCCGGCTGCCCGCGACGGAGAAGGACTGGCACGGGGGGCCGCCAGTGAGTACGTTCGCTTCGATGACCTCGTCATGGCAGGGGCCTAGCGCGGCGACATCTCTCACCGTGGTGGTCAGCAGGCCGGCTGCCCGACGCGTCTCGCAGGTCGCGTCGTCCCACTCGACGCCGATGCTCTCCACGTCGTCCATGATCGTGGCGGCGATATCGAGGCCACCTGGGCCCGCGAAAAGATCGACGATCATGTATTTCGCATGGGGAAGCGACGGATGAAGAGGGCGGGTCATGATGTGCAAGTGTAGCCGGCCGGTGACCTCGTCGTTTCCATGGTGATCAGGCTTCCAGCGCGGCTGCGACGGCTCGCCCCAGAGCTGCCCCGACCGGCGGTGGCGAGGCGTGACCGATCTGCCGGTACCGGGCGGTCTTCCTGCCCGCGAATTGCCACTCACGCGGAAAACTCTGCAGAAGCGCAGCCTGCGAGTCAGTGAGTTTGATCATCTCGGAGGAGCCGTCGAGATCGGGCCCCGGGACCTCATCAGCGAGTGCGCCCCCGTTGACCCCCATGCGTGCCCAGGCCTTCTTCGTTCCCGTCGGTCCCAGATCCGCTCCGCCGCGGTTGTCGGAGCCACCGACGAGCGTCGGTGCCACGCTGAGTGCCTGAGCCGCCCACGCGTCAGCGCCGAGCCAGCCGCGGGCTGCCATGGAGCGCCGGAGCGCCATACCTACCGACACATGCTTGTCGACCGTCGGCAGCGGTGGCCGGAAGAGGGCGGAATACCGCTCCTTCAAAGCGACCAGTACGCCCTGTTTACGATCCTGCGGTACGCCGAAGTCGGCCGCGTTCAGGACGAACCAGTGCAGCCGATATCCGAGGTGTTCCAACTCCTCGCTTATGAACGTACGCAAGGACCCGAATTCCGGAGCTGCCACGAGCCCCGGCACGTTCTCGATGAGGAGAGCGCGCGGTTGGATGGAATGGGTGAGAAGGACCGCTGCTTCCAGGAGGCGCTGTTCCTCCCTGGTCTCCGCCCTCCCGGCGGTCGCGTTGGACTTCACCCGGGGCGGGCCCGCCGACAGGAGATCTACGTCGTAGGTCTTCGGGTACTCGTCTGGAACGAAATCCAGAAGGTCCATCTCCAGTACGTCCCATGTCGGGCGGTTCAGGTGCAGCGTCTCGCAGGCCACCGCCTTGTTGTCCACCAGCAGCACCGGATCGAAGCCCGCTTGCTCCAACCCCAACGCCAGCCCGCCCGCGCCTGCGCACACATCCACGAACCGCAACCCGCTCACGAGGCCCCGCCCTCTTGTGTTGTCCGCCTGGCCGGCCTCTCGCGATCGACGGCTTCCGCCACCTGCTCGGCGACCTGTGCCGGGGACTGGTGTTCCCAGAAGCGCAGGACCGTCCACCCCTCGGCGACCAGGTGTGACGTCGTGTCCGAGTCCCGCGCCATGTTCTTGTCGAGCTTTTCCCGCCACCACTCCGCGTTCGACTTCGGCTGCGTGGCGTGTTCGGGGCAGCCGTGCCAGAAGCATCCGTCGATCATCACCGCCACCTTGACCCGGGTGAAGGCGATGTCGATGGTGCGCCGGGACATACCCGGCACACGCTCGTTGAGGCGGTAGCGGTAGCCGGACGCGTGCAGCAGCTTCCGGACCGCCACCTCGGGCGCGGTGTCGCGGCGTGCCTGGCGGCTCATTCGGGCCGAGACGTCTGGGGAGGATGGTTTGGCGGTGCTCATCACTGCCCAGTTTCCTACGCTCAGTCCTCTTCGCGATCAATGACGGCGAAATTGCTCCTGCTCGAATCGATGGCACGGAAGCGCACCAGGCTCCTCTGCCCGCCGGCCGGGGACGTCGGGGCGACCAGGGAGAAGGCCATGACCACGTCCCCGGGATCTATCGCGCCGCCGGAGGAAAGCCGAGGCTCGCTCTCGACCGTGGGGTAGAGAACCAGGGCACCGCGTCGGGGGCGTGCGAGTGATTCGACCAGGGGGTCCTGGGAGTCCGGCAGGGCGCCCGCCACCCGCAGGGCGACCCCACGGTGCTTGGGCTCACTGATCGCACCGAAGAGATCACCCCGGCGCCGGGCACGGCTCGCCAGTGAGAGCGGGCGTGAGCCGAGAATGCTCGCCTCGATCCTTCGTGTCGAGGTCTGCTGTGGAGCGATGACCAGCCAGTCGGTGATGGAGTCACCCGCCGAGACGAGAGACTCCAGATGCGGCGAGAAATGGGTCGGCACGGACCACTTGAGCTCGCTCAGGATTGCGACAAGTGCACTGTGGTCGAGCGTCCCGAGTACGGCCTCGTAGCTGTCGTCCCGGCCGTTGGCGCGACACCTCAGCGCGACCGGAGAAGGGGCCAGCCCCTCGAGGACGGGACGCCAGATCTCCGCATTGTGCCGCAGGTCCGCCGCGCCCGTCGGGTACGCCGTCGGCTCCACCCACTGACCCGGCGACCGGATCTCCACCAGCTCCGCGTTGAACATCTTGTTGCGGGACGAGGGCTTCAGCCAGGACAGGTGCTGCGACACCAGCGGCGGGATCTGCGCCGGCGTGACCTGCGGCTTGCCGTCCACCAGGGCCGCGTAGCGGGTGAGCTGGGTGCGGAAGGTCTCCTCGTCGCGGCAGATCGCCTCGAAGGCCTCGTACAGGTCGACCGTCTTCGTCTTGCCCAGGGGTTCCTCGCGGCCTATGTACAGGCGGACCAGGTCGCGGTAGCCGGGGCGGAAGCCGAACCAGCGGCCCATCTGCATCATGGTGTCCGCCTGCTGGGGCCTGCGGCGGTAGTACGAGACCGTCAGGCCCTCCACCGTGAAGCCGCGGGACAGCTTCGTGCCGCCGACCAGGATCTTCCACACGTGCGGGGTGCGGTCGAAGTCCAGCTCGGGCTGCTCGTAGTCGCGTTCGGTGTCGCCGTTGACGACGATCACCGGCTCGCCGCCCGAGTTGATCAGCTGGCGGGCGCGCGAGACGTACGGCTTCAGGTCGTCGTACGAGGCAGGGGTGGGCAGGTCCTCGTCCGCGTAACGCTGGAAGTCGGCCGCGAGGAGTGCGGCGAGGCGGGTGTGGCCCTCGGGGCCGGTGTACGCCGACCGGTGCCACAGGGAGTTGATGCGCAGGGCGAGTGCCGCGTGCTCGGCCATGCGTCTCGACTCGTGGACCAGCATCGTGTGGTGGCGGAACGGGCCCTCCGGGACGCCGTTGGCCGCGCGGTACAGCTTCAGGGCTCCGGTGAGGACGAAGGAGTCCAGCGCCTCCTGGAGGCGGTCACCGGTGCTGTCGTAGATACCGCGTACGTGCGTCTCCTCCGCCGTGCCCTCGGACTCCAGGTCGTGGAAGTCCTGCACGCCCATGTAGCCGGTCGGGCGCGGCAGCGAGATCAGGAAGTCGCGAGGGAAGATGTCCTCCTCGTCGCCCGGGTCGACGAAGACGTTGGCGAACGGGGTCGCCGTGTAGCCGATGTACTGAGCACGGGGCAGGAGGCCGAGGAGCTGGGTGATCTGGCCGTTGATGGCCTTGCGGACGACCTTGCCGTCCTCCCACTTCTTCGGGTCCGTCGTGTTGACCGAGGCCTGGTCCGACTCGTCGTCGATGATCAGGGCCGGGATCTCCGAGAGGATCGGGCCGATCTTCTTGAGGTCCTTGATGAGCTTGGCCAGGACGGACTTGTTCTTCTTCACCACCATCACGCGCGCTGCGGCGTGGTGCAGGTTGGCCGGGGCGTGGAGCGGCTGCGTCCGGACCTGCTTCTCGAATTCGAGGGCCCTGATGCCGTTCAGCAGACTCTTGTAGTCGTCGTCGCGCGTGGTGAGGCGCTCGATGTCGAAAGCGCCGAGGGCCGAGGGACGGCCACCGTGGCTGACGAACCGCGCCGGCCAGTCCTCGTCGTCCTGGTAGTCGACGCCGACCAGGGCGTCCACGTCCGACGGGTCGGCGCCTCGAAGGATGTTCTCCTGGCCGATCAGCTCCATGTCCAGGCGCCGCTGGGTCTGGCTCCGCAGGAGGTTCAGCGTGCCGCCGAGGACGATGACCAGGCGGTAGCCCGCGTCGATGGCCTTCGCGGTGACACCGGTGAAGTTGGCGGTCTTGCCGGACTGCACGTAGCCGACGACCAGGCCCCGGGCGCCGTAGGCCTCCGTGCGGGTGGGGTCGGAGAGGCGCTCGACCACGGCGTGGCTCGCCTCGTCCAGGCCGGCGACCGCCGCGTCCGACCAGCCTTTGCGGCGCAGTGTCTGTTCGTAGGAGTTCCAGTAGAACGACCGGGCCGCGGCCGTGTCCCTGGAGTACCAGGAGGTGAACTCCTTGCTGATGACCGTCGCACCGGGCTCCTTGAACACCGGCACGGCGTGGTCGAGGGCCTTGCGCAGGTCGGCGCCGAAGCCGAGGCGGTTGAACGTGTCCGTGCGGCGGGCGTCGGTGCGGGGCGGCGCCGTGGACCAGTCGGCCTGTTCGGCGAGGTCCCAGGAGGTCAGGGCGCGGTGCCAGAGAGCGGTCAGCTCGTCGCCGGGGCCCGCGCCCACTATCCGGTCGTGGAAGTGGCCGAGGCCGGTGTCGGCCGGCTCCTCCGCCTCGGAGAGGGCGAACGCCAGCTTGGCGAACGCCTTGGGGCCCCGGCGCATGGACGCCAGGACGTCGCCGTGGAGGTTGAACAAGTGGTCGGTCATGGGCGGGTGCGGCTTCCTGCGAGGAGCGGTGGGGAGGGAGGGGTGTCAGCGGGCCAGTTCGCAGCGGGCCGCTGCCACCAGGACGGTGTTCCACAGGGCGACGTTGTCCGTGTGGACCGCCCGGACCCGTTCCTTCTGGAAGATCTCGTTCACCATCAGGTAGAGCATGCTCTTCACGACCGGGGCGTCGTTCAGCCCGCCGCGCCTGCCGCCGTTGAAGGCCTGCCGGTACTCCTTATTGAGCCTGATCTCCCGCTCTTCCCGGTCGAGTTCGAAGAACACGTCCGACGGCAGCGACTCCCAGCGGAAGGCCACCGGGTCCTCGCCCTCAAGCTCCGGCAGTTCGTCCCTGAGCGTGCGCTTCAGGCGGGGGTCGAGCCCCTTGCCCGCCGGGATCACCGCCTTGCGCTGTGGCTCTGACGCGCGCTTGGCGGCCTCACGGTACGTCGTCTGCGCCTCCTGGACGTACTCGGCGAAGGTGTGGCCCGCCGCGTCCGTGGCCTGTTCGAGCCCCCGGGCGAAGGCAGGGGTGACCGTCACCCCGTCCTTCTTGACCGTGAGGCTGAAGACGTCGTTCGCCTCGGCCGGCAGATCGATCGCGATGCGGGCCAGCACGAGGTGCCCCTCGGCGCTGCGGGTGCTGTTCCAGCCACCGGCCTGCACCAGGCGGTTGTTGCGGTAGATGTAGAAGCCCTGCCGCTCGGCGAGCGGTCCGATCCCCCGGAAGCTGACCAGCGGGGACTTCGGCTGCCAGATGTGCGCCGTCAGTGCGACGTCGCCGACGCCCTCGACGGGAGCGGTGTACGTACGCGGGTAGCCGGCCCGGCCGGGGACGCGGTAGCCGAACGGGTCGATCGGTTCGACGCCACGGTGGTCCAGCTCCTCCTTGGTCCTGACGTCCTCGACGACGATGTCGACGTTGAAGGTCTCGTCGGCAAGGAAGCGGTGGAGGTGGAGCCCGAGGTGGGTCTCCAGCTTCTCGATCGCGTCGTTCAGGTAGCGGTCGGCCTGGCCGGCGGTGATCGTGTCGAACGCCCGGACCTTGTCCCAGCGCACGATGGTGCCGTGCCACTCGATCAGCCCGTCGTAACGGTCGACGAGGTCCTGGCAGTAGCCGGGGTCCACGATGTCGCAGGTGAAGTCGGCCTGGGCGCGGGCCGTCAGCCACCGGCGGCCGGTGGACGGGCTGCGCTTGGTGCGGCTGATCACCGTGAGCGAATCGGCGTGCGACAGGGACGCGGCCTTGAGGCCCGCGCCGAAGTGGCCGAGCGCGTTCTCCCCGTACTCCTGCCGGCCGCCGACGGTCATGGCGGTGTCGAGCGTCTCGTCGGTCATGCCCCGCCCGTCGTCGACGACCAGGAGGCTGACCAGGCGGTCCTCGTCCCGCAGGAAGCTGATGACGACGTTGCGCGCACCCGCGTCGATGGAGTTGTCGACGAGGTCGGCTATCGCCGCCTCGAATCCGTACCCCTGGTGCGTCAGCGATTCGACGTAACGGGCGGCGGGCGGCAGCCGCTTGCTGCCGGCCGTCGGGATCTCGTACTGCCAGTCCGAGGACGGCTGATAGGGCGGCATGGGCGTCCTCGCACAGACGGAACGGGGCCTGTGGGGGTGAGCGGCCCGGAGTTGATTGTTGAATGTGATGGTATTGCAAAGGTGGGACATGGGGGTGTCCCTCCCGGGGTTCGGCCGGCCGCTGTTACATGACTGCGGCATTGAGGACCGTCATGCCGGACCCCGGCGGCATAACTCATGAGCTGGTGCGCTCACATCAGCCCGCCTCCCCCCGCACCCCCGCCACCAGCGCCTCCACCCCGTCCAGCACCCGGGCCAGGCCGAACTCGAAGAGGGTGTTCAGGTCCAGCTCGAAGTCGTCCTCCGTGAAGAGCGTGGACAGCACCGGGTGGGCCGCGGTCGTCTGGAGCGCGTCCATGCGTGGCTCCATCGACGCCAGCCACTCGTCCGCCGTCATGCCGCTGTCCTGCCGTGCCTGGGACTCCAGCTCCACGGCCATCGCGATGCCCTGGGCGTATCCGAGCACCGTGAGGTGGATGTGCATCATCTGGGCCGGGGTGAGGCCGAGGCCCGTCAGGGCGCGCAGGATCCGCTCGAGGTACTGCATGGCGTTCGGGGAGGCCATGGGGCGGGTGAGGCCGGCCATGGCGCGTGCCAGCCACGGGTGTTGCTCGTACTGCCTCCACAGCCAGCGTGCCTCCCACTCCAGCAGCGGACGCCAGCCCGTCGGGCGTGGGCCGGGCGGGCCGCTGCCGAACACCGCTTCCGACATCAGCCGGACCAGTTCGCCCTTGCTCGGGACGTGGCGGTAGAGCGCCATGGTCGACGTGCCGAACTCCGTGGCGATGCGCCGCATCGAGAGGGCGGCGAGGCCCTCCTCGTCGGCCAGCGCTATCGCCGTACGGATGATGCGCTCCCGGCTGAGCTGGAGTCCGGGCGCCGTCGCGCGCTGCCGGCCGCTCTCCGCCACCACCGTGCCGATGCCGGGCACCGGGCGCACCAGCCCTTCCTGGTTCAGCGCGGCGAGCGCCTTCGTCGCGGTGGCCATCGCCACGCCCCATTCCTGGGTGATCCGCCGGGTGGAGGGGACGGGATCACCCGGGCCGAGCTCGCCCGAGGCGATACGACGGCGGATGTCTCCGGCGATGCGGAGGTAGGGCGGTTCGGTGGTCATGGCGTCACCGTACTAGTGCACCTGGGCCCGTCACACCCCCGTCAGCTGGCGGTCCCGTACGGTGCACTAGGCAGCTGTTTGCGCTGTACGTGCAGAGCCGCTTCCGTACTGCGTATGGAGAACACACCCGGCTCCCGCGCGGGCCGTAAGGAATGGACCGCACTCGGCGTCCTCATGCTGCCGCTGCTGCTCGTCTCGATGGACGTCTCCGTCCTCTACTTCGCGATCCCGTACATCAGCCAGGACCTGGAGCCCAGCGCCACCCAGCAGTTGTGGATCCTGGACATGTACGGCTTCGTGCTCGCGGGCCTGCTCATCGTCATGGGCGCCCTCGGCGACCGGATCGGGCGGCGCACGCTGGTCCTGGCGGGAGCCGCCGTCTTCGGCGCGGCCTCGGTGGCGGCCGCGTACGCGCACTCCGCCGAACTCCTCATCGCCGTACGCGCGCTGCTCGGCCTCGGCGGCGCCGCCCTGATGCCCTCGACCCTCGCCCTGATCCGCAACCTCTTCCACGACGCGAAGCAGCGGGCGAAGGCGGTGACCATCTGGACGGGCGTCATGACCACCGGTATCTCGCTGGGGCCCGTCGTCAGCGGGCTGCTGCTCGAACACTTCTGGTGGGGCTCGGTGTTCCTCATCAACCTGCCCGCCATGGTGCTGCTGATCGTGCTGGTGCCCTTCCTGGTGCCGGAGACCGCGACCTCCGCACGCGGCCGCTTCGACCTGTTCAGCGCCGCGCTCTCGCTCGGCGCCCTCCTCCCGGTCATCTACGGCATCAAGGAATGGGCCCGGCACGGTTACGAGCCGCTGCCCGCGCTCTGCATCGTCGCGGGGCTCGTGCTCGGCGTCGTCTTCGTACGCCGGCAGAGGCGCCTCACCCACCCGATGATCGACCTCGGCCTCCTCGGGCAGCGGGCGTTCGGCGGCCCGGTGCTCGCCGACCTGCTCGCGATGTTCGCCACGGTGGGCATGGCCGTCTTCTTCACCCAGTACCTGCAGTCCGTGCTCGGCCAGAGCCCTCTCACCGCCGCGCTGTGGAGCCTGGTGCCGGCCGTGGGCGTGGCCCTCATGGCACCGACCGCCGCCGCGCTCGCCCAGCGGACCGACCGCGCGTACGTCATGGGAGGCGGCTTCCTCGTCGCGGCCTGCGGATTCCTCTGGCTGTCGCAGCTGCGCACCGACTCGCCGCTGTGGTTCGTCCTCGTCGGCGCGGCGGCGTACGCCGGCGGGCTGGTCGCCGCCATGACCCTCGCCAACGAACTCGCCCTCGGCGCGGCCCCGCCGGAACGCGCCGGATCGGCGGCGGCCGTGCTGTCGTCGGGGCAGGAGCTGGGCGGGGCCCTGGGCATGGCGATCCTCGGCTCCATCGGCGCCGCGGTCTACAGCCGGGACATGGCCGACGCGCTCCCCGCCGGGCTGCCGGACGCCGACGCGGTACGCGAGACGCTGGGCGGCGCGGCAGCGGTCGCCGCCGACCTGCCGGCCGCGACGGCGGACGCCGTGCTGTCGGCCGCGCGGGACGCCTTCACCCACGGGCTGGGCATCGCGGCGATCGGGGCCGCCGTGGTCATGGCCGGTGCGGGGGTGGTGTCGATCGGCTTCCTGCGGGGCGTGGGCGGACAGGCGCGGCCCACGCCGCCGCCCTCGGACCACGACCGCCCGACGGCGTCGGCGCGCTGACGCGACGCCGTGCGGGGTCAGCCGGTGAGCCCGCCGGCGCACCGGTGCGGCACCCTCGGGCCCGCCGGGCGGAGCCGCCTCCGCTCCGGTCGCGGGCGGCAGGCCGGGGACCGATGCTGGTTGCGTACGTGTCCACGTGTGCGGGGCCCCGGGCCCCGTGAGGGGGCGAAGGAGCTGGGTTCATGGCTGACGCGCCCTTGATGGTCGTGGACGGCGCCGGGTTGGTCACCGGGTGGAGCCGGGCGGCCGAGAGGCGCTTCGGGCCCACGGCCGCCGACGCGCTGGGGCTGCGCGTGATGGACGTACTGGCGGGCGACCGCCGGCCGGGGGGCGGCGACGGCCGTGCCGCCGCCGGGCTGCGGCTGGAGCCCCTGGCGGGCGCGAGCTGGGCCGTCTGGGAGGCCCACGGGCCCCCCGGGCCCGGTGCGCGGAGCGACGTCGTCGAAGCGGCACTGCTGGACGTGCTGTTCACGCAGGCACGCGTATGCGTCCACGTACTGGATCCGGAGCTCCGCCTCCTCAGGATCAGCGACCCCTCCGCCGACCCCGGCGCCGACGAGAGCGAGCGGCTGCGCGGACGGCCGTTCCGGGAGGTGTGCGCCTTCGAGGAACCGGAGCGGGTGGAGGCCTTCGTACGGGAGGTCCTGCGCACCGGTGCACCAGGGGTCGACCGGCCGTTCCGCGCCCCTCCCGACGACGGACCCGGCGGGCGGCGCACCCTGGCCGTGACGGCGTTCCGGCTCCAGGAGGGGCACGGGGTGCGCCACGGTGACCCGGGCGAGATCCTGGGGGCCGCCGTCTCCGTGGTCGACGTCAGCGAGCAGGTCAGGCGCCGGGGCCGGGACGCGGCGCTCGCCGCGGTCCGCGACGGGGTGGGCTGGACGCTGGACGTCGACGCCACCTGCCGTGACCTCGTGGAGGCGCTGGTCCCCGGGTACGCGGACGTCGGCGTCGTCGAGGTCGTCGACGCGGTCCTGCGCGGCGAGACCCCCGAGCCCGGGCCGCTCGCCCCCGACGTGCCGCTGCGGCGCGCCGCGTTCGAGGGCGGCAACCAAGGCACGCACCCGGTCGGTGACGTACGGGAGGTGCAGCCCGGGACCCCCTTCCAGCGGGCCCTCACCGACCTGCGGGTCCGCGTCCTCCCGCTGAAGGACGCCCCCTGGGCCGACGCCGACGCCGCGCGAGCGGATTCCGTACGGAACATCGGCGCGCACACGCTGCTGGTGGCGCCGCTGACCCTGCGCGGTGCGGCCCTCGGGCTGGTGAGCCTCTACCGGTGCGGTGACTCCGAGCCGTTCACCGACGAGGACATCCCCGTGGTGTCGGCGATGGCGTCCCGCACCGCACTGGGCATCGACAACGCCCGCCGGTACGTCCACGAATACACCATCGCCAGCGCTCTCCAACGCCGGCTGCTGCCGCAGCGCCCCGCCCCCCAGCCCGCCGTCGAGACGGACCACCTGCTGCTGCCCGGCGGCGGCGCCGACACCTGGTTCGACACGATCGCCCTGTCCGGGGCCCGTACGGCCCTCGTCATCGGGGAAGTGGCCGAGGGCGGCATCCACGCGGCCACCACCATGGGGCAGTTGCGCACCGTCGTGCACGCTCTCGCCGCGCTGGACCTGGAGCCCGACGAGCTGCTCGCACGCCTCTACGACACGGCGGCACGGCTCGCGAACGAACGTGCCCAGCTGCCCAAGAGCGACCCGCTGCAGCAGGAGCCGCTGGCCGCGACCTGCGCGTACGCCGTGTACGACCCGTTCACCGAGAAGTGCACGGTGGCCTCGGCGGGCCACCCCGCCCCCCTCGTCGTCGAACCGGGCGGCGACGCCTTCGTGGTCGGCCTGGCCGTGGGGCCGCCCCTGGGGACCGCGGACCGGGCCCCCGTCGCCGAGGTCTCCGTCCCGCTCCGCGCGGGCAGCCTGCTCGTGCTCCACAGCAACGCGCTGCGGAGCCACGCCCAGCCCTCCTCGGGCGCACTGCGCCAGGCGCTCACGCCCACGGACCGGCCGATGCCGGATCTCTGCGACTCGGTCGCCCACGCCCTGCCGGACAGCGCCGACCTCCGGGGCGCCGCCCTGCTGCTGGCCCGGACCCACGCCATGCCCGAGGACCGGTACGCCGCCTGGGAACTCCCCTACGACAAGACGGCCCCGGCCACCGCGCGCCGCCTCACCTCCAAGAGGATGGCCGACTGGCACCTCGAGGGCGACACACGGGACGCCACCGAGCTGATCGTCAGCGAGCTGGTGACCAACGCCGTGCGCTACGGCCAACCGCCGGTGGAGCTGCGCCTCATCCTCGACCGGGGGCTGACCTGCGAGATCCGGGACGGCAGCACCACCGCGCCGTACATGAAGTACGCCGGAGCGGTCGACGAGGGCGGGCGGGGACTCTTCATCATCTCCCAGCTCGCCTCCCTGTGGGGTACCCGGTACGCCGCCGAGGGCAAGACCGTCTGGTCGGAGCAGGCGATTCCCGGGGACGGCGTCTGAGCGGGCCGCCGGGGCGGTGTGCCCGGGCGAGGGCCTACGCGGCCTGCGCGGGGGCCTACCCGGCCTCGGCGAGGGTGTGGGCGACCAAGGCGTTGGCGTGGCCGTGGCCCAGGCCGTGTTCGGTCTTGAGCCAGGAGACGAGCTCCATGTGCCTGGTCAGGGGCGAGGAGCGGATCAGGTCCTTCCACTCCGCGACCGGGCGGCCGTACTTCTTCTCGATCGCCGGGAAGTAGCTCGCCGGGCCTTTGACCGCGTCGGTCATGTCTTCGTGTCCCCTCCGTGAAATCCCTCGTGGCGGCACCGCGAGGTGATCGTGAGTCTCTCAGGGGTCATGACTGCCGGCAGGCGCGAAAGTGATCGCTGGGCGCAGAAGTGATCCGTGGGCGCGCAACGGTCGCCAGTTGGAACAGAACGAAGGGGTGCTCGGTGTCAACTGCCGTGCCATGATGCTGTGTTCAGTGCCCATCCCCGAACGGGTCCGGGGATGGGGTCGACGGGGCCTATGGGGGCGGGCATGACGGACGGGACGGACACGGGCGCGCGGCAACAGGGGCAGGGGAAGGTCGAGTTACGGATCAGCCTCTACGGGACACACGCCCGGCGTGACGACCTCGAAGCGTTGAACAGCTGGCTGAAGAAGGCGCCGGTCATCGAGGACGCCCTGGCACGGAACGAACTGGCCCTCACCCGCAAGGACTCGCTCACGCAGATCGAGGCGATGGGCGGGGAGCTGATCCAGGACATCATCCTCGTCGTCTCCGTCGAGTTGGCCCGCAGCGTGTCCGAGAACGCCTGGCGCTCCGTGGAGACCTGGCTGCGCAACCGGCGCCGCTTCGCAGACCCCGAGGAGACGCCCCGCGTCACCCTCGACGGGCCGTCGCAGGGGCCGGGGTCCGACCTGAGCCGTGACACCGACCGTGACCCCGCTACCGGCCCCGGCACGGATTCCGGCACCGGCCGGGCCGGGAGACCGGAGGCCGGGCCCCCGGCCGACGGGCGTGACCGAACGCACGGCGGCGACGAGCCCGGAGAGGTCTAGCGGCCGTGCCGCCGTACGACGCGCGCGGCGAGGCGAACAGGGCCAAGCGGCACAGAGCCGTGCTCATCGGGGTCGAGCACTACGCCGGCACCCGCAACGACCTGCCGGCCGTCACCACGAACCTGCGCCTCATGCGCGAGGCCCTGACCGCGGGGTCCACCGGGTTGCTCGACCCCGAGGACCTCGTCGTGGTCCCCGCGGAAGGCGGCCCGGCGGTCACCGTCGATCAGCTCCGGGTGCGTGCCGTGCTGGCCGCCGCCCGCAAGGAGGTGACCGGGCTGCTCGTCGTCTACTTCGCCGGGCACGGCATCGTGCGCCCCGACGGCAGCGATCTCAACCTGATGTTCACCGAGTCCCGGGTGATCAGGGGGCGGCGCCACGACCCCTTCGTGGACACCCTGTCCTGGCGTGACGACATCATGCCGGAGCTGCGCAACGCCCACGCCGACTGGGTCGTCGTCATTCTGGACTGCTGCTTCGCCGGCAACGCCCTCCGGTCCTTCACTCCGCACGTCGGACAGAGTTTCGCCCTGCTCACCGCGGCGGAGCCGGGCGTGGAGATCCCGCCCGGCGACCCCGCCACCGGTACGGAGTTCACGGCCGCCCTGCACCGGCTGCTGACCACCGGCGAGGGGGAGCCGGTCACCTTCACCCGGCTCGTCACCGGGATACGCCGGGCGATGGCGCCGCTCAAGGCGGTCGACGGGCACCCGTGGATCCCGGACGAGCTGCGGCACGGCGACGACGTGGTGCTCGCACGCGCGGGAGACCTGGAGCCCGCCCCCACACCTGAGCCCCCGCCCACACCTGAGCCCGCCCCCACGCCTGAGCCCGCACCCACACCTGAGCCCGCCCCCACGCCTGCGCCGACCCCCACACCTGCGCCTGAGTCCCAGCCCACGCCCCGGCCCGTGCCGCCCCCGGACCCGTCGCCCCGGCCGCCGGTGGTCCCGGCGTGGCGTGAGCGGCTGACGGCTCGGTCGCGACGCGTGCTTCCCGCCCGGGTCCGCCGTACGAGACGTACGACAGCCCTCGTCCTGGCAGGCGTCGTCGCTCTCGCAGGTGCCGGGGCCTGGTACGTGCTGGGTCCCACCTCGGGCGACGACTGCGCTTCGCCCCTTGAGCTGCGCGTGCTCACCGACCCCGATCTGCGGGCGACCGTGAAGAAGGCCGCCGACACCTACCTCGAACGGGACGGCGCCGGCTGCCGCACCGTCGGCATCACGGTGTACGACGCCAAGACGACCGACGCTGTGGCGGCCCTCAGGTCCTCCTCGCTCTGGCAGGATCCGCCCGCCTCCTGCCCGCCCTCCGGCGACTGCCTGCGGCCCCAGCGGGACGTCGGCGCACAGCCGGACATCTGGATCCCGGCGGCCGACAGTGCGTGGCAGCGGGCGACGGCCGAGGGCGCGGGCGGCGGCACCGCCTCCGCGACCGGGGCCGACGAGCCCGCCGCGGACGCGGCGAAGAGCGTGGTGGACCTCGACCGGCTGGGTCCCATCGCCTACACACCGATGGTCCTCGGGGTGCCGAACACCATGGCGCTGGCCCAGTCCCTGCAGACCGACGACCCCCTGGACGCGATCATCTCCGGGCTCAGGAAGGGCCAGGAGGTCACGATCCTGCGCCCCGACCCCGAGGGGACCGAAGGCGCCCTGCTGGCGACCGACGCGCTCTACACCGCCTCCGGCGACGGGCGCGCGGCCACGATCGAGCAGGGCATGGCACAGGTCCTGCGCCCCATGCCCTCCACCGCGCGTGACCTGATGTGCGTACTGGCCGACGGCACGCACAACACCCTGGAGGACCAGGCCGCCGTCCTCGTACCGGAGCAGACCCTGGCGCAGTTCAACCTGGCGGCGGGCGAGGACGGCAGGCCCGACTGCGCGACGGAGGCGCTGGCCCACAGGGTCGCCCACTACCCCTCCGACGTGCCGATGCTGGACCTGCCCTTCGTCCGGGTCACCTGGGCCGGGGCGGACCGGGACGCCGACGACCGCAAGGCGGCCGTCGATGCCTTCCACGACTGGCTGACCACGGACCGGGACGCGCAGAAGTGCTTCACCGACGACGGTTTCCGGGGCGTCGGCACGAGCGGCCCGGCACCGCCCGCCGCCGACTCGGTGCTGCGGTCCGAGGACAACACGACGGCCGTACGCGAACAGATCCCGGCGACCGGCCAGGAGACCGACGTGGCCGCGTCACTGAGCGACACCCTGAGCCGCTACCGGGGGGCGCTCGGACCCGGCAGGGTGCTCTACCTCCTCGACAACTCGACCTCCACGGCGGACGAACGGGTCTGGGACGGCACCGGCGGGGCCAAGGAACTGGTGGCCCGCTCGATGAGCTCCCTGGGCGGCAAGGACGAGTACGGGGTGTGGATGACGGCGGTGAAGGACAAAGAACGCGCGACGGACCTCGTGGCGTTCGGGCGGCACACCAGGGCAGATGCGCAGAAGGCCGTCGCCCGCGCGAGGACCGCTGCGTTCGACGCCCGTATCGCGGCGGGCCTGAGGGAGGCGTTCGAGACCCTGCGTCGTGAGCCCACGGACAGGGAGCAGCCGCGGCTCCTCGTCCTGGTCACCGACGGTGAGGACTTCGAGGCCGTCGAGGAGGCCGAGCGGAAGGAACTGGTCGCGCAGGCGGCACGGACGCCGCACGTGAGGATCGTGACGGTGTCGCTGCAGAACGGCGCCTGCGCGGAGGGCCGGTTCGGCCCACGGCTCGCCGACGCGAGCGGCGGGCGCTGCCTGAGTCCGGCCGACGACCTCACGGTCGAGCTCGCGGCGGAGGTCGCCAAGACCGGTACGGGGGACGCGGAATGACTCACGGACACCGTCGCGCCGGCCGTCGCCGGGCCAGGGCGGCCGTCGCCGTCGGCGGTCTGCTCGCGCTCCTCTCCGCCGCCTGTACGGGAGACCCCGGAGGAACGCCGCGGACCGGCCAGGGCCGGGAGACGGCCGAAGGGCCCATCGTCGTCGCCAGCGGGCTCGACGTCACCGGTTCCGGCAGTGTGCGGCAGCAGCTCATAGAGGAGTGGAACCGCCGGCACGCCGGGTCGGAGGACCAGCAGGCCGAACTCGTCGAGCTGCCCGGTGACGCGGACCGGCAGCGCAGCCAGCTCCTCGGCGCCCTGCAGTCCGGCAGCGCCCGCTACGACGTGGTGAACCTCGACATCACCTGGATCCCCGAATTCGCCGAGGCCGGGCTCATCAGCCCCATGCCGGTCACGGAGAGCGGCGCGCCGGCTGCCGACGAGCGCGACTTCATCCGGCAGGTCCACGCCACGACCGTCTGGGACGGCCGCTCCTACGGCCGGCCGTTCAACACCGATGTGGGGCTCCTCTACTACCGGCCCGACCTGCTGACGGAGGCCGACATCGCGGTGGACAAGCAGCCCGACGCCACCTGGACGTGGGACCAGCTCTACTCCTCCGTCAAGACCCTCGGGCTGAACCCGGTCCGCAGCGGGGACCTCTGGGGCTGGACCTCACAACTCGCCCCCTACGAGGGGCTGACCGTCAACACCGTCGAGGCGTTCGCCGACGCCGGTGTCGAACTCACCGACAGCGAGGGGACGTACAGCTCCGACCCGCAGGAGCTGAAGAAGGGGCTGGAGGCGCTCCTCGACCGCGTCGGGCAGGGGCGCGTCCAGCCCGCCGCCCACGCGTCCAAGGAGACGGAGTCGCTCACCGATTTCGCCGAGGGCCGCGCCGTCTTCCTGCGCCACTGGCCGTATGCGTACGGGGCCCTGGAGGACCTGATGAAACCGGACGACTACGCCGTGAACCGGCTGCCGGGGAAGGCTGTGCTCGGTGGGCAGAACCTCGCCGTCACCTCGGTCACCGGCGACTCGCCCCGGGCCGAGAACGCCCGGGCCCTCATCACCTTCCTGACCTCCCGCGAGAGCGAGCGCTGCCTGCTCGACGCGGGCTTCGCGGCGACCCGGACCTCCGTGTACAGCGCCTCCGCGAAGCCCTGCTGGCCCCGGGTCGCCGCCGCGCTCCGGCCGGCCGGTGACGCGCCGAAGGCGGCGGCCACGGGGGAGGGCGCGCCGGAGGGGCAGGGACCCCAGGCGCGTGCGGCGTACATCCGTACCCTCGCCGAGGCGCTGGCCGAGGCGGTGCAACGGCCGCGCACCCCGTACTACGGCGCGTTCACGCAGGTGCTGCAGACCCACGTGCACGCGCTGCTGGCCAGGCACCGGCCCGACACCGGCGAGGCCGCCGAGAAGCTCGACAAGGACCTGCGGGACGCGTTCGCCGGCGGATGAGGGCGCCCGGGAGCCGGGGACGTACGGTTCAGGCCGCCCCGTGGCAGTCGCGGTACGAGCGTGGCGAGCCGCACCAGCACGCCGCGCCGCGCGCCGGGGGCCACGGGACGGCACGGCCGCGGGCCGCCAGTGTGGTGGCGTACTGGGGGAGCAGGTCGGGGTCGGAAGGGGACGCGGCCTCCGAGGCGGCGAAGGCCTCGTAGGAGGGGACCGTGCCGGTCACGATGCCGAGATTCGGTGTGCCCGTGGCGTGCAGATCGCGCAACGCCGCTTCCAGGCGTGCCAGATGGTCCTCGTGCGTGACGTACTCCTGGGCCAGCTCCGGGTAGGCGGTGAGGAGTTCGCGCAGCTCGTCCTCGGGCCAGCGCAGCACCGCGACGGGGAACGGGCGGGACAGCGCGCTGCGGTAGGTGCCCAGTTCGGCCCGGAGACGGTTGATCTCCGCCTGGAGCTCGCCCGGGTCGGAGGAGCCGAGGGCCCACAGGCGCTTCGGGTCGTGCAGCTCGTCGAGGGGGACGGCGGCCGTGTGCAGCGCGTCGGCCAGCTCGTCCCACGCGTCATGGGTGACGCCCCTCAGCCTGCGCACCCGGTGCCGCCCGATCAGCAGCGACTGAACGGCGTACGGGACTTCCTCGCCCGGCGCGAGGAGCAGGCCCAGCGCGGCCGAGAAGAAGTCGTGGGCGGCCTCCAGCTCGTCGTGCGCTTCGAGGGTCTCCGCGGCGATCTCCCACGGTGCCGCGTCGAGCGGGCCGGCGGTGCGGATGCCGTCGATGATCGCGCGGGCTTCCGCCTCGTGTCCGTACTCCCACAGGTTGGCCGCTTTGAGTGCCTTGACCAGGTGCGGGCGCTCGATGGTGATCTCGGTGGAGCCGAGCAGTTCGTCGTAGAGGGTGCTCGCGCGGGCGCGCTCACCGGCGAGCTCCAGATGGGCCGCGGCCTGGAGGAACAGCGGTTCATGGTCCTCGGGATACTGCGCCGCGGTGCGCAGCAGGCGCTCGGCTTCGGTGATGTGGTCGGCAGGCGTGTCGGGGCGCATGGACCACACGGTACTGCGGGCCGGGGGGAAGGTGAGAGGGAGCGGACCGGAGTGCTCATGAAGGGCGGGGAACGGTGGGACGAACACTCGGCTGACGGCCTGCGGGCGGGGGCGGGGCGCTCAGCGCTCCCGCAGGAACAGCACGCCCGCCGTGGCGGCGAGCGCCGTGGCGGCCGACAGCAGCACCGCGCCGTCGGCGCCCGCCGGAGTCGTCGCCACCGCGATCGTCACGGCCACACCGGCCGAGGAGCCGAGGTAGCGGGCGGTGTTGTTGGCACCCGACCCCATGGCCGCCCGCTCCGGCGGCACCGACTCGACCGCGAGGCGGGGCAGCGCCGCGTTGATCAGGCCGCTGCCCGCACCGGCCACGATCAGCGCCGGGACCAGACGCAGCCACACTGCGGCGTCCGCGCCGCCCGGGGTGCCGGTCAGGAGCCCCAGCATCGGCAGCACCGCCACCGCGTGGAGCGTGAAGCCGGCCGCCAGCTGGTGCCTGGCCGTGACCCGGCCGGTGAGGCGCCGGGACTGGAGCGCGACGACGAACGACGTACCGGACCAGATGAGGAACAGCCAGGCCGCGTCGAGCGAGGACAGCGAGAGCGCGTGCTGGAGCAGGGTCGGCAGGTAGCTGAACAGGCCGATCACCGAGAGTCCGGTGAACAGGCCCCCCACCGCCGAGGCCAGGAAGGCGCGGCTGCGCAGCAGCGACAGGTCGATCAGCGGAGCCGCCGCCCGGCGCTCCACCGCGGCGAACACCGCGGTCAGGGCCAGGGCGGCGAGCAGCAGCAGGCCGACCGGCGCGCGCAGCCAGCCGTCCCGGCCGAGCGTCAGGGCGGTCAGCAGCGCGGTCATCGCCAGGCCGAGCACGGCGGCGCCGGCCAGATCGGGGCGGCCGGCGCGGGGTGCGCGGGACTCGGTGAGCGTACGGAAGGCGAGGAACCCGATGACGAGGGCGCCGAGGCCCAGCGCCAGATACGTCAGCCGCCAGTCGAGGGTGCCGAGGGAGCCGGCGAGCAGCGGGCCGAGTGCTATCCCGGCGCTCACGAACGCTCCCCACACCCCCATCGCCTTGATCCGCGCGTGGCCGGCGGGATAGGCGCCGACCAGCAGGCCCAGGCTGGTGGCCAGGATCGCCGCACTCGCGGCGCCCTGCCCGGCCCGGGCGAGGGTGAAACCGGCGGTGCCGGTGGCCAGCGCGCCGAGCGCGGCGGTGACGCCGAGACCGAAGGTGCCGATGAGGAAGAGCCTGCGCCGGCCGAAGTCGTCGGCGAGGCTGCCCGCGACCAGCAGCAGCACGGCGAGGCCGAGCGGGGCTCCGTTGAGCAGCCAGGCCTGGGCGGACGGCGGCGTGTGGAAGGCGGCGGTGAGCGCGGGCAGCGTCCCCATCGGCGCGGTGTAGTTCATCAGCGCGACGGTGGTGGCCGCGCTGGTGACGGCGAGCGTCGCCCCGGGCCGGAGCGGCCGGGGGAGGCGGCCCGGCGGGGGTGCGGGGACCGTGACGGTCTGTACGGGCTGCTGGGTCATGACGTCCCTCCCGGGGGCTCGGCCCGCCGGGGTGCTGGTGCGCGGGCCGTAGGTTCGATGAATGAACCTACTGAGCGCGTCACGTTAGCACGAGTAGGTTCGTTCACCGAACCCAAGGAGTAGGGTGGCGGCATGGCTCTCGGTAAGGACTACGCGGCGCAGCAGTGCTCGATCGCCCGCGCGCTCGAAGTGATCGGCGAGCGCTGGACCCTGCTCGTCGTGCGCGACGCCTTCTACGGCGTGCGCCGGTACAACGACTTCCTCGCCCACCTCGGCACCCCGCGCGCCGTCCTGGCCTCCCGGCTCCAGGCGCTCACCGAGGCGGGGGTCCTGGTCAAGCAGCGCTACCAGGAGTCGCCCCCGCGCGACGAGTACGTCCTCACCGAAAGGGGCAAGGCGCTCTGGCCCACCGTGCGCTCCCTCGGCCTCTGGGGTCGCGACCACATCGAGGGCACGACCCCCAAGCGGTTCTTCTTCCACGCCACCTGCGGCAGCGAACTCGGGGCGTACGGCCAGTGCACGGCCTGCGGAAACATCGGCGTACCGCTCGAGGACGTGGAGATGAGGCCCGGCGCCGGACTCGATCCCGACCCCGACGACCCCGTCAGCCGCGCGCTGCTCACCCCCCGCCGGCTCCTTCAGCCGCTGGACACCGATCGTGTATAACGGCTGAAGGACACGTACGAGCGCGAAGCGAAGGGGAGGGCCGATGAACGACGACATGAACCGTGCACGCCGTGCGGTCGCCCGCCTCCTCCGCCCCGCCGCCTTCCTCGTCCTGTTCCTCACCGAGGTCCTGCTCGCCGAAGGCGGCAGCCTCTCCGCCGCCGTCGCCCTCGCCGCCACCGCGGCCGCCGGCTCGGCGCTCCTCGTCTGCTCCGTCATCAGCGCCCGCTGCGCCGCCCCCGTGCCCCGCACGAGAGTGCGCACCGCGATCCGCGACCGCGAGAAGCGCACCGCGTTCCTCCCGCAACGGGACCCCGACGCCCGGGGACGCACCAGGCCCCGAGCACCCGGCGCAGCCCTCCTGACGGCCGCGTAGAGGGCGCACCCTTCCTTCACCGCCTTCCGCGCGGCCCGTCCTGCCGAGTCACCCACTCCCCGGCACGACGAGACCCCCGGAGGGCTCACCCATGTCCGCGTTCATGTTCGCTTTCGCAGGCCTGGTCGGCGCGTTCGCCGACCTGCTCCAGCCGCTCTTCCAGCACGCGTCCACCGCCGCCGCCATCGTGCTCTTCACCGCCCTCGTGCGGCTCGCCGTCCACCCCCTGTCGCGAGCGGCGGCGCGCGGTCAGAAGGCCCGCACCAAGCTCCAGCCGCAGATCGCCGAGCTGCGCAAGAAGCACGCCAAGAACCCCGACCGGATGCAGAAGGCGCTCATGGAGCTCCATGCGAAGGAGAAGGTCTCGCCCCTCTCCGGCTGCCTGCCGAGCCTGCTCCAGATGCCCGCCTTCTTCCTGCTGTACCACCTCTTCTCCAGCCAGAAGATCGGCGGCGACCCCAACGCGCTCCTCGCCCACGAACTCCTCGGCGCACCGCTCGGCGAACGCTGGCGCGACGCGCTCGCCGACGGCGGCCCCTTCGGCGAGCAAGGGCTGGTCTACCTCGCACTCTTCGTGATCGTCGCCGCCGTCGCCACCTTCAACTACGGTCGCACCAAGCGGCAGATGGCCGCGAACCCGATGACACCGGCCACCGGCCCGGACGGACAGCCGATGCCCGGCATGGGGGCGATGACGAAGATCATGCCTCTGATGTCCTTCCTGACGCTCCTCTCCGTGGCCTACGTCCCGCTCGCCGCCGCGCTGTACATCGTCACCAGCACCACCTGGACGGCGATCGAGCGCGCCCACCTCTACCGGGAGACCCCGGCCACCGAGGCCGCCGTCGCGCCCGCCGTGTAAGGGCAACGGGTCCAGTGCGTGAACAGGGTCTTGCGGAGTGATCCGATGTCTTGGAGGATCGGACGAGCCTTTCGCTGGCCGCAACCCATCGACGGGCTCGATCTCGACCAAGGGGAGATGGACCGTTGAAGCTTCTTCGCGTGGGTACGGCGGGCTCGGAACGCCCCGCACTACTGGACCGTAACGGCATCTTGCGTGACCTTTCGGGCCTCGTCGCCGACATCGACGGCGAGCTCCTCGCCGACGCCTCGACACTGGCCCGGCTGAAGCAAGCGGCCCAGACGCCCGACGTCCTGCCCCCGCTCGACGCGGACGGACTGCGGGTCGGGCCGCCCCTCGGACGGATCGGCAAGATCGTGTGCATCGGGCTGAACTACCACGACCACGCCGCCGAGACCGGGGCGGCGATCCCGGGCGAGCCGATCCTGTTCTTCAAGGCACCCGACACCGTCGTCGGTCCCGAGGACACGGTCCTGGTGCCGCGCGGCAGCCGGAAGACCGACTGGGAGGTCGAGCTCGCCGTCGTCATCGGCCGGACCGCCCGCTACCTCGACTCCGCCGAGGAGGCGCTCGGTCACGTCGCCGGATACGCGACCTCGCACGACGTCTCCGAGCGCGAGTTCCAGATCGAGCGCGGCGGCACCTGGGACAAGGGCAAGAACTGCGAGACCTTCAACCCGCTGGGCCCCTGGCTCGTCACCGCCGACGAGGTGCCCGACCCGCAGGCGCTGCCGCTGAAACTGTGGGTCAACGGGGAACTGAAGCAGGACGGCACGACGGCCGAGCAGATCTTCCCGGTCGGCGAGGTCGTGCGCTACCTGAGCCACTTCATGACGCTCTACCCGGGCGACGTCATCAACACCGGCACCCCGGCGGGCGTCGCCATGGGCCGGCCGGAGCCGAAGCCCTACCTCCGCGCGGGAGACGTGGTGGAGCTCGAGATCGAGGGGCTGGGACGCCAGCGCCAGGAGCTCAAGGACGCCTGACGCAGCCACGCGGCCGCCGGGACCCCCGGCGGCCGCACCGCCGTCAGTCCCGCGGGCGCGCGGTGAACTGCTCCAGGGCCTCCACCACCAGCGCGTGGTCCTCCGCCTGCGGCAGGCCCGAGACGGTGACCGAACCGATCACGCCCGCGCCCTCCACGGCGATCGGGAACGAGCCGCCGTGCGCGGCATACGTGTCCAGGTCCAGCCGCGAGGACTCCTCGAACGTGGTGCCCTTCGCCCGGAAACGCGTACCGACCAGGTAGGAACTCTCGCCGTACCGCTCCACCACCCTGCGCTTACGGTCGATCCAGGCGTCGTTGTCCGCGCTCGAACCCGGCAGCGCGGCATGGAAGAGCTGCTGGCCGCCCCGCCGGATGTCGATCGCGACGGGCGCGTGCCGCTCACGGGCCAGCGCGACCAGCAGGCCGCCCAGCGCGTACGCCTCGTCGTAGCCGAACCGCGGCAGCGTCAGACGCCGCTCCTGCGCGATCAGCTCGGAAATGGTCGGCGCGCCGCTGCTCATGCGTGCTGCTCCTCGTCGTGGTGGGGAAGAAGGGTCACGGACACACCCTCACGGGCCGAACGCCGCGCCGCCTCCAGGACGTCCAGTGCGGCGGCGGCCTGCAAGGCCGTCACCGGGTTCTCACCCTCACCGCGCAGGGCGGCGGTGACGGCGGCGTAGTACGCGGGATAGTCGCCCGGAAGCGTACGCACCGGGTCACCGCCGCCGGTCAGCGGAGACTCACCCGAACCGATCCGGCCCCAGAGCGCCTCCGGCTCCTCGCCCCACGGCACACCCGCCGCCGGACGCGCGCCCTCCCGCAGGGCGGTCTCCTGAGGGTCCAGGCCGTACTTCACATAGCCCGTCTTCGAGCCGAGCACCCGGAAACGCGGTCCGAGCTGCGCCGTGGTCGCGCTCACGTACAGATGCGAGCGCACCCCGTCGGCGTGCGTGATCGCGATGAAGGTGTCGTCGTCGGCCGCCGCACCCGGGCGGCGTACGTCCGACTCCGCGTACACCTGCACCGCGGGGCCGAACAGGGTCAGCGCCTGGTCGACGACATGGCTGCCCAGGTCATACAGCAGGCCGCCGATCTCCTCCGGGTCGCCCGACTCGCGCCAGCCGCCCTTCAGCTGCGGGCGCCACCGCTCGAAGCGGGACTCGAAACGCTGCACCTCACCGAGCTCACCCACCTCGAGCAGACCGGCCAGCGTCAGGAAGTCGTTGTCCCAGCGGCGGTTCTGGAACACCGAGAGCAGCAGCCCGCGCCCGGCGGCGAACGCCGCCAGCTCACGGGCCTCGGCGGCCGTACCGGCGAGCGGCTTGTCCACGACCACCGGCAGACCCGCCTCCAGCGCCGCCTTCGCGAGGGGGACATGGGTCCTGTTCGGCGAGGCGATCACGATCAGGTCCAGCTCGCCCGCACGCGGCCACAGCTCGTCCGGTGAGGCCGCCAGGCGTACACCGGGGAACTCGGCGCGGGCCTGCGCCTGACGCTCCTCGTTCGATGTGACGACCGTGTCGAGGACAAGGCCCTCGGTCGCGGAGATCAGCGGGGCGTGGAAGACGGAACCCGCCAGGCCGTAGCCGACGAGCCCGACGAGGAGAGGAGCGTTGGCAGTCATGCCAACCACTTAAGCAACGCTGTTGCCAAAGTGCAAGCGGTGGAGACAATGGTGGGGTGAACAGGAGTAACAGCAGAAGCGGCGGGGCAAACCTGCCCGCCCTGCGTCACCACAACGCGTCGCTCGTCCTCGACCTGCTGCGCGTGGCCGGTGAGCAGGGCATCAGCCGGCTGGAGCTCGCCGAGCACACCGGACTCACCCCGCAGGCCGTCAGCAAGATCACCGCCCGGCTCCGGACGGAGGGCCTCGCCGCCGAGGCAGGCAGGCTCGCCTCCACGGGCGGCAAGCCCCGCACCGTCCTGCGGCTGGTCCCCGACGCCGGACACGCCGTCGGCCTCCACCTGGACCGCGACGAGCTCACCACCGTCCTGGCCGACCTCGCCGGCACCACGGTCGCGGTCCGCACCGGCCCGCTCGACCTCGGGGCCCCGGCCGCCGAGGTCCTCGCCACGGCGGCCCACGCGGTGCAGGCGGTACTGGCCGACGCACCCCAGGCCCCCCGGACCGCGGCCCGGCAGGTCTTCGGCGTGGGCGTCGCCCTGCCGGGGCCGCTGGACCACCGACACGGGGTGCTGCACCGCGTCACCGGCTTCCCGCAGTGGGACGGCTACCCGCTGCGCGACGCCCTCGCCGAGCACACCGGACTGCCCGTCGTCGTCGACAAGGACACCAACGCCGCCGCCCTCGGCCTCGCCCTGCGCGGACGCACCGGGACGGACTTCGCCTACCTCCACCTGGGTACCGGCCTCGGCGCCGGGCTCGTCCTCGGCGGCGCCCTGCACAGAGGAGCCCGTACCGGCGCCGGAGAATTCGGCCACCAGACCCTCCAGCTGGACGGGCCCCCGTGCGACTGCGGCGGCCGCGGCTGCATCGAGGCGCTCTGCCTCACCGCCGCCGCCCGCGGCGACATCGCCGAGGCGGCCAGGGTCCTGGGAGCGGGCGCCGCCAACCTCGTCGGGCTGCTCGACATCGACCGGGTCGTCCTCGGTGGCCGGGCCGTCGCCGCTCACGAGGACACCTATGTGCGCGGGGTCCGCGCCGTCGTCGAGGAACGCGCCCGGCGGGAAGGCGTCACCACCGCCGTGCCCGTCACCGTGGCCGGCGGTGGTGACCGCCCCGTCGCCGAGGGAGCCGCCCAGCTCGTCCTCGCCCCGCTCTTCGGGCGGGCCGGCGAGGCCGAGGACCGGGTCGAGCAGAGCTGATCGGGCGGATTCCGGAGCCCGGACGGGCGATGTTCACCGGTCGGCGGTGGCCGGCCCCGTGCGCGCGTGGCAGCGTCGTCCGCGGCAGCCGGTGGCCCTACGCGCCGGTCGTTCGCGAGTAGCGAAGGGAGTTCTCTCCGATGGGACCCAAACCCCCCGCACGGCCGCGCGACGGCCGTGTCTTCTCCACTCTCGGGACGTTCGGGCTGGCGGCCGGGTTCGCCGTACCGGCCGTCCTCCTCGCCGGCACGCAGGCAGGTGCCGCGCCGGCGGCCCCCGCCACCACCGCCGTCGTCGCCGACGACCAGCAGCCCACCTGCGGTGAGCCGACCGCCGAGCGCTTCCCGATCGAGACCCGGATCCACGGAGGCCCGGACACCTACGCCTCCGGCGGCGGGTACGGGACCTGGTACCTCGACCTCACCAACACCACCTCCGAGCGGTGCGGGGCCATCCATCCGGTGCTGGTGCTCACCGACGAGGACCGCACACTCACCCCCGCCCGGATCCAGCTGGAATTCTCCGAGCTGTCCGATCCGGACGCACGGCACCGCGTCACCTGGGAGACCACGGAACGGCACGAACAGATCGGTGTCTTCGGCGGCGGCGAGGACGACGACTTCGCCGGCTTCACCGTGCCGGCCGGAGGCACCGTCACCGTCCAGGTCCGGATGGGCTTCACCTCGGACACCGAGCCCGGACGGATCACGGCCAACGCGGCCGTCGTGCAGCGGCTGGCGGCGACGGAGGGCGGCGACGGCGACTGGGTGGGGGAGTCGGAGGACTACACCTTCTCCGTCGTCGAGGGAGACCTCGACGGCGGGACGGACCTGGAACCCACCGGCCCCGGGACCGACGCCGAGGAGGAGAGCGGCACGGGAGCCTCCGAACTGGCCCGCACCGGACAGGAGGACCAGGCGGCCGCGGCCGCGATCGCGTCGGGTGTGCTGCTCGTCGGCGGTGTGGGCGCACTGGCGGGAGCGCGGAGGATCCGCCGCGCACGGGGCTGACCGACAGGGCTTTTGTGAAGGCCCCGTGCGGTTCATGTGCGCCTGCCACGCGCGCGGGACCGAGCGGCGGATGACCACCCGGTGAAGATCAGCTACCTGCGCCCCGACGGTTCCGCCCGGCGGAGCGGGCGGCCTAAAATCAGGGCGTCGGCGCTGCACAACGCGGTGCCGCCGGCGTCCAGCACCTCGAGTGCACAGCGCGTACGGCAGGAGCCCGTCACCATGGCAGAGCGCAAGCCGATCGAATCCTGGCTGACCGACATGGACGGCGTCCTCATCCACGAGGGCACGCCGATCCCCGGGGCCGACGCCTTCATCAAGCGGCTGAGGGATTCCGGACTGCCGTTCCTGGTCCTCACGAACAACTCCATCTACACCGCCCGTGACCTGCACGCGCGCCTCAAGCGCATGGGTCTGGACGTGCCCGTGGAGAACATCTGGACCTCCGCCCTGGCCACCGCCCAGTTCCTCGACGACCAGCGGCCGCGCGGCACGGCGTACGTCATCGGCGAGGCCGGACTCACCACCGCGCTGCACGACATCGGCTACGTCCTCACCGACCACGAGCCCGACTACGTGGTTCTCGGGGAGACTCGGACGTACAGCTTCGAAGCGCTCACCAAGGCGATCCGGCTGATCAACGGAGGCGCCCGCTTCATCTGCACCAACCCCGACGAGACAGGCCCCTCCGCCGAGGGCCCGCTGCCCGCGACGGGTTCGGTCGCCGCGCTGATCACCAAGGCCACCGGGAAGGCACCGTACTTCGCGGGCAAGCCCAACCCGCTGATGATGCGGACCGGACTCAACGCCATCGGCGCCCACTCCGAGACCTCCGCCATGATCGGCGACCGGATGGACACCGACGTGCTCGCCGGCCTGGAAGCGGGGATGCAGACCTTCCTGGTCCTCACCGGCCTGACCACGGAGGCCGACATGGACCGCTACCCCTTCCGGCCCTCCACGGTCGTCGACTCGATCGCGGACCTCGTCGACCTGGTCGACCTGCCCGTGGAGTAACCCGACCGGGCTACAGCGGATGCGGGCTGCCGCCCCACGCGTGAACCTTCCCTCAGGAGGTTTACGATGCGTTCATTGCCCTTCACGTTCTGTGCCGCAGTGGTGGCCGGGACGATAGCCCTTCCCGCGTCCGTCGCACTGGCCGAGTCCGGAGCCGACGCCCCCAGGGACGAGAAGCGTCCGGGAACGGTCTTCGTCGACCCGTCCCGTGTCTCCCCCGGCGAGGAGGTGGAACTCCGCGTCGACGTCTGCGGCAAGGGGAAGTCGGCCCGTGGCAACTCCGAGGCGTTCGCCTCCGAAGCGCGCTTCGAGCCGGCCGGCGGCAAGAGCCTTGTCGCAGAGGCCCGGATCCGCTCGAACGCCGCCCCCGGCGCCTACAAGATCTGGGTGACCTGCAAGGACGGCCACGGCAAGGCCACCGGCACGGTCACCGTCGTCCGCCACGGCCGCCCCTCGCCCGTCGCCCCCGTTCGGGCCGGTGGCGGAGGTACCGCGGTGCTCGCCGAGAAGGCCGCGGCCGATGAGGGCCCCGGCAGCCCGCATGCGGTGATCGGCCTCGGACTGGGTGCCGTCGCGGCCGTCGCCGTCGCTTTCCGCGGCGCTCGCCGCCGCCGTCCGGCGCAGCACTGACATGTCCGCCCCGGACCGTTCCGCCGGAACTGGACGCCTGCTGACCGGCGTCGCCTGGGCCGTACTCCTGCTGGGGCTGTGGCTGTGGGACCGTGCGGCCACCGCCGGCAGCTCGGCCCCGACGACCGGTGACGTCGCGGCGGTCGGACGCCCCCTGGGCGCGCCGCTGCCCCCGGCCCACGATCCGCTCGGCGGCGCCGCACCGCAGCGGGTCGAGATCCCGTCCATCGGCGTCGAGGCGGCCGTCGTACGGCGCGGGCTCGACGAGGACGGGGCGATCGAGCCCCCGCCGTTCGGGACACCGGGCGCGGTCGGCTGGTACGCCGAGGGCGCCGAGCCCGGCACGGAGGGGGCCGCGCTCTTCGTCGGTCATGTCGACACCGAGACGGAGCCCGCCGTGTTCTACGGGCTCAGCGCCGCGCGGCCGGGCGAGAAGGTCAGGGTGAGCCGGTCCGACGGGAAGGTCGCCGAGTTCACCATCGACGACGTCCAGGTCTTCAGCCGGGAACGCTTCGACGCGCAGAAGGCGTACGGGCCGCGCGAGGACGGCCGGGCCGAGCTCCGGCTGATCACCTGCGGCGGTAGGTACGACCACAAGACCCACGCGTACACGGCCAACGTCGTCGTCTCCGCGTATCTGACGGCGGAGAGGAGTCCGGAGCGGAGCCGGGCCTGAGGGTGTCCCGCGCGGGACGACCCGGCCCGGTCGGCGTCCGCTCCCCCTCGGAGCGCCGGCCGGGCCGGTCCTCTACCGCGGTGTCCGGACCGCGGGAGTGGCCCGGGCACGACGCGGGAGGTCGGATCGTTCGTACGGGGACGACGCGTACCCACTGGACGACACTGTAGGCCGACGGCACGTGGCACCCGGCGATTATTTGGCAGGATGTCCGGATCCGGCCGGGGCCCGGATCGCTGTGCCAGGATGGATGCGACCGGCAGTGCATCGGCACAAGGGGGAGTGCATGTACGGCAGTTGCACCGGACGGATGGCGAGCGTGGCAGCCGGGGCGGTCGCGGTCCTGCTGCTGGCCGGGTGTTCCTCGTCGGACGGCGGCTCGTCGGACGAGGGCTCGTCCGGCGGCGGCTCGTCCGGCGATGGATCGTCCGGCGGTGGGGGGAAGGACGCACCGGCCGCCGTCGGCCGGCAGCCCGAGGGCGGCGACCCGTACTGGGTCAACCCCGAGGGCAGGGCCGCGCGGCAGGTCGCCGCGTATGTGAAGGACGGCGAGACGGCGAACGCCGAGCTGATCCGGAAGATAGCGGAGCAGCCCGTGGGGGAGTGGATCAGCCCGGACGATCCGCAGGGGGCCGCGAAGGGTTTCACCGAGGCGGCGGAGCGGGCGGAGCGGGACGCGCTGCTCGTCCTGTACAACATTCCGCACCGGGACTGCGGCCAGTTCTCCAAGGGCGGGGCCGCTGACGGCGACGCCTACCGGACCTGGGTGGACGGTGTCGCCCAGGGCATCGGTGACCGCCGGGCCACGGTGATCCTGGAGCCGGACGCGCTGCTGCACCTGGTCGACGGGTGCACCCCCCAGGAGTTCCACGAGGATCGGTACGACCTGCTCAAGGGCGCGGTGGAGCGCCTGAAGCAGCAGCCGGGAACCACGGTGTACGTGGACGCCGGCAACGCGGGCTGGCAGTCGCCCGACGCGCTGTTCGAGCCCCTGCAGCGGGCGGGGATCGCGGCGGCGGACGGCTTCGCGGTGAATGTGTCCAACTTCCAGACCACGGCGGCGAGTACGGACTTCGGGAAGCAGCTGTCGGCGAAGGTCGGCGGCAAGCCGTTCGTGATCGACACCAGTCGTAACGGCAACGGCCCGTACGACGGCGGCGACCCCGCGGAGAACTGGTGCAACCCGCCGGGACGTGCGCTCGGTGAGTCCCCGACGACGGAGACGGGTGACGCGCTGGTGGACGCCTACCTGTGGATCAAGCGCCCGGGTGAGTCCGACGGTGACTGCAAGGGCGGTCCCAAGGCCGGGGACTGGTGGCCGGAATACGCGTTGGGGCTGGCCCGCGCCACGAAGTAGGCGGGCCGGCCCCCGTGGGTGGAGATCCTAGGGCGTGTTTCGAAAGTCCCGCCTGCCTGGCCCTTCGGGCGGACGGCGCTACTTTCGAAACACGCCCTACGGGATCTCCACCCACATGCCCTCCGACGGTGTGCCGTCGGCATCGGTGACGAAGAGCATGTACCAGCCGGACGGGACCAGGGCCCGGTTCTTCGGGACGGTCACGGTGATGCCGTCGACGGACTTCTTCAGGTCCAGCGCGATCGACCGCTGGTCGGTGTCCGTGACGTGTGTGACCGCGCTCGGGCGCATCAGCTTCGCCGAGGTGATCGACGGGGTGTGCCGGGTCGTGAACACCCCCGTGCCGCCACGGGAGATGCGCTTCGGCCCCGCGGTCAGCTCCGGACGCCCGTCGCGGTACAGATACGGCGGCGTGTAGATCTCGATGCGCTGCTCGAACGTGCCGGGCCGGGTGTTCGCGTCGTCGGCGTACAGCGAGTCGGAGCCGAAGATCATGACCCGGCCGTCGGGGAGGAGTACGGACCCCGAGTGGTAGTTGCGGCCCACCGCAGGGTCCGCGACCCGCTGATAGCTGTCCGACTTCGCGTCGTACAGCCTGGCCTGCAGGACGTTCGAACCGCCGCGCCCCCGGTAGTCGTGGGAACCGCCGGTGACCAGCAGGGAGTCGTCCGGGAGGAGCGAGGCGCTCGGGTAGCGGGTGCCTTCGGCGAGGCCGGCGCCGTCCGTGAAGCGCGGGTCGTCCTCGGTCAGGTCGACCAGCCGTGACTTCTCGCTGGACCTGTCGGACTCACCGACCCCGCCGCCGCCGATCACCAGGTACTTCTCGTCCTGGGCGGGCGACAGTCGTACGGTCGCCGAGGTCTCCATCTTGTCCGGGTCGCTGAGCCCGGGGATCTTCTCGAACGTGTTGGACCCCAGATCCCAGATGCCCGGGTCGCGGCCCACGTCGGCCGGCCCGTAACCGGCGTTGGAGCCGGAGTAGAAGAGCTTGCCGTTGTTCATGAGGAAGACGGCGGGATAGGTGGGGAACCTGCGGACGACGCCGGTGTACTCCCACGTCCTGGTCTCCGGGTCGTAGATCTCGTCCTTGCCCGGCACGATCTGGCCGATCTCGTCCAGCCCGGACAGGGAGAGGACCCTGCCGTCCTCCAGCGTGGTGAGCGTCGGATACCAGCGGGCCTCGTTCATCGGGTCGACGCTGATGTACTTCTCGGCCACCGGGTCGAATTCGTAGGCCTCCCTGATGCCCTGGAAGTCCTTCTTGTCGAGGGCCAGCTTCTGCGCGATCCCGTAGACGTTGCGGCTGTCGGCGCCGGTGAGCCCCGGGATCCGGTAGTTGTCCTCGGTGCCCGTCTCGTACTTCGTCCCGGACTTCTTCGCCTCGACGTAGATCCTGCCGAGCCCCGGTTCGTTCCGCAGGAACGCGCCGGTCCTCTTGTCGAAGACCTTGGTGGCCTTCTCCACCAGCACCGGGTCCTTGGAGCTGTACGTCCTGCCGTTGTCCCGGCCGGTGAAGGTGGTGCCCGCGGGCAGGGTGATCGGCTTGTCCGGGTTCTCGTTGTGGACGATCATCAGGCCGCCGGCCTTGGTGACGTCGCCTTCGAGCTTCTCGTACCGTTTCGTGCCTCCGGCTATCAGGAGCTTCCCGTCGGGCAGCTGGGTGTGCCCGGCGCAGAACATGTCCTTCGGTGTGGAGATGTTCTTGTAGGTGTTCTCCCGCGGGTCCCACAGCACCGACCGGAAGCTCTTCGCGTCGAAGTTCTTCTGGCTGTTGCCGGAGCCCGCGACGAGCAGCACCTTGCCGGTGTGCAGCAGCGCGGCGTGGATCGTGTTGATCCGGAATTCCGACGGGACGTCGAGGAAGTCCCAGTGGCCGTTCCTGGCTTTGTATTCCGGCTGGTTGACGGCGTACTCGTGGTAGCGCTCGGTGCTGAAGCGGTACAGCCACGGTCCGTTGGCCCCCGCGAGCGCCAGGACGACCGCCGTACCGATCGCCAGGCGGCGGGTACGGCGGCTCGGACGGTACTTCATCGGTTACGTCCCCCAAGGGCGATCTGCAGGGTGTCTTCGTGGCCCGCCCACGAGGGTGCGGGCTGATGCTCGGGCTCGGGCGCCGGTGCGGCGGGCGGCCCGTCGCGGCGCTTCCTCCGCTCGGCGCGGACCGTGTACCGCCAGCCGATGACGGGCGCGGCGGTGATCAGCAGTGCCAGGCAGGCCCAGGTGAGCATCGCCGGGTGGCTGTGGCCGAGGACGAACGACGCGGCGATCGAACCGCCGAAGACCAGGATGAAGAACAGGTGGATACGGAAGGTGCCGAAGAGCGTGTCCGGGCTGGACGAGTCGCCCTTGGGCGTCACCACGAACGAGCTCTTGCGGCGCAGTACCGCGTCCATCAGCGAGCGGGCGTAGACGGGTGCGGAGAGCGCGGACATCGCCATACCGGCGAGACCGCCTGAGCCCTCGGGCTCGTGCGGTGAGACGTTGTGGCGGCGGTTCCAGACGTAGAGGCCGATCTGGAGCGCCGAGGCGTTGCCGTACAGCATCATCCAGATCACCGGGTCGATCTGGACACCGGAGGCTCCCATGCCGAGGAACAGGGCGCAGCTGAGGGCGGCGAGGATCCAGTTCAGGGCGGACATCGGATAGAAGATGATCATCATCGTGTAGTTGAAGAGCTTGCCCGCGGGGAGCGAGAACCAGCCCTTCCAGTACTGCTTGAGGATCGTCTCGTACGTGCCCCGGGACCAGCGCAGCTGCTGGGTGAAGAAGTCGGTCCACGCGGTCGGTCCCTCGCCGACGGCCAGGACGTCGGGGGTGTAGACCGAGCGCCACTTCCTGCCGGTGAGCGGGTTGCGGTGGCGGTGGATCTCGAAGCCGGTGGCCATGTCCTCGGTGATCGAGTCGTAGAGGCCGCCGATCTGCTGGAGGGCCGAGATGCGCACGGCGTTGCTCGTGCCGACGAACATCGGTGCGCCGTAGCGGTTGCCCGCGCGCTGGATCAGTGCGTGGAAGAGGAACTGCTGGGACTCGGCGGCCTTCGTGACGAAGGTGTCGTAGTTGCCGTAGACCTGCGGGCCGATGACGAAGCCGATGTCCGGGTCGCGGAAGTAGCCGAGCATCCGCTCCAGGTAGTTGGGCAGCGGGACGTGGTCGGTGTCGACGGAGGCGAAGAAGTCGTACGCGTCACCGTGCGCGTCGAGCCAGGCGTTGTAGTTGCCGTGCTTGGTCCTCGCCCGGTGCGGGCCCTTCGCCTGGTTCCAGCGGGCGACGCCCTTGCGGGAGAAGTGGTGCACACCGAGCCGGGCGCAGACCTCCTTCACGGCGGGGTCGTCGCCCTCGTCGAGGAGCCAGACGTGCATCAGTCCGCGGTGCCGGATGCGTACGGCGGCCTCCAGCGTCTTCGTCACCATCTCCAGGGGCTCCTTGCCCGGGACGAAGGAGGTGAGGAAGGCGACCTTCGTGCCGCTCTCCGGAATGACGGGTACCGGGTCGCGGGCCACCAGCGTGGCGTGCGCGTTCGACAGGACGTTCAGGGTGCGGAAGAGCTCGATGAGGCCGATCGCCACCAGCATCACCACGTCGAGGACGAGCAGGGTGTCGTTCCTGAGGTTCGGATCGCGTTCCGTCCAGTGCTCCGGCTGCATGAGCCATGCGAACAGGCCCAGTGACACGAGCGGCGCGGCGCCCAGCAGCAGTGCCGCGCGTACGCGGTGGGTCTCCTGCGAGAGCAGCGAGCGGTAGCGCACGCGGTACGGCTCGTCGGGGCCGGGCTGGGTCAGAGGCCCGGCGAGCCGGCTGTAGTGCTCGTAGTCGTAGCGCGGCAGCGCCTGCTTCTGCCGCCTCTGCCTCCCGGCGCGCGGCCGCGGAGACAGCCGTAGCTGGACCGTCCGGGCAGGGTCGTTGTGCTGCCGGTCGCCTGACGGCGTCGACGTCATGGTCATCCCCCCGCACGCAGGGCCACCCTGCGTGAATTCTGCTGTGCGTACGTCGGCGGGGTCCCCACCCCGCTCGTAGCCGGTCCCTCTTCCCCCGGGCCGGGGTCCCGTGGATCCTCCGGCCGACACGGGTCAGGTTGTCCGATTCGTGCCATGAACGCAAGGGTGAAACGGGCTATTTATCAGCCATACACGCCATTTAAGGGAATACCGTTAAGGAGGCGCACAGGAGTGACGAAAGGCGCACGGGGGCGCCTTCGCGCCGGGAGCATGCGAAAGGCCCCCTTCACCTGTGGTGAAGGGGGCCTTTCGTGTGCGTGCGCCGTCAGGGACTCGAACCCCGGACCCGCTGATTAAGAGTCAGCTGCTCTAACCAACTGAGCTAACGGCGCCTGCTGACCTGGACAACTTTACCCGACGCGGGGAGGTGCTCCTGACCAATCCCTCTCTCGCGCGGCCTGTCGGATGGTCGTTTTTTCCCTTTAGTCAGTCACTATGAGCTATGCCGGGAAAGTTGCGATACGGAAGATCTGGACGACTGCCGAGAGGAAGAGGAGTCGCATGACTGTGCCGGTCTTCGAGGAGTACGAACCCGCTGCCGACTGCGGCTGTCCGGGCTGCGCCCGACGACGTCGTACGGCTGCCGCGCTGCCCGTCCGCTACGGCGGGCACCCCGCGGCGCACGGTGCGCGGCGGGCGCTGGTACTCGTCACCGCGGCAGGGGTGGTCCTGTCCTGCGGGGCCGGCCAGGCCGCCGCCACCGCTGCCGGGCGCGACGCCCGGGCCGGCACGGTGGCCGACCCCCAGCCGGGCACCCCGCAAGGCACGGTGGGTCCTTTGGACGACGGCGGCCCCCCGGAGCCGCCAGGCCCCACGGACTCGGCGCAGCGCACGACGACCCGGGCCGACATCATCACCCGCGCCAGGAAGTGGGTGACGGCGAAGGTCCCGTACGACATGGCGGCGTACTGGTCGGACGGCTACCGGCAGGACTGCTCCGGGTTCGTGTCGATGGCCTGGGACCTCGGCAGCAACGAGTGGACCGGCAGTCTCGCCACCTTCGGCACGAAGATCGCCCGGGCGGACCTGCAGCCCGGCGACATCCTCCTCTTCCACAACCCGGCCGACCCCGCGGTGGGGTCGCACGTCACGGTCTTCGGCGGCTGGACCGACGACACGCACAGTCACTACCTCGCGTACGAGCAGGCTCGTCCGCACACGCGCAAGGCGACGACGCCGATGGCGTACTGGAGCAACTCCTCGCAGTACGTGGCCTACCGCTACAAGGGCGTCGTCAGCGGGGCGAGCGGCAGCGGCTCGGACACCGAGCTCCCCGGGGTCGGGGAGTTCGGACCCGGTGCGGACAACGCGCACGTCACCCTGCTCGGGCAGCTGCTCATCGCCCAGGGCGGCGAGCGCTTCTACGCACAGGGCGCGGGGCCGCGCTGGAGTGACGCGGACCGGCGGGCGACACGGGCCTTCCAGCTGGCGCAGGGGTGGAAGGGCAGGGACGCGGACGGCATTCCCGGCCCCGACACCAGGGACCTGCTGGTCAAGGGGAGCGGGCACCCGATCCCCGCCGCCGGGCCGGGTGGGGTCATGACGTACCCGGGGGAGAGCCACTTCCGCCCCGGGCGGTCCGGCGCCCACGTCCAGCGGCTCGGTGACCGGCTGGTGGAGAAGGGATACGGCGCGCACTACGTGACGGGCCCCGGCCCGCACTGGACGGAGACCTACCGCCGCAACGTCGAGGCGTTCCAGCGTGCCCAGGGCTGGAGCGGGAGGGCGGCCGACGGATATCCGGGGCCGGAGACATGGCGACGGCTCTTCGCGTGACGGCTGAGGTGACGGAACGGACATGACGGAGGCGGGAATGCGAATGACGGAGAACGTACGGGGCGAGTGGGACGAGCTGGGCGCGCGGGACACGCGAGTGCTCCTGCCCGGGCCCGGTGTGGGGGACCCGGGGCCGCCGGTGGCGGATCCGGAACCGGAGAAGGAGCCCGCCGTGCCCGCGGTGGCGGCGCCCGCGGTGGCGGCGCCCGGGGTGGAGGTGTCCGCCGTGGAGCTGGAGGACGACATCCCGGCGGACCTGTGGCCGGCGATGGACGCGGTGGCCGTGGTGGGCCCGACCGCCCCGGCCGCCGGTGGGGGCCTGGTCGACCTGGACCTGGACCTGGGTCTGTCGCCGGAGCCGGAGGGCCTGCACTTTTCGCCGGAGCCGGAGCCGGAGCCGGAGGACCCGCACCTGTGGCCGGAGCCGGAGCCGGAGCCGGAGCCCGACCCGGAGGACCTGCACCTGTGGCCGGAGCCGGAAGACCTGGACCCGGGTCCGGCGCGTGCTCCGGCAGCGCTGCGTCCGGACCTGCGGTCCACCCCGGAGCCGGCCCAGGAGGCCGTCGCCGGCGTACTCCCGGAGGCGAAGCACGTTCCGGCGGGCCGGAGGGCCAGGCCCGGGGACGGGCCGCCGGACCTCCGGAAGTCCCTCCCGGGCGGGAGCCGGCCGGCCGACCCCGACGTGGAGCGCCCCCTGGCGGCGCTCCACGTCGGGGCCGTGGACCCGGTCGCCTGGTCGAAGGCCGGTCGGAGGCAGCCCGTCGTCGCCACCGAGAACACCGCCCCCGCCCCCGTGCACCTGCTCTTCCGCGACGACGACGACCACGACCACGACCACGGCCACGGCGACCACGACCACGGCGACCACGACTCCGGCGACGGCCACGACGGCGAGGCCGTCGGCACGGACGCCACCGCCGCCGGGGCCGGCGTCGTGCGGCGGCCCACCGACCGCCGTCCGTCCCTGCCGCCCTCCCCCCGGGTGCAGAGCCCCACCCGGCCCGCCCCCCTCGCCGACCCCCGGCTCACCGAGCGGCCCGGCCCCGCACTGCCGGGGTGGTCGGCGCTGTGCACCACGGCGACGGCGGCGGTCGCCGCACTCGCCGTGCTGGGGTGGCACGGCGTGCTGCCCGCCTCCCTGACCGGCCGCTTCGGACTCGGTGCGCGTCCGTACGACGGCGTCGGCATCGGCGCCTGGGCGCTGCTCACGCTGCTGGCGGCCGTGGCACTGTTCGCGCTCTGCGGTCTCGGGCGGGGCCGTGTCGGACACGTCTCGGTGCTGACGCTCTTCGGTGACTACCGGGGCAGCGTCCGCCGTACCGGTCTCCTGTGGATCTCGCCCCTCCTGCGGCGCCGCCGGATCGACGTACGCCTGCGGCACTGGCGCAGTGAGTCGCTGCCCGCCGTGGACGCGAACGGTACCGCTCTGCGGGCCGTGGTCCTCGTCGTCTGGAGGGTGAAGGACACCGCGCGGGCGACGCTCGGTGTCGCGGACCACGAGCGGTATCTGTGCGACCAGGTGGAGGCGGCGCTGGCGCGGGTGCTCTCGCAGCTGCCCGCCGACGCCTTCCACGAGGACGCCCGCACCCTGCGCGACGCGGAGGCGGTGGGCGACGCGCTGACCCGGATGGTGCGGGCGGACTGCGCGCCGGTGGGCATCGAGGTGTACTCCGCGCAGCCGACCGCGATCGAGTACGCCCCCGAGGTCGCGGCGGCGATGCAGCGGTGCCGGGTGGCCGCCATCGACGCGAAGCACCGCGACGGAGTCCTGACCTCGGTGGTCGACGCGGTGGACGACACGGTCGGCCGGCTGACCGCGCGCGGCATCGTCGAGCTCGACGCCTACGAACACAAGGCCTTGGTCAGGGATCTGACCGTGGCGTTCTACGTGGGCCGGAGCGGTGGGGAAACGGTCTGAGCGCTTCCGCTCGTAGGGGAGCACGCGCCGAAACGCGATGCACATTGGTCTGGACATGTTCATGCTCTGTCAATAATCTGGACTTGGTCTAGACCGCACAGTGAGGCGCGCGCAGCACAGCTCGGTTCATCCCCAGAACACCCCCCCACGTTCTCGAGGAGCGACACAGCATGCGGAAAAGGGCAAGCGCGGCCGTCATCGGCCTGGCGATAGCGGGCGTCTCCATGTTCGCGACCAGCAGCGCCAGCAGCCACGGCTACACGGACTCACCCATCAGCCGGCAGAAGCTCTGCGCCAACGGCACCGTCACCGGCTGCGGCAACATCCAGTGGGAACCGCAGAGCGTCGAGGGCCCCAAGGGCTTCCCGGCGGCAGGACCGGCGGACGGCAAGATCTGCTCCGGCGGTAACAGCACCTTCGCTCAGCTCGACGACCCGCGCGGCGGCAACTGGCCCGCCACCCAGGTCACCGCGGGGCAGGGCTACAGCTTCCGCTGGCAGTTCACCGCCCGGCACTCCACGAGCGACTTCCGCTACTACATCACCAAGAACGGCTGGGACTCCACCAAGCCGCTCACCAGGGCCGCCCTGGAGTCGCAGCCCTTCATGACGGTGCCGTACGGGAACCAGCAGCCGCCGGCCACCCTCACGCACCAGGGCAGCATGCCCACCCAGAAGTCCGGGAAGCACGTCATCCTGGCCGTCTGGAACGTCGCGGACACCACCAACGCGTTCTACGCGTGCTCCGACGTGAAGTTCTGATTCGCGGCACAACGCACTGTGGGTGGTCTCCCCGGAGGGAGACCACCCACAGTGGTGTCTGTGCGCCGTCAGGGACTCGAACCCCGGACCCGCTGATTAAGAGTCAGCTGCTCTAACCAACTGAGCTAACGGCGCCTGCTGACTCGAAAATAATACCTGGTGCTCAGGGGTGCTGATGACACCCGCCCGGCGGGCGGGTGCCGTCCGCGCGTTGCCCGGGCCGCAGCGCCGGGCCGAGTGCGTCGCAGCTCACAGCGCCAGCGACAGGAGAACCGGTGCCGCGCGCCGGTTCAGCGTGGCCGCCGCGGCGCGCAGCCGGTGCGCGTGCTCGATCGGCAGGGACAGGGCCAGGCACCCCGCCGACGAGCCCGCCGTCAGCGGGACGGCGGCGCACACCGTGCCCACGGCGTACTCCTGCAGATCCAGTACCGGCACCGTCGCCGGCTGGCTGTCCAGCTTCGAGAACAGCACCTTCTCGCTGGTGATCGTCCGCGAGGTGAGCCGGGCGATCCGGTGCCGGGCCAGGTGGTCGCGGCGGCCGTTCTGGTCCAGCTGGGTCAGCAGGCACTTGCCGATCGCGCTGGCGTGCGCCGCCGAGCGGAAGTCGACCCACTCGTTGACGGCGGGCGTACGGGGCCCGTCGGCCACCTGCGTCACCCGGATCTCCCCGTCGACGTACCGGCTGACATAGACCGCCGCGCCGACCGAGTCCCGCAGCTGCACCAGCGACTGCTGGAGCCTCGCCTCCACGGCCCGCCTGCGGGCGGCGCCGGAGCCGAGCTCCAGGAGCGAGGTGCCGATGACGTAGGCGCCGTCGGCGACCTGCTCGATGTATCCCTCGCGGCGCAGCATCAACAGGAGGGGTGCGAGGTGGCCGGACGGCAGCCCCGTCTCGCGGGCGATCCGGGCGTCGGTCACCCCGCTGTCGTGGGTGGACACTGATTCGAGGACACGCAGGGCGTACTGGACCGAATGGAACGGCGCCTTCGGCTCGGGCTTCAACGCCACGGTTCCCCCTTCAGGGCATCTGCCAGGTCGTGACCGTACGCTCCTGACCCACGATAGTCGCCAAGTGGCCGATTCGGAGGGGCTGTCGGGGAGTCGGCGGTGCGCCCCGGCTCCGGGGACCGGGGCGCCGCCGGTCGGCACATGCCTAGGTCATGGGCGTGATGTCGGCGGTGAGGTCAGAGCACCGCGTCGAGGAACGCGCGCGTACGTTCGTGTTCGGGGTCGGTGAACATCTTCTCCGGTGGACCGGACTCCACGACCCGTCCCGCATCGAACATCAGAACCTTTTTCGAGACGTCGCGGGCGAAGTTCATCTCGTGGGTCACACAGAGCATCGTGATGTCGGTGTTCCGCGCGATGTCGCCGAGGAGCTCCAGCACGCCCGCCACCAGCTCCGGGTCCAGCGCCGACGTCACCTCGTCGAGCAGCAGGATCTCCGGCTGCATCGCCAGCGCGCGGGCGATGGCGACGCGCTGCTGCTGGCCGCCGGAGAGCTGGGAGGGGTGGGCGTCGACCTTGCCGGAGAGCCCGACCAGGTCGAGCAGTTCGCGGGCCCGTGCCTCCGCCACGTCGCGGTCCGTCCCCAGCACGTTGACCGGCGCCTCGGTGATGTTCTGCAGGACCTTCATGTTCGGGAAGAGATTGAACTGCTGGAAGACCATCCCGATCTTCTTCCGGGACGCGCGCAGCTCCTTCTCGCCCGCGGGCTTCAGTGAGCCGTCCGGCTTGCGCACGTGCGACAGCGGCGAGCCGTCCACCCAGATCACGCCGTCGCTGACCTTCTCCAGCGTCATCAGCAGCCGCAGGATGGTGGTCTTCCCCGAGCCGCTCGGTCCGATCAGGGTGACGTGTTCACCACGCCGCACGGTGAAGTCCAGCTCGTCCAGGACCACATGGTCGCCGTACCGCTTGACGACCTTGTCGAAGCGGACCAACGGCTCCACTCCGACCGCCTCGGTGCTGAGTGCGGCGTCCGCGGGCTCCTTCAGGGGGGCAGAGTCAGTGGCCAAGGCGCTTCTCCAGCTTTCTCATCAGCAGCGAGGTGGGGTAGCTCGCGACCAGGAAGACCAGGCCGGCGAGCGTGAAAGCCTCGGTGTACGCGAAGTGGTCGGCTCCGTACTTCCGGGCCTCGAAGACCATTTCCTGCACGGTGATCACGGCGAGGAACGGGGTCTCCTTGAACATCGAGATGGCGTAGTTACCGAGGGCGGGCAGCACGTTGCGCACCGCCTGCGGCAGGATCACCGCCTGCCAGGTCCGCCGCGGAGACATCGAGAGGGCCCGGCAGGCTTCCCACTGGCCCCTGGGTACGCCGTCGATGCCGGCCCGGTACACCTCGGAGGTGTAGGTGGCGTAGTGGACGCCGAGCACGACGATGCCGATGGTCAGCGGTTCCACCGAGGTGAAGACGGCTGCCGCACCGACCAGTTGGACCAGCAGCGGGGTGGAGCGGATGAACTCCATCACGGCCTTCACGGGCACCGTCACGAAGCGGGACGGTGCCCGCCCGGCCACGGCGATCGCCAGACCGAGTACGGCGGCCACGAGCGTGCCCAGCACCGTCGCGAGCAGGGTGACGCGGAATCCTTCGAGCAGCAGGGGGAGCGCTTCCCCGACGGCATCCCAGTCGAACGTGGTCACCGGGCACCTCCGGCCGTCGGGGCGGGGGCCGCGCTGCGTGTCCTCAGCAGGCTTCCCCCGCCGGTGTGCAGGCCGAGCCGTCGCTTGGCGGTCCGTTCCAGCAGGTTCATCAGCAGGGTCAGCGCATAGGCGAGGACGAAGTAGACGGCCAGCAGCGTCAGGTAGGCGGTCAGGCTCTCACCCGTGCGGTCGCGGATCGTCTGGATCACGGTCATCAGGTCGGCGGCGGAGAGCAGCCACAGCAGCGGCGTGCACTTCAGCAGCTGGATCAGCAGGTTGGTGAAGGACGGGATCATCTGGACCCAGGCCTGCGGAAGGATCACCTTCCGCATCCGGTGGAAGGGCGTCATGTTCAGTGCCACCGCCGCCTCGTACTGGGCGCGCGGCACGGAATTGATCGCCCCCCGCACGACCTCGGAGCCGTACGCGCCGTAGTTCAGGCCGAAGGCGACGACGCCGCAGAGGACCGGCGTCAGTTCGTAGCCCGTCAGCTGCGGCATCGCGTAGTACAGCCAGAACAACTGGATGTAGAGCGAGGTGCCGCGGAAGAACTCCACGACGGTGCGGGAGACCCCGCGCACCAGGAGCAGTCTACTGCCGGCCGCCAAACCGAGGGCGAACGACAGGAGCAGAGCGAGCAGGGAGCCCAGGACGGTGGCCTGGACCGTCACCCACAGACCTGCTCTGACCTGGGGAAACTCATCGAGGAGTGTGGAGAAGAAGTCACTCATACGGTAGGTGCTCCGCCCTCGTCAGCCCTTGCACAGATCGGCCGTCTTCAGGGTGGCCGGCGGGAGCTCGGTGGCGCCGAACCCGTAGTCCTGGAGCAGGCTCACATAGCGCGACTTGTCGGAGACGATCTTCTTGAGCTCGCGGTTGAAGGAGTCCCGCAGGTCCTCGTTGCCCTGGCGGAACACCGCGCCGCCCGGGGAGAACTGCTTCACACCGTCCAGCTCGGGGACGAACGCCTCGGTGACCTCGGTGTCGGGATTGGTCTTCGCGAGCCAGCGCAGCGAGATCCCGGTGAGCAGGAAGGCGTCGATCCGGCCGCCCTTGACGGCGTCCGCGCCGTCCTGCGGCTTCTGCAGGGTCTTGATCTTCGCCTCGGCGATGCCCGCCCCTTCGGCGTACGAGCCCTCGACCGCACCGGACATCACGCCGATGGTGACCCCGGCCGCCTTCGCGGACGCGAGGTCCGTGAGCTTCCTCGGGTTGCCCTTCTTCACCATCAGGGCGGTGGGGGAGATGAACTCCGGTTCGGAGAACAGGGCGTTGGCGCAGCGCTCCGGGGTGATGGCCATCCCCGCGCTGACCACGTCGTACTTGCCCGCCTGCAGGCCGGGGACGAGGCCGTCCCACTCCGAGAGGGTGGGCTTCAGCTCGTCGACGCCGAGCGCCTTGAATATCTCCCGGTGCAGGGTGGGGGCCTCGCCCTTGAGCTCCTTGCCCTCCATGTAGCCGTAGGGGGCCTCATTGGCGTACGCGACCCGGACGAAGCCCTGCTTGCGGAGCTTGTCGAGGGCACCCTCACCGTCCGCCGCGCCGGCGTCGGTCTTGCTGCAGGCGGAGAGCAGGCCGGGAACGACGAGCAGACCTCCCACAGCGGCTGTTCGATTAAGGAAGCCCCGACGGGACAGGTGAGGGAAGTCAGCCATGGTTCGCAATCTCCTGGAGAAATCGGGGTGCCGAACAGTCCGGACAGGGTGAGCACCTGCCCGATCCAGGGCTCCTATGCAGCAACCGCCGCCATGTAACCGAACGGTGGCCGGAGGGTGACCTTCCCGTGTCCCGTCATGGGCGCGGGGCGACGACGGGTGTGCGGGGCGTATACCCCGGCGTGCGCGCCTTCATGAGTGCCCGTCATGCCGTACATCGGTCAGTGATGTCAGGGGAAGGTGTTGCGTCGCGGTGCATGCCCACCGCGCCGGAAGGCGGCTGCCCGCTGCCCGGCGCGGCGGGGCGAGCTGCGCGACCGGCCGGTGTCCGTTCGTCGGCGTGCCGGACGGCGGTTCCGTCGGCCGGCCCCGGCGCGGTGTCGGGGCGTGTCCGGACGGCTACGCCCGCACCGGGGCGCACACCCGTCGGCAGGGCCTCCGCCTCGTGGGTGAAACCACTGGTCACACGTGCTGCGGGCGACGATATGGGGCCATAAGGGGAATACTTGTCCCAGGCAGGGGCAACGGTGACTGGAGTGCCAGGACATCCGGCCGAACCGGAAGGACGGACATGACGACCGTAGGACTTCTCTACCCGGGCCACGCCGCGGAGGACGACTTCCCGCGGATCGAGGTCATGCTCGACAGCGACATCAGACTGCCGCTGTTCTACACCGATGTCGACGAGGACACCCGCAGGGCCGGGAACCTGCGGGCCGCGGGCGCGCCGGACCGCCTGGACGCAGGGGTCGAGGAGCTGCGGATGGCCGGCGCCGAAGCCCTGGTCTGGGCCTGCTCGGCCGGCAGCTTCGCCTACGGCTGGGACGGGGCGCACACGCAGGCCGCGGACCTGGCCAGGGCGGCCGGGCTCCCCGCGTCCAGCACCTCCATCGCCTTCGTCCACGCGGTGCGCGAGCTGGGTGCCTCCCGGGTCGCGGTAGCAGCCACCTACTCCGAGGACGTCGCCGCGCTGTTCGCCGGCTTCCTGGGTTCCGCCGGCGTCGAGGTGGCCGCCACCCGGGGCAGCGGCATCATCGCGGCGTCCGAGGCGGCCGCCGCGGACGTGGAACTGGTGAAGGAGCTGGCCGTGGCGGGGGACCACCCCGACGCCGAGGTGGTGCTGCTCCCCGACAACGCCCTGCACACCGCCGCGTACGTCCCCGAGCTGGAGGAACTCCTCGGGAAGCCGGTCCTCACCGCCAACCAGGTGGCCGTCTGGGAAGGCCTCCGGCTCTCCGAACGCCGTATGTGGGCCCCCACCCTCGGCACCCTGTTCGCCACCCGCGAGCCCCCGCTCGGCGCCACCGAGCCCCGGGGCATCGAGGTGCGGGAGTAGCGGCCCGGCCCGGCCGGGAGAGAGCCGTACGGGAATAAGCGGAGTCATCCTCCTGTTGGCACCCTCCGGTACCCAGACGCACCACCGGAGAGGCCGAAACACGTGGACGAGAACCGAGGCGACCAGATTCGGGGCACAGCGGGCGGGGCGGCCTCCGTGCCCCTGTCCGTGCTCGATCTGGTGACGGTGGGCCAGGGCCGCACGGCGACCCAGGCCCTGCGCACCAGCGTGGACATCGCCAAGCTGGCCGAGAGCCGCGGCTTCCACCGCTTCTGGGTCGCCGAGCACCACTCCATGCCGGGCGTGGCCTCCTCGTCCCCCGCCGTGATCCTCGCGCACCTGGCCGCGCACACCGAGCGCATCCGGCTCGGCTCCGGCGGCGTGATGCTGCCCAACCACGCCCCCCTGGTGATCGCCGAGCAGTTCGGCACCCTGGAGGCGATGGCCCCCGGCCGCGTCGACCTCGGCCTCGGCCGGGCGCCCGGTACCGACGGTGCCACCGCGGCCGCTCTGCGTCGTACGGACCGGCTGAACGAGGGAGCCGACGACTTTCCGCAGCAGCTGGCCGAGCTGATCCACTTCTTGGACGACGACTTCCCCGACGGGCACCCCTACGCCCGTATCCACGCCGTCCCCGGGCCCGTGCAGGCCACCTCGCCCGGCGGCGTCCAGTCCGCCGCCCGCCCGCCGGTCTGGCTCCTGGGCTCCTCCGGCTTCAGCGCCCGGCTCGCCGGTGTCCTCGGCCTGCCCTTCGCCTTCGCCCACCACTTCTCGGCCCGCAACACCGTGCCCGCCCTGGACCTGTACCGGGAGTCCTTCAAGCCCTCCGCGGTGCTCGACGCCCCCTACGCCCTCATCGGGGTCGCGGCGCTGGCCGCCGACGACGAGCGCGAGGCCCGTCGCCAGGTACTCACCGGCGCCCTGTCGATGGTCCGGCTGCGCACCGGCCGCCCGGGTCTCGTACCGAGTCCCGAGGAGGCGGAGGCGTACGACTTCAGCCCGATGGAGCGTGAATTCGTCGACGGCTGGCTGAAGGACATCGTCCACGGTACGGCGGACGAGGTCCGCAGCGGTCTGGACGACCTGGCCAAGCGCACCGGCGCGGACGAGCTGATGATCACGGCCAACGCGCACGGCGGTGAGGCCCGGCTGCGCTCGTACGAGCTCATCGCCGACGCCTACGGGCTGCCCCGGGCGAGCTGACCGGAACGAGCTGACCCGGTCAGCTGTCCTGGGGCCTGCTGCCGATCAGCTCCGCGATCCGTTCCGGGGCCACCGCCCGCGAGTACAGCCACCCCTGCCCGGTGTCGCAGCCGATCCGGCGCAGCCGCTCCGCCTGGCCCGAGGTCTCCACGCATTCCGCGGTGACCGTCAGGCCCAGGCGGTGCGCGAGCTGCACCATGGCTTCGACGATCGTCTCGTCGGCCGGGCTGGGGTGCGCGCCGTCCTCGTAGCGGAACCCGCGTACGAAGGAGCCGTCGAGCTTCAGCACGGACACGGGCAGCCGGCTCAGATAGGCGAGGTTGGAGTAGCCCGTACCGAAGTCGTCGATCGCGATGCGGACCCCCATGTCGCTGAGCGCCTGAAGCACCCGCAGCGGCCGGCCCGGCGAGCCCATGACCGCCGATTCGGTCAACTCCAGTTGCAGCAGCCCGGGTTCCAGCCCCGTCTCGGCGAGTACCTCCGCCACGTCGGTGACCAGGTCGGAGTCCCGGACCTGCCGCACGGCCACGTTGACGCTGACGAACAGCGGCGGGTCCTCCGGGTGCTCCAGCTGCCAGAGACGGGCCTGGCGGCAGGCCGTGCGCAGCACCCACCGGCCGAGCTGGACGATCGTGCCGTCCTCCTCGGCGATCGGGACGAACCGGCTCGGTGCCAGCAGCCCGAACCGTGGGTGGTTCCACCGGACCAGTGCCTCCACACCCCGCACGACCTCGTCCGCCATGCCGACGAGTGGCTGGTACTCCAGCGTGAACTCGCCGCGTTCGACGGCGGGGCCGAGCGTGGAGGAGAGCGACTGCCGGGTCATCCGGTGCGCGTTGCGCTCGGGGTCGAAGAGGGTCCAGCGGGCCCTGCCGTCGGCCTTCGCCCAGTACAGCGTGGTGTCCGCGGCCTGCATCAGAGCGGTGGCGGACGTGCCCGCGGTGGCCCGCTCCACCACGCCGATCGACGCGGAGACCGACAGCCGGTGCCCGGTCACCTCGAACGGCCGCTGGAGGGCCGCGAGGACGGAGCGGGCGAGGTCGGCGAGCTGTTGTGTGCCCGAGGAGTCCTCCACCAGGATGGCGAACTCGTCACCGCCGAGGCGCGCTACCAGAGGGCTGCCGGTGGAGAGACCGTCGGCCTCGGCGCAGTGGGTGAGCCGTCCGGCGACGGCGGCGAGCAGCCGGTCGCCGGTGCGGTGCCCCAGGGTGTCGTTGACCGCCTTGAAGCCGTCGATGTCCAGGTAGCAGAGGCCGATCCGGCCGTGCCGGGGCGCCGGCGAGCCGTCCGGGACCGGCGGGGTCGCCAGGACGGCGGCGAGCCGCTCGAAGAACAGCGTGCGGTTGGGCAGCCGGGTCACGGGGTCGTGCATCCGCAGATGGCGCAGCCGCTCCCGCAGCTCGCGCCGCTCGCTGACGTCGGCGACTGACAGCAGCACCCGGCCGGTGCCGTCGGCCACATCGCCCATCCGCACGACGGTGACCTCGGCCCACAGGGGCCGGCCGTCGGTGTGCTTGAGCCGACGGACGCACCGGAACCGGGGCCGGGCGCCGCGCAGGACCTCGTTGTACGCCCGCAAGGCGGGGCCGTCCGATGCGAGACCGACGAGACCGGCCGCGGGCTGCCCGGTGAGGGACGCGGGGTCGGCGCCGAGCAGGCCGCCCAGCGCGTCGTTCGGCCTCGCGATCCGGCCGCGGTGGTCGACGACGGCCATCGGGAGAGCGGCTGCCGCGTACGCGGCGCGGTAGTCGCGCAGCTCGGAGAGGCCCGGTCTCTGATGATCACACCGCGTGATCTCCGAGGGGCCGGCGCCGGGGGCCGCCTCCGCCCGGGGGGTCGGCCCTTCGGTGGTTCCGCTCACCGCTCGCTCCCGCTGTGCAGATCGTCATGAACAGGTATGGCCGGGCAGGGGCGTGGAGTGAAGTGCCGTGCCAGAGGCGGGAACCACGCAGGAAAGCGAGGTGAAGCATAGAGGGTGGCGCGGCGGCCGTTCCAGCGCGTCCGCCGTTTCGGACACGCGGTACGCGCATGTCCCACGCCTGCCCCATACCTGTCACCCGGAAGGCGCCCCGTGTGGTGTGGCAGTAAGTGATCACTTTTGCGTCGATACAGATGATTCGTGTTTCAGAGTGAGTGATTGTGACTGTCCGTGAGCGCAGTCATGCGCCTCAAGGGCATCACCCGGGCCACCGCTGACCCGTGTGGGGCAGCACAACAGGGCGTACGACCCCGGAGCGGCCCAGGGTGAGGGGGAAGTCCCGCATTCGCCACCCGGAGGTAGATGTGCCGCGTCAGCACGGGTCCGGGGGGCTGGAGAAGCCGAGCCTGCGCAGTGCGGCAGCCGCTCTGACGTCCCTCCTGGCGCTCGCCGCCACCGGACTCGTGGCAGGACCCGCCGTGGCGGCCTCGCGGGACGCCGGGCCGTGCGCCCTGCCCCGGACGGCGGCACACCACTCCCTCGGCCTCGACACCTGGAACGACGCGTACCCACGCCCCGAACGCGGCCTCGACGCGGTCGTAATCTTCCTCTCCTTCCCCGACTCCGAACCCGTCGTGGGCCCCGAGGTGCTCGCCGCCGACTACTTCCCCTCCACCACCCACTTCTTCCGGCGTGCCTCGTACGGGAAGTTCACCCTGCGCGCCCACCCCCAGCGGCAGTGGACCCCCATGCCGAGCCCCTCCACCGCGTACGGCATACAGCGCGACTGGAGCTCCGAGCGGCGCAGTGACTACCTGCGCGACGCGCTCGAGGCCGCCGACGAAGGGACCGACTTCTCCGCGTACGACATCGTCTACATCGTCGCCGATCCGGACGCCCCCGGTGTCGACTCCGACGCCACCAAGGTCGTCAACTTCGACCGGCCGGTGCGTGCCGACGGTACGGACATCCGGCGCGTGGTCACCGTCTTCGAGGAGCACCCGCCGGACCGTAACGTCCTCGCGCACGAGACCGGGCACGTCTTCGACCTGGCGGACCTCTACCACCGGCCGGAGGACGGGAAGGGCGACTGGGACACGTACGTCGGCGACTGGGACGTGATGGGCAGCCAGTTCGGGCTGTCCCCGGACCTCTTCGGCTGGCACAAGTGGAAGCTCGGCTGGCTGGAGGGCGAAGAGGTCGTGTGCGTGCAGGGCGCCGCCGACCTCACCCTGGAACCCATGGCCGAGGTGCCCGTGCCGGGCGCGTCCCTCGGGACCCGGCTCGCCGTCATCAGGACCGGCGCGGGCAGCGCACTGGCCATCGAGGCCCGCAGCGCCACGGGCAACGACCGGACGACCTGCACCGAGGGGGTGCTCGTCTACCGCATCCGCAACGCCACGCCTTCCGGCGGCGGCCCGGTGGAGGTGCTGGACACCCACCCCGATTCCGACGCCTGCTGGGACCGGTCGGTCTACCCGCCACTCGCGGACGCCCCGATCCGGGAGGGGGAGCGCTTCACCGTGCCGGGGGAGCGCGTCCGTATCGACGTCGCCGACCGGACCCGGTCGGGGGCCTGGACCGTCCGGGTCGCCACCGGCATCTGACTCCCGCACCACGCACACGAAGAGGCCCCTCGCTCTCGCGAGGGGCCTCTTCCGTCTGTGCGCCGTCAGGGACTCGAACCCCGGACCCGCTGATTAAGAGTCAGCTGCTCTAACCAACTGAGCTAACGGCGCCTGGTGACGTCGTAGACATTAGCACCCGGATCGGCGGGAGGAAAAATCGAATTCCCGGTGGTCGACGGGGCCGCCGTCCTGCCCACCCGTACACAGGCCCACAGCAGCACGTCCGGGCCCGGCAGCCAAGGGGCGCGGGTGTCCGGGGCGACCACCCAGCGGGGCCCGCCGGCGCCCTCGCAGCCGGTCAGGGGCGGGACGGTGACGGCGTCCCCCGTGCCGTGACAGAGGACCGGTGGCAGGGCGCCCGGGTGGCGGGAGCCCCCGGCGCTCCCCGTGCCCCACTCCTCCCACGCCAGCAGGGACGGCAGCCGCTGGGCCGTGCCCGGGGAGGCGAACAGCAGCATCCTGCCCCGGTGCGTGGCCACCGGGCCCGACCCCGGCCCCTCGGCCCAGAGCCGCTCCAGCATGCGCCGGCCGAACAGTGCCGGCACGTTCACGACGTCGAACGCGGAGCCGCACGGCAGGACGCCGGGGGCGGAGGGATGTGCCTCCCACTGCGAGAGCGTGCTGCGGGGACTGGGCGAGGCGCCCGCCAGCCATGCCGCTCCGGACGCCGTGACCTGAGCGGCCCTGTCGTCGGACCGGTGGTCGGCGCGGTCCCGCAGCAGGGCGAAGATGTCGACACCTCGGGGGGCGGCTGTGGCGGTCCGCAGGGTCGTTTCGTCGTTCAGCCATGCGCTCATGACGACATGTCTACCGGCCGTGACGCTCCTGTCCCGCAGAGTTGCCGAAAGCCGGACAGGGCGCGAACCGACGCGGTATCTTGCCCGGCGGCATATGCCACGGGTGTACCCGCAGTGACGTACGGTCGTGCGGCTTCACGGCCGCGGGCCGTAGCCGGGGCCCTGTCCTGTGCCGGAGGTCAGGACGCGGGGGTCTCCAGCAGGGACCGGCCGAACTCGATCATCTTCTTGGCGTAGTCCTCGGTCCACTCCGCGCGCTCGGCTATGTCCGCGGGCGTGAGCCGGTCGAAACGGCGTGGATCGGCGAGCTGGGCGGCGGCCACCGCCTGGAACTCCACGGCCCGGTCGGTCGCCGCCCGGAAGGCGAGCGTCAGCTCCGTCGCGCGGGCCAGCAGCGCGCCGGGGTCCTCCATCGACTCCAGGTCGAAGAAGTGCTCCGGATCGGCTGCCGCCTCCGACGGCTCGAAGAGCAGCGGCGCCGGACGCAGCCTCTGCCGCTCGTTCCGCTCGGGTTGTGCCATGTGGTGTCCTTCCTCGTACGGCCGGACGGCCACCTTCCATTGTCCGGCCCCGCGCAAGAGCGCTGCCCAGGATCAGGGCGTCCAATGCACGCGGTGCTCGGCGAGGTGGGCCAGGACCGCGTGGTTCGCCTCCCAGCCGTCAGGGAACTTCACCGTGACGCCCAGCTGGACCGGCTCCGTCGACGGGTGCTCGTCCAGCAGGTCCGCCACCCCGGCACGGCACACCACGATGCACGCGTGCCGGTGCCGCGAGGCGAGCACGCACAGGCGGCCCGTCTCCAGATGGAACGCCGTGGCGTCCGGGCGGCCCGACAGCGGGTGCAGGACCACGGTCACGTCGAACTCACGGCCCTGGAGCCGGTTCGCCGTGTCCACCGCCACGCCCGTCACCCCCAGCTCCGCGAGCGCCGCCCGCACCGCTGCCGCCTGGTCGCGGTGGGCCGTGCCGACCGCCACCCGCTCCGCCGTCAGCGGGACGGGGCCGGGGCCGCGCTCACTCGTCGCGGAGCCGCCCCTGTCCAGCAGCCTGCGGACCACCAGGGCCACCGCCCGCACCGCCTCGGGGTCCGTGCGCGGGGTGCGCCGGGCCGGGAGCTCCAGCAGCCCCCAACCGGACTCCGCGGCCTCGTCCAGCACCCGGTCCGGGCCCGACCCGTCCGAGGGCACGCCGAACGACAGCCGCCGGTCCCCGTGGTCCGTACCGCTGCGGAACGGCGTGTACGGGTAGAACGCGTGGGAGACCAGCGGCGCCGCCGACGCGGGCAGTCGCCAGGACACCGGCAGCCGGTGCTGCGGCAGCTCCGGATTGTGCGCCAGGAGCGTGGAGACGGCGCTCGCCGAAGGGTCGTACGACAGGCCCGCCCACTGGTCGGCCCCCACGATCGAGAACGGGTCCAGCTGGCCCGGATCCCCGACGAACAGCGCCCGCTCGAACAGCCCGGCCACCGCCAGCAGGGCGTCCGAGCGCATCTGGTACGCCTCGTCGACGATCGCGTGCCCCCACGGCTCGACGTTCTTCACGTGCGCCCACTTGGCGGCCGTGGAGATGACGACGTCCAGGCCCGCCAGATCCGCCGCCTTCGCCGACTTCCGTACGTTGTCCAAGCCGTCCAGGACCTTGTCGTACGGATCGGAGTCATTGCTGTGCAGCCGGCCCACCGGCAGCTCGGGAGCCTTCTCGGCGAGCCGCACCACCAGGTCGTCCACCTGCGCGTTGGTCTGCGCGACCACCATGAGCGGGCGGCCCGCGGCGGCCAGCTCCAGCGCGGCGCGCACCACCAGCGTCGACTTCCCCGCTCCCGGCGGAGAGTCCACCACGATGCCGCGCGCCGCACCGCGCAGGGTGTCGCCGAGGATGGCGTCGGTCGCCCGCGCCGCCGCGGCGCCCGGGTCGAGAACGGCTGTCACAGGAGGTCCTCCGCGGTCACGGGATCGGGCTGCTCGGCAGGTCCGGCGCCGGCGGCACCCGGCGGACCGCCATGGGTCCACGGGGTGTCCTCCGGATCGGGAAGCTTCGGACCGCCCCGCTGGTCGTGCTCGAAGAGGGTCCAGGTGATCCGGTCGCCGGGCTCGGGCACCGAACCCGGTGCCGGCTCCTTGCTCCGGCCCATCCGGTCCGTGATCCGCAGGACGAGCTCGACCGTGCCGGCGGCTTCCGCGTCCTCGGCGGACGCGGCCCCGTACGCCACGAACTCCGCCGTCTGTGATCTGACGGGGTCCCCGTCCAGCGAGCGGTACACCTTGGTCCGCTCACCGAGGTGCGGGCGCTCGTCCGTCCGCACCGTGACCAGGGGACGCGGTGAGGGCCGCTTCGACTCGCTGTACGCCATCACGACCTCCGTCACCTCCCCGACGAACGCCTCGCCGGCCAGCCTGCGCCCCGCCAGCACCAGCGGATCGTCGAGCGCCTCCTGGGCGTCCAGCTGGGCCTGGGCCGTCTCCCGCGAGGCCAGCTTCTGCGCCGCCGTCACCGCGTCGTCCCGGCGCGGCTGCGGGGGCTCGCCCGCACGCACCCGGTCCCGGTGCGCGGTGAACGACCAGCGGTCCCTGGTCCAGCGGTCCTCCGCCCTCGCACCCTCGGGCAGCTCCGCCAGCAGGTCGAGCCCCCGCCACACCGCGTCCCAGGTGGGCAGCAGCACCCCCGCGAGCAGCGACCTGATGTCCCGCTCGGCGCTGCTGAGCTCGCCGAGCCGGGTGTCGGCGTCGAGGCCGTCCTCCGCTGCGGCCAGCGCCGTGCGCGCGCGGTCGTACCGCTCGATCGCGGGCGCCAGAAGCCGGTTGTCGAACGCCGGGTCCGTCGCCGGCCCGGCCGGCGGGCAGACCAGCTGACCGTCACGGTCCCGCTCGCCCTCCGCCCGGAGCGCGGCCTCGGCACCGGACCCGCCGGCCGGCGGATCGACCCAGGCGAGCAGCGCGCCGAGGTGCTGGTCCTCCAGGCTGCTCTGCCCCGTCGCCCAGTGCCGGCTCAGCAGGTCCGTCGTGGCGAGCAGCAGCGAGGAGCCCGGCACCCTGGCCCGTTCCCCGTAGTGCGTCAGCCAGCGGCCGAGCAGCGGCACACGGGCGGGAGCCGGATACGGGGTGTCCGGGTCGTCCTCGGCGGTACGCCGGAACCGCATGGACCGCCCGAGCAGCCGTACGAAGTCGATGCCGGCCCTGCTGGGCACGATCAGCTGCGCCGCGTCCGCGCACAGCTCGACCTCGACCTTGACCTTCTTGCCGGTCGCGGGATCGGTCTCGTTGCGCTCGGCGGCCTCGACGACATCGGCGTACGACTCGATGTGCGGCAGCACCGCCTCGGCCAGCTCGGCGAGGAACGCGAACCGCAGATCACGGTCGCGCGGCTGGGGCACCGCCAGCAGCCGGGGCGCCGCACGGTCCGTGCCCACGAGTGCGCCGAGCGGGGCGCCGGCCTCACCGGCGGTCGTCAGCGGCACCAGCACGAGCGGCCGGCCGGTCAGATGACGGTGGCGCACGGTGGCCAGCGGCTGGGCCCGTCCGCTGTCGACCGCCTCCAGCCGGGCGAGGGTGCTGATCAGCGACATGGAACACCGCCGTCCACACCGGCCAGGGCTTCGGCCCGCAGGGTGGCGGCCCTGCGCAGGGCCGCCACCGTCGGATCGGCGGGGTCGCCCTCCTTGCCGGCTGCCGCGGCCAGCACTCCGGCGACCGTGGTCAGGCCGCCGAGCTCGCCCCGCACACTGCGGCCCAGCGCTTCCACCGCGCCCTCGGCGCGGGCCTTCGCCCGGCAGTGGAAGGCCAGCTCGCACGCGGCCAGGCACTCGGGGGCGTACGCCGCGGGGACCGCCTCGACGGCGGTGCCGAGCTCGTCGGGGGAGCAGCCCGGGTCGAAGGTGGTGCCCTCGGGCAGGGCGTCCGCGATGTCCTCCACGCGGGTCAGCCTGGTCAGCTGGCGGGCGGTGACGGCGCGTTGTTTGCGTACGTCCACGACGGAGGCGGTCGGCAGGTTGGAGAAGTCCTTGGGGCAGACCAGCAGGACCCGGTGCCCGACCTCGGCGCCCTCGGTCTTCGCGGCGATCCGCTCCAGCGCCAGGACGTAGACGGCGGACTGGCGGGCCGCCGCACCGACCTTCGCGGCGTCCGCCGAGCTGTCGATCATGGGGAAGGACTTGATCTCGACGACCGTCCAGGTGCCGTCGGGGTGCACCACCACGGCGTCCGGCTCCAGATAGGCGGGGGAACCCGCGACCTCCAGGGCCAGCATCGGATGGTCGAGCAGGGCCCAGCCGCCCGCCGCCGTGGCCTCGCGCAGCGCCAGCGCCGTACGCGCGGCGCGGCCCTCGGGGCCGGCGGCCGTCAGATCGGGCACCGTGACCTCGGCCGGCGCTTCGGCGCCGCCGCCGAACCGCTCGACGAGGAGGCGCAGCAGCTCCGTACCGCCGTCGGCCTTGACCTTCGCCTCGAAGGCGTTGCCCCGGACGAAGGCGAACTGGGACTGGCCGAACGCGGCGGGGGAGCCGAGCGCCGTGGCCAGTCCGGCCTTGTCGACACCCGCGCCGTCGAGCAGGGCACGTCGCCTGCATCCCGGGTTCGCGGCGAGCGCGGCCAGTGCGCGTGCGTCCAGCGGATGCGGTGCGACGGAGGGACCGCGCAGCTCAGCGAGCCGCTGCCGGAGCGTCGGTGTCGGCGTGGGCCGGGGAGCGGGCGCTCGCGACGCTGGGATCTGCGGAGGCGGTCCGCCGGCCGGGTATTCGCTCACCCGCGGAAGTCTTGCATCCGTCACTGACAATCGTGGATTCCGCGGGGGTCCGGGAGGCGGGCACCCGTGCGAACACCGCCCCGGCACGGTCCTTCACGCGCTCCGAGAGGCGCATGAACGGCCTGGTCAGCAGGGCGCCCACGGCCATCACGGCGGCACCGGCCACGGCGTCGAGGAAATAGTGGTTCGCCGTGCCCATGACGACGAACACGGTGATCAGCGGATACGCGACGCCCGCCGCCCTGACGAGCGGGTGGCGGCCGTGGCGCCACAGCAGGACGCCGCACCACACCGCCCAGCCGACGTGCAGGCTCGGCATCGCGGCGTACTGGTTGGTCATCCCGCTGAGCCCGCGTGGGGCGCTCGCACCGGTGCCCCACCAGCCGTACGCGCTGTACTGCGCCATCGTGTCGACGAAACCGTGGTGGGCGTCGAGCAGCCGGGGCGGGCAGGTCGGCAGCAGGGCGAAGCCGGTCAGCCCGAGGAGGGTGGAGGTCATCAGCCAGGTGCGGGCCGCCCGGTAGGCGGCACTGCGGCGCCGGAAGACCCAGATCAGGACGGCCGGGGTGACCACGTAGTGCAGGGAGGCGTACGCGAAGTCGGCGGGTATGCCGAGTGCGGGGTGGGCGGTCAGGAGCCGGTTGAGCGGGTGCTCGGCGTTGAGGTGCAGCGCCTGCTCGAGGCGGAGGATCGCCAGACCGTTCTCCACGGCCGCCGGGACGTTCTCGTGGACCAGCAGCCGGCCCATCGCGTACAGCCCGTACACCACCGCGAGCAGCGGAAGCTCCGTCCACCAGCGGGGCCGGAGGCCCGAGGACGGTGGCGCGGTGATGGCGTGCGGCATCCGGCGGCTCTCCCCTGTTCATGCGGTCGACGGCGGGCGTTCAACCGTACGGCGGTCGTATGCCCGGATTTCCGTGGTGGCCACACGGGCGGACGTCCCTGGTCATGCGCGGGGAGGGACGCGGACGTCGCCCCGCAGGTTGCGCGCGGAACAGGTGCGGGATGATGGAACGGGGCCCGCGCACGCACCGGTCTTCCAGCCGGTCGCCCGCGCCCGCAGCCCCTTCAGCTGTCCCGGACACCGCTGTCCCGGACCCACCAGATCCTAGGGTCCCCGGATCTTCGGATCTCCGTATTTTCAGGGAGAGCCGTCATGGCACCGCGAATCCTGCTCGCCCGGCACGGCCGGACACAGTGGTCGGTCCAGGGCAATCACACCGGCAGGACCGACATTCCCCTCCTCGACACCGGCCGCGAGGGTGCCAAGCTGCTCGGCGAACGGCTGCACCGGGAGCCCTGGGACGGTCTGCCCGGCGTCGAGGTGAGGACCAGCCCGCTCGTCCGTGCCGCCGAGACCTGCGAGATCGCCGGGTTCGGTGAGCGGGCCCAGCCGTGGGACGCGTTGATGGAGTGGGACTACGGGGACTACGAGGGCCTGACCCCGGCGCAGATCAAGGCGGACCGGCCGGACTGGCTCATCTGGCGGGACGGGGTCCCCGGCGGCGAGACCCTCGCCGAGCTCACGGCCCGCGCGGACGAGGTCGTCGACTGGGCGCGCTCGTCCGACCGCGACGTGCTGGTCTTCGCCCACGGGCACATCCTGCGGGCGCTGGGGGCGCGGTGGCTGGGCGAGGAGGTGTCGTTCGCCGCGCGGATCCGGCTGGAGCCGACGTCGCTGTCGGTGCTGGGCTGGGCGTACGGCCTGCCGGCCCTGGAACGCTGGAACGACACGGGCCACCTGGACCGCTGAACCCGAGCCGGGGCGGGCCCGTGTCAGGCGTCCGCGGGGAGCTCGTCGTAGCGCGCCAGGAGGGTCGTCACATCCGGGCCGCCTTGGGGCCGGAGCACCCGCACGGCGCCCGCCAGCATCCCGCGGATCCGGGAGGACCGGACCCGGTCCAGCAGGTCCAGCACCTGGTGGCTCGCCTCCGCGGCCTCGTCGGCCGTGCCCGCCCGCGCCAGGTCACCGGCGAGTTGCGCGCGGTACAGCGCGAGGTTCCGGGTGAAGTGCGGATCCTGCAGCCGGGTCGCCCGCCGGGCATGCCGCGCCGCCCGCGGCCAGTCACCCAGTGCCGACCAGCACTGCGCCTCCAGCAGCTCCAGCTCCGCCTCCCGGAAGAAGGTCATCCACTCAGGGTCCGCCTCGCTCGCCCCGCGGTCGAACGCCGTCTGCGCCCGCCCGATCGCCTGTTCGCACCCCGTGCGGTCGCCGAGCCACGCCCTGGCGCCCGCCTCCCGCAGGGTCAGCAGGGCCATCAGTCGCGGTGAGCCGAGCGGCCGGGCGGCCCGCTGCCCGGCCTCCGCGGCGCGCACCGCCTCGCGGGCCCGTCCCGTGTCGCGGGCCAGGAACGACGCGTTGCAGAACGCGTGCGCCTCCAGGGCCGCGTCCCCGGCCAGCCGCGCCGTCGCCAGCGCCTCCGCGTAATGGGAGCGCGCGTCGTCGAAGCGTCCGGAATCGTGGGCCAGCCAGCCCACGGAGATCGCCAGCTCACCGGCGCCCGCGTGCAGCCGGTCCGCCGTGCTGCGCCGAGTGGTGGTACCGGAATCGAGCAGGGCGTACGCGGCCCTGAGCGGTTGGGAGGCCTGTCGGTAGAGGCCGTCCGCCCCGTGCCGGTCGTCCAGCAGCCGGATCCGGCGCACCGCCTTCTCCACGGCGCTCACTTCGGCTTCGCCGACCCGGCGCGGTGCGGGAACGGCGAGGGGGTCCGCCTCGGCGGGGTGCCCGCCGAGGCCCAGGGACGCGGCCGCCACCGTGGCGGTACCGCTGGTCATGAACACGCGACGCAGCACGTCGCTCTCCTCGTGGATGTCGCTGTGGAGCGTGGGGGGTGTGATGGGCGGGGGCACGGCCGTGGTGCGGGCCCCCCGGCCGCGCACGCTCTCGCGGGCCGAGAAACCCAGGTCCGCGAGGCCGGCCCCGGGAAACATGTGCAGGAACACCCGTTCGTACGCGTAGTTGGGACAGCGGATCTCACCGGACTCCACGCGCCCGACGTAGCGGGCGTCGCACGCGACCTGTTCACCGATCTCGCGGGCGGCCCTTCGGATCGCCGCCGCGAACTCCCCGGCGGAGCGCTGTCCGCGCAGCCGCCGGAAGGCGAGGTTGGGAACTGCCCGTGTCGAGACCATGGCGGGGCCCTCTCTGGCGCAGCCGGGCGCCTGCTTCCGGTGTCCCGGCGGAGCAGAACGTACCTGCTGTGACGAGGTGCACACACAGCGTTTACCTATAAAACGGGCATCTCGCCCACAATCCGCCATGAACTGCCACCCTTTGCGGCGGCGTGCCGCCGTAGCCCTTGACGCCGTCGGGGCGTTGGTCCATGCGGAGACGGGGCGTGGCACCGTCTCGTCGAGACGAGAGGAGGGGTTCCCTTGCCTCACATGGGCCCGGAAACCACACCGTGCGATCTGGTTACCGTCCCGGCGCGTCAGGGCCTGGAGGCCGTTGACATCCTGCGCAGGCGGTCGGAGAACGAGTCCGTCGGCCCGGTCCTGCACGACGGGGCCTGTGCCGTCCTCGGATTTCTCGTGCCGCCGGGCACGGCGGACGCGTGGGACGTGCCCGGCAGCGCCTGTACGCGGACGGACGGCCGGGGGCTGCGCATCCCCGCCGAGCCGCCCGTCACCGGAGGCGGCTGGCTCCTGCCGCCCGCCGCGGAGGTCCCGGTCACCGACCCCGCCGTTCTCCGGGCGGCCCTCGACCAGGCGGCCCGGCTCATCGAAGCGGCCGACAACTGCCGCTGAGGCCATAATGGCCAGGTGGGCGGACCATCCGCCGTCGCCGGGCCTTCCCAGGTAACCGGCCCGAACCGGTGAACGAGGACGAGCGCGTGGCACGTCGAGGAGCGGGCCGGGGCGCGAGCGACCGCAAGCGGTCCGAGCGCCGGCAGGAGCCCGTCTCCGCGACGGTGGACGGCGGCCTGGCCGAACTCGTGCCCGACCGCGAACGCCCACGCGCCTGGACCCTGCTGCTGGACGGCGCCCCGCAGTCCCATGTGGACCTGGACGACCCCGCGTACCTCTCGTTCGAATACCAGCGTCGGCTCGGCCACGTCATCGATCTGTCCGCCCCGCCCGGACGGCCTCTCCAGGCCGTCCACCTGGGCGGCGGGGCCTTCACCCTCGCCCGGTACATCGCCGCGAGCCGCCCCCGCTCCACCCAGCAGATCGTGGAGATCGACGCACCCCTGGTCCAACTGGTGCGGCGGGAGCTGCCCCTGGACCCGCAGGCCCGGATACGGGTCCGCTCGGTCGATGCCCGCGCCGGGCTCGAGAAGCTCCAGGACAGCTGGGCGGACCTCGTCATCGCCGACGTCTTCGGCGGGGCCCGCACCCCCGCGCACCTCACCTCCGCCGAATTCCTCACCGAGGTACGCCGGGTGCTGAAGCCCGGCGGCCAGTACGCCGCCAACCTCGCCGACGGCCCGCCGCTCGCACACCTGCGCGGCCAGATCGCCACGGCCGCATCACTCTTCCCCGAACTGGCGCTGGCCGCCGATCCGACCGTCTGGCGCGGCCGTCGCTTCGGTAACGCCGTCCTGGTCGCCTCCGACCTGCCGATCGCGGTCGCCGAACTGTCCCGCAGGGTCGCGAGCGACCCGCACCCCGGCCGCGTCGAACACGGGCGCGCGCTCGCCGACTTCACGGGGGGCGCCGCCGTCGTCACCGACGCAGGCGCCAAACCGTCCCCGGCCCCGCCGCCCGGCGCCTTCTCCTGAGGACGGTGTGGGCGGGGGCGGCGTCGCGGGGGCCGGGCGCGCGCTCCCCCGAGGGCCGGGCGTCGTCGTCCGTCTGTGCCGCCGGCCCTACTGGTCGACGACCTCGACGATCGGCGGATGGCCGTTCCAGGTGCAGAAGACGGACACCGTCGCACCCGCCCCGTCGCTGAAGTCCACCCGCAGCCACTCCGCGTTCGTCCACACCTGCATCGACCAACCAGGCTGCGGTGTCGCCGAGACCAGCTTCGCCGAGCCGTCCGCCAACTCCAGGACGACCCTGCCGCCACGCGTCGGGTAACTCTTCACCGCGCCCGCGTCGGACACCGGGGGTGGCGTGGTCCTCGCCGGGCCCGGACTCGCGGAAGGAGGCCGGGAGGACGGCCGCCGGGACGGCCGGGAGGACGGTGCGGGCGTGGCCCGGGAGGCGGTGGCACTCGGGGAGGCCGAGGGCGGCGCGCGGTGCGTCGAGGACGACACCGGTTCGTCCGTGGCCTGCCCGTCCCGCGCGTCCACCGAGATCGGCACCGCACGCGGAGGGTCGTACGCCGTACCCGACATGACCGTGTGCACACCCCACCAGGACAGGGCGACCGCCGCACCCGTGGCGAGCGACCACGCGATCACGTGTACGAGTCCTCGTTGCATCGGGCTCATCCTGCACCACCCGCACAGGCACCGTCCTGGAGGGGACCCCGTTCCTCCGGATGGGCTACGGTGCGGCGCATGCCTAGTGTGCTCGTGGTCGAGGACGACCAGTTCGTACGTTCCGCCCTCATCCGGCACCTGACCGAGGCCTCGCACACCGTACGGAGTGTCGGCACCGCACTCGAAGCGCTGCGCGAGGTCGCGCACTTCCGCTTCGACGTCGTCGTGCTCGACCTCGGGCTGCCCGACCTCGACGGCGCCGAAGCCCTGAAGATGCTGCGCTCCATCACCGACGTACCCGTGATCATCGCGACCGCCCGGGACGACGAGGCCGAGATCGTCAGGCTGCTCAACGACGGGGCCGACGACTATCTGACCAAGCCGTTCTCGGTGGAGCACCTCTCCGCCCGCATGGCGGCCGTCCTGCGCCGTACCCGGGGGCCCGGCGCCGAGGCCCCGCCGCCGCGTGTCATCCAGGTCGGCGGGCTGTCCGTCGACCCGCTGCGCCGCCAGGCCGAACTGGACGGCACCGCACTGGACCTGACCCGCCGCGAGTTCGACCTCCTCGCCTTCCTCGCCGGGCGCCCCGGCGTCGTCGTGCCGCGCCGCGAGCTGCTGGCCGAGGTCTGGAAGCAGTCCTACGGAGACGACCAGACCATCGACGTCCATCTCTCCTGGCTGCGCCGCAAGCTGGGCGAGACAGCCGCACGGCCCCGCTATCTGCACACCCTGCGCGGAGTCGGCGTCAAGCTCGAACCTCCCGCCCAGGGACCGTCCGTATGAGATGGGCCCTGGTCAAGGTCTGCCTGGCCGTCACCGCCATGGTCGTGATCGCCTTCGCCGTACCGCTCGGACTCGTCATCAAGGAGATGGCCCGCGACCGTGCCTTCTCCGACGCCGAACGACAGGCCGCCGCCATCGGTCCCACCCTCACCATCACCACCGACCGCGAGGAACTGACCCGGGCGGTCCTGTCCACCGAGCCCGGCGGCCGGGGACGCCTCGCCGTCCACGTCCCCGCCGCGGAACAGGGCGGTGACCGCCTGGAGATCGGCACCCGGCGCGCCGCCCGCGAGGACCTGGAGACGGTCGGCACGTCGGGGCGCGCCGCCATCGCCGGGGTACCCGGCGGCTCCGCCCTCCTCCAGCCCACCGCGCTCGGCTCCGGAGGCATCGCGGTCGTCGAGGTGTTCGTGCCCGACGACGAGGTCTCCCACGGCGTCGGCACGGCCTGGCTGGTGCTCGCCGGGGTCGGGATCGCACTGATCGTCGGTTCGGTGGCCGTGGCCGACCGGCTCGGCGTACGGATGGTGGAGCCCGCCCAACGGCTCGCGGGCGCCGCCCAGGACCTGGGGGAGGGCCGGCTGGGGACCAGGGTGCCCGAGGAGGGCCCGACCGAACTCCGGTCCGCCGCCGCAGCGTTCAACTCCATGGCCGACCAGGTGGTCCAGCTCCTGGCCAACGAACGCGAACTGGCCGCCGACCTCTCGCACCGGCTGCGCACCCCGCTGACCGTGCTCCGGCTCAACGCCGCCTCGCTGGGTGAGGGACCCGCCGCCGAGCAGACCCGGGCCGCCGTCGAGCAGCTGGAGCACGAGGTCGACACGATCATCCGCACGGCGCGGGAGCAGCGCCCGCAGACCCAGGGCGGGCAGACGGGGGCGGGCGCCGGGTGCGACGCGTCCGAGGTCATCCGGGAGCGCATGGGCTTCTGGTCGGCGCTGGCCGAGGACGAGGGCCGCACGGTGCGCCTCGCGGGCGTGGACCGCACCGTACGGATCCCGGTCGCCCGGCCCGAACTGGCCGCCGCCCTGGACGCGTTGCTCGGCAACGTCTTCCGGCACACACCGGAAGGCACCGCCTTCGCCGTCGACGTGCACCACAGCGGCGACGCGGTCATCGTGCTGGTCTCGGACGCCGGGCCCGGCATACCCGATCCGGAATCCGCCCTGGCCCGGGGTGCCGGCGGGAGGAACGGGGCGCAGGGCGCGGTGGGGTCGACCGGCCTCGGCCTCGACATCGTCCGCAGGGTCGCCGAAGCCACCGGCGGCGACCTGCGGATCGGGCGCTCGGTGCTCGGCGGCGCGGAGGTGCGCATCTGGATCGGGCTCGACGGAGGCCCCGTCGAGCGCGCGCGCCGGGGGCACCGGCTGGGGCGGCGCGGCGGTCGGCGGGGGCCACGCGCAGCGAAGGGCCCGAACACGGAGCTCCGTGACGCCCCGAACCTTTAACCCGCGCCGATGCCCTCCTTAAGCGGACCCTAAGAACGCCAAGCCGAGTCCCATCAGCCCCATTTGCCTGGTTCACGGCGGCTAGCGTACGGACGTGGTCACCCCGGCAGGACACCGCCGACGACCCGCGCCCCGGCCGGCCCCCCACACCCCCCACACCCGGCCGGGGCGCCCCCTGCCCGCCCCTCCCATACTCAAGGCAACGGCTCCGTCGTGTCCGTCCTCGCCCCACCCGTACGGCGGGAAGCGGAACCTCCCTGTCCCCCTGTGGAGTTCGGGGAAAGAACACGGAAACGCCTCATGACCCCCCTGTGCACCCCCAGGACGCCCTGCCCCGTTCATCTTCCGGCGGGCCTCGCCGGACGGCAGTGGCTGTCGGCGCCCATTCGCGCGTGGCTCGGAAAACCGCTGCCCGTACCGCCGTTCTTGGCGACCAACAGCCCGAATGGCGCCCCAACACCCCACTGACCTGCGGGAATTGGGATCCTGTCCGGTCCCCCATGCAGGGGGTGGAGGTAAACGCAAGCCCTCGGTCGGACACGTTCCCGTGACTTGCAGGACACACATGGGCAACGGAAGCGTCTTCAACTCTTGACACCCACCCCCTGAGGTAGCAATCTTCCGGCATCAGCGCATGGGAGCGCTCCCATTTCGAACGAGGTTTTTCGCTCGTACGGGGACGGCACGGCCCATGCCTTCTCCGTACCACTGGCACCCGCACCCACCAGCGCGTATGCCGAGCAGATGAACGCCTGTCCCACCCTGGAACAAGGAGTAGTGGAATGCGCATCACCCGCACCGTCGCAGGTCGAAGCCGCAGAACCGCCGTCATGGCTACCACGGGCCTCACGGCCGCCGCCCTGCTGCTGACCGGCTGCGGCGATTCCGACTCGGATTCGGAAGGGGCCGACGCGAACGGGAACATCACCCTGACCGTGGCCGACTTCGGACAGTTCGGCTACAAGGAGGCCGGGCTCTTCGAGAAGTACCACGAGCTCCACCCGAACATCACGGTCAAGGCGAACACCGCGGCCGAAGAGCCGGTCTACTACACCAAGTTCCTCCAGCAGCTCAACACGGGCAGCGGTCTGGCCGACGTGCACGGCATCGAGGTCGGCCGGGCCAAGGAGCTCGTCGACACCAAGGCGGACGCCTTCGCCGACCTCTCCAAGGTGGTCGACACCGACCAGTGGGTGAACTGGAAGGCGCTGCAGGCGACCACCGAGGACGGCAAGGTCATCGGCGCCGGCACCGACATCGGTCCGATGTCCATCTGCTACCGCCGTGACCTGTTCGAGAAGGCCGGGCTGCCCACCGACCGCGAGGAAGTCGCCGCGAAGCTCGCCGGCGGCTGGGAGGACTACCTCAAGCTCGGTGAGGAGTACACGAAGAAGGCGCCCAAGGGCACCTTCTACATGGACTCCGCCAGCGCCATGTACAACGGTGTGGTCAGCTCCCACTCGGAGCAGTACTACGCGAAGAACGGCGACCCGATCTACAAGGAGAGCGCCGGCGTCAAGGAGGGCTGGAAGCTCGCCAGCCAGGCGGTCGACAAGAAGCTGACCCAGGGCCTGGCCCAGTTCCAGGACCCGTGGAAGGCCGCTCTGCGCCAGGGCACCATGGCGACCATCGCCTGTCCCGCATGGATGGCCGCCCAGATCGCCGAGTACTCCGGTGACGAGTTCAAGGGCAAGTGGGACATCACCCGCGCCCCGGGCGACACGGCCGCCAACTGGGGCGGTTCCTTCCTCTCCGTGCCCGCCAAGGGCAAGCACGTCAAGGAGGCCGGTGAGCTCGTGAAGTGGCTGACCGCGCCGGAGCAGCAGGCCGCCGTGTTCAAGGCCGCCGGTCTCTTCCCGTCGAACAAGGGCGCCTACACCCTGCCTGACGTGAAGACCGCCAAGCTGGAGTACTTCAACAACGCGCCCATCGGCGAGATCTACGCCGAAGAGGCCAACGCCATCCCCGCCGCCGTACTCGGCGCGAAGGACGGCAACATCAAGGACACCTTCTCCAAGCAGATCAACAACATGGAGCAGCGGGGCACCAAGCCGGACGCTGCCTGGGACGCGGCCATCGAGACCATCGACAAGGTGGTCGGCTGATCCTCCGCCGTGCGGGCGGCGGGACGTCCTCCACGCGTCCCGGCCGCCCGCGCCGGTGCCGGTTCACCACCGGCACCGGTACCGCTTCCGACACCCGCACTGAACCCGACAGAGGTCCGGCCTGCCCCTGCGGTGTCGGCACACCCAGGGAAGGACTCCCACCCGTGGCAACCACGACCCCCACACGGGGCTCGCAAGGCTCACAGCATCGCCGGCGCACTCCGAAGCCCATGACCCCCGGCCGCCAGGCATGGCGCAGCCGGCTGTGGCGCTTCGACGACAAGGCGTCGCCGTACGCGTACATCGCTCCGTTCTTCCTCGTCTTCGGCGCCTTCGGGCTGTATCCGCTCGTCTACACCGGCTGGATCGCCCTGCACAAGGTGGAGATGACCGGCCTCGACCAGATGGAATGGGTCGGCTTCGGGAACTTCAGCAACATCCTCCAGGACTCCGAATTCTGGACCTCGGTCACCAACACCTTCGTCATCGGCGTCATCTCGACCGTCCCCCAGTTGATGATCGCGCTGGGCCTCGCCCACCTGCTGAACTACAAACTGCGGGCCAGCACCTTCTGGCGCACGGTGATCCTCACCCCGTACGCCACCTCGGTCGCCTCCGCGGCCCTCGTCTTCGCCCTGGTGTTCCGCGCCGACGGCGGCCTGCTGAACTGGGTGCTCGGGTTCTTCGGCATGGGCGAGACGAACTGGGTCAACGGCCACTGGACGTCCAACATCGCCATCGCGGTCATCGTGATCTGGCGGTGGACGGGCTACAACACGCTGATCTACCTCGCCGCGATGCAGGCCGTCCCGTCCGACCTGTACGAGGCCGCCTCGCTCGACGGTGCCTCGCGCTGGCAGCAGTTCCGCAACGTGACCATCCCGGCACTGCGGCCGACGATCCTCTTCACGATCGTCATCTCGACCATCGGCTCGATGCAGCTCTTCGGTGAGCCCCTCCTGCTGGAGGGCGGGACCAACGGCGCGACGGGCGGCACCGAGAACCAGTACGAGACGCTCAGCATCTACCTCTACAACTACGGCTGGAACCTCGGGCACCTCGGTACGGCCGCCGCGGTCGCCTGGGCCATGCTCGTCCTGCTGCTGCTCATTGCCGCGATCAACTGGCTCATCGGGCGCTTCATGCGCAAGACCGCGGCCTGACCGGGAGCGATATCCATGACCACCACCAGCCCCATCACCGTTCCGGACCGCCGCGTCTCCAAGACCGCGGGCGCCGGCGAACCCCCGCGTAGCAGGCGCTTCCGGCCCGGCGCGGGCCGTCAGCACCACGCGGGCCCCTTCGCCTACATCGCCCTGGCCGTCGTGGGCCTCGGCTCGATCTTCCCGCTGTACTGGACGCTCGTGGCCGCGTCCCGCACCCAGGACGAGATACTGGCGAGCACCCCGCCGCTCCTGCCTGGCGGCAACCTGTTCCAGAACCTGGAAGCGGCCTGGGAGCAGGCCCACCTCGGCAAGGCCATCGTCAACACCGCCATCGTGGCCGGCTGCATCACGGCCGCGACCCTGTTCTTCTGCACCCTGGCGGGCTACGCCTTCGCCAAGATGCGCTTCAAGGGCCGTGGCGCGCTGATGACCGCGGTCATCGCCACCCTGACGATCCCCCCGCAGCTCAGCGTCGTCCCGCTGTTCATGATGATGTCCGACATCGGCTGGGGCGGTCAGCTGGAGTCGGTGATCTTCCCGACGCTGGTGAGCGCGTTCGGCGTGTTCTTCATGCGGCAGTACCTCCTCGAGGCGCTGCCGTACGAACTCATCGAGGCGGGCAGGGTGGACGGGGCGAACAACCTCCGCATCGTGTGGAGCATCGTGCTTCCGGTCGCCCGTCCGGCGATGATGGTGCTCGGGATGCTCACCTTCGTCCAGGCCTGGAACGACTTCTTCTGGCCGTACCTCGCTCTGAACCAGGAGAATCCCACGCTCCAGGTGGCCCTCGGCCAGCTGAGCGCGTCCTACGTGCCCGACCAGAGCATCGTCATGGCGGGCGCGCTGATCAGCACCCTGCCGCTGCTCGTCGTCTTCGTGATCTTCGGCAAGCAGATCGTCGGGGGCATCATGTCCGGCGCCGTCAAGGGCTGACCCCGGCCCGCCGCTCCATCCCGGTCCGATCCCGGTCCGCCGTTCCGCACCAGGTCCGGCCCGGCCGTACCGTACGACCTGTACCTGACCAGGCCGTACGGGGGCCGGGCCCCCGCACTTCCTGTCCTCGTCCCTCCACCCATGGGAGCGCTCCCGCATGACTGCCGTACGACCCGACACCACCCCGAAGCAGGCACCCGAGGCACAGTTCCCCACGGGCTTCATCTGGGGAGCGGCGACCGCCTCCTACCAGGTCGAGGGCGCCGCGGCCGAGGACGGCCGCACGCCGTCCATCTGGGACACCTTCAGCCGTACGCCCGGCAAGGTCCGCAACGGCGACACCGGCGACATCGCCGCCGACCACTACCACCGCTACCGCGACGACGTCGCGCTCATGAAGCAGCTCGGCCTGAAGGCGTACCGCTTCTCGGTCTCCTGGTCCCGGGTCCAGCCCACCGGCCGCGGTCCGGCCGTCGAGCGCGGTCTGGACTTCTACCGCAAGCTCGTCGACGAACTGCTGGACGCCGGCATCATGCCCGTCGCCACCCTCTACCACTGGGACCTCCCCCAGGAGCTCGAGGACGCCGGTGGCTGGCCCGAGCGCGTGACCGCCGACCGCTTCGCCGACTACGCCGCGATCGTCTCCGGCGCCCTCGGCGACCGCGTCGGCATGTGGACCACCCTCAACGAGCCGTGGTGCTCGGCCTACCTCGGTTACGGCTCCGGCGTACACGCCCCCGGCCGCACCGAGCCCGCAGCGGCGCTGCAGGCGGCCCATCACCTCAACCTCGCCCATGGCCGGGCGATCGAGGTTCTGCGCGCCCAACTCCCCGCTGCTGCGCAGACCTCGGTCACCCTCAACCTCCACCAGGTCAGCCCGCTCACCGGCAGCGAGGCCGACGCGGACGCCGCCCGCCGCATCGACGCGGTCGGCAACCGTGTCTTCACCGGTCCGATGCTGCGCGGGGAGTACCCCGCGGACCTGATCGCCGACACCTCGCACCTGGTGGACTGGTCGAAGCTGGTCAAGGACGGCGACCTCGCGACCATCTCGCGCCCGGTCGACGCCCTGGGCATCAACTACTACGCGCCGACGATCGTCTCCATCCCGGAGCAGAACGCCGACTACGCGCGCAGTGACGCCCACGGCGCCAGCGCACACTCCCCGTGGCCCGGTTCGGAGCACGTCGCCTTCCACCTCGCCGAGGGGAAGGAGCGCACCGCGATGGACTGGTCGATCGACCCCGACGGGCTCTACAACCTGCTCATGGACGTCACCCGCGACCACCCCGGCCTCCCGCTGATGGTCACCGAGAACGGTGCCGCGTTCGACGACTACGTCTCGCCCGAAGGCAAGGTCCAGGACCCCGAGCGGGTCGCCTACCTGCACGGCCACCTCGACGCAGTGCAGCGGGCCGTCGCCGACGGGGCGGACGTCCGCGGCTACTTCCTCTGGTCGCTGATGGACAACTTCGAGTGGGCGTACGGCTATTCGAAGCGCTTCGGCGCGGTGTACGTCGACTACGCCTCGCAGCGCCGCATCCCCAAGGCGAGCGCCCACTGGTACAGCGACGTGATCCGCCGCCACGCACTGCCCCCGGTCGGCACCGTCTGACCTCGGCCGGCACGGACGACCAGCACGAACAGCGGGACCCGGCGGTGCGCCGGGTCCCGCTCCTCCGTGTCCGCCTCCTGCCCGCCTTACGTGCTCGGCACCCGGACCCCGTAGGCTTGGGAGCGCTCCCAAGGGTGTGGCGCCGCGAAGGACCGACGGGTCCGGAGCGGTGTCGAGGGATCGGGCAGCGGGACTTGGTTTGACCAACCCGCTGTGAGAAATTGACCGCGAACGGGAGGCAGCCATGGCGGCAGCGCGAGTACGGAGTGGCGGGCGGCCCACGCTCGAAGAGGTAGCGGCCCGGGCCGGAGTAGGGCGGGGCACGGCCTCACGCGTCATCAACGGCTCGCCGCGGGTCAGCGAACAGACCCGGGAGGCCGTCGAGGCGGCCGTCGCCGAGCTGGGATACGTACCCAACCGCGCGGCCCGGGCGCTCGCGGGCAACCGCACGGACGCCATCGCCCTCGTCGTACCCGAGTCCGAGACCCGGTTCTTCGCCGAGCCGTACTTCTCCGACATCGTGCGCGGTGTCGGGGCGGCCCTCGCCGACACGGAGATGCAGCTGCTGCTGACCCTCGCCGGCAACGACCGTGAACGCCGCCGACTGGCCCAGTATCTGACCGCGCACAGGGTCGACGGGGTGCTCCTGGTCTCCGTCCACGCCGACGACCCGCTGCCGGACCTCCTCGAACAGCTCGGAATGCCCTCCGTGATCAGCGGCCGCAGGCACGCGGCGGAGACGCTGCCCTCCGTCGACTCCGACAACTTCGAGGGTGCCCGCGCGGCCGTCGACCACTTCATCTCGCGAGGCCGCCGCTCCATCGCCACGATCACCGGGCGCCTGGACGTCTACGGGGCGCAGCGCCGCCTCGACGGTTACCGCAAGGCCATCGCCGCGGCCGGTCTCGACCCGGACGAACGGCTGATCGCACCCGCCGACTTCAGCGAGGAGGGCGGCGCCCGGGCGATGCGGGAGCTGCTGGAGCGCCGCCCCGGGGTCGACGCGGTCTTCGCGGCCTCCGACGTGATGGCGGCGGGAGCCCGTCAGGTGCTGCGTGAATCCGGCCGCCGCATCCCGGACGACGTGGCCCTGATCGGCTTCGACGACTCTGCGGTGGCCCGCCACATGGACCCGCCCCTGACGAGCGTGCGCCAGCCGATCGAGGAGATGGGCCGCACGATGGCCCGCGTCCTTCTCCAGGAGATCGCGAACCGCTCGTCGGGCACCACCGCGGAGAAGCGCCCGAGAATCGTACTGCCCACGGAGTTGGTCGTGCGGGAGTCCTCCTGAGGTGCGCCGTCGTCGGCCGAGGGCGGCCGCACCCATGGTGAGTGAACGTTTTCACAACATCTCCATGAAGCACCCACTCGGCCGATAGGGTTCCCGGAGTCCGGCGAATGTGTGACGCACCACACGACGTCACGCAACGGTCTGCCGCACGTGCGCTCTGGTCCGGCAGCGCATCTGGGGGCACGCATGCAGAAGATGATCAGAGGGGCGAACGTCGGGCTGGCCGCGCTCAGCGACCACGTCGGCTCGGTGACGATGAGCCTGGGGTGGAGCAGCCCGACGGGCGAGGGTGACGCGGACGTCTCCCTGTGGCTGCTCGGCGACACCGGCAAAGTGCGCAGCGACGCCGACTTCTGTTTCCACAACAACCCGGTCGTCGGCAACGGCAGTGTCCAGCTGCTCGGGAAGGCTCCCACGGCCGACGCCTACGAGGACCGCATCAGTTGTGATCTCGACGCGGTACCGTCCGAGGTCGAGCGGATCGTGGTGGCCGCGAGCCGTTACGGCGGAGCCCATTTCGGGGATCTCAACGACCTCTACCTGACACTCACGGACAGCTCCGGCACCCGTCTGGTCCAGTTCTCCGTCGAGGAGGCGGGCGCCGTGGGCGCCTTCATCTTCGGAGAGCTCTACCGGCGCGCCGACGAGTGGAAGTTCCGTGCCGTCGGGCAGGGCTACGCGTCCGGCCTGGCCGGGCTGGAGGCGGACTTCGGTCTCGACGACGAGGACGACGCCGGGGAGGAGGGGGTGGCTGCCCAGGGCCCGGACGAGGACACCCCGCCCCAGTCCGTCCCGCAGACCGCGCCCCTGGCGGCGGTGCCTCCACCCCGGGCACCGGAGCCCGAGGCCGCGGCCCCGGCGAGCACCGGGGAGGCCAGGAGCCAGGAGGAGCCCGCCGGGCAACCCGTGACGGAAACCCCGGTCGACGTCGTCGACGCCCCGGGCGACGACGCCGACCGGGAGGCTGTCGAGCGGGAGCGAGCCGAACTGCGGGAGTTCATCAAGGGGTTGAGCCCGGACGACATCAAGTCGGGCGGCTGGTTCACCAAGCTGAGCGCCCAGGCCATGAGCTCCTACACCGACAAGGTCGACTGGCAGTACTTCCAGGAGCGGTACGAGGGCGTACCCCCGGACGCCGTCGTCGATCAGCGGATGAAGCTGGCGGCTCGGTACGCCGCACTCGAAGGCGGGCTGTCCGCCGGGGCCTACACGGCGGCCGTCGCCGCCACCATCGGAAGCCTCGGGGGCGCCTCGGCGGCGACCGTCCCGGCCGCCGTCGCGACCATGATGGTCGATGTCGCCTTCGTCACCCGGCTCCAGCTCCGCCTGGCCTACGACATCGCGGTCCTCTACCGGGTCCCGCTCGACCTGTCCGACCCCGAGGACATGTGGAAGCTCATCCGGGTGGCCTTCACGATCAAGAGCGGGGAAGCGGTCCGGGGAGGTGTGGTCAAGGCGGTCCCGGCCCTGGTGCGGCCGGTGATCAAGCGCTTCTACTCCGGAGGGGTGCTGACCGCGGCGAGAGGCCTCCCCGTCGTCGGGAAGTACCTCCTGCAGCGCAACGTCATCAAGATCGGCATCCCCCTGGTCGGCGTTCCCCTCGCGGTGGTGCTGAACCGCTACACGACGCTGCTCGCCGGGCGGCACGCGCAAGCCGTGTTCCGGAACGAGGCGCGGGTGATCGAACTCGCCGAAGGGCTGACCAAGCGGTGTCAGCACCCGCAGTTGATGCTGTGGGTCGCGTGGCTCGTCGTCATGGCGGACGACAAGATCGCGGATGACGAGACGTTGTTGATGCGGCATCTGGTGCGACTGGTCCGGGAACAGCACCAGGTGGTCGACGAGCAGCTCGCTCATCTCGTCGACATCGACCCTGCCGAGGTGTGGCGACGCCTGGACGCGGAGCCAGGGGACCTGAGCGACCTCCTCGACGTGGCCGACCGGGTGGCCACGGTGGACGGTGACGTCGACGCGCGCGAGAAAGCCGTCATCGCCGAGCTGCGAGAGCGCTGCCGCCGGGTCTGACGCCGTCGTCCGTCGTCCCCGCCCCGGCCGTCGTCACCGTCGGTGGAAACGCGCCCGGCGACTCGCGGCGGGGCCCGCGCCGCCGGTCCGTGCCCAGGAAAGGAGGGCCGACAGTGCTCTGTCGGCCCTCCAGGGGTTCGGTGCGTACCGCGGTCCGGTCAGAGCCGGCCGCCGGTGAGGCGGGTGATCGGGCCGGCGTGGGTCCTGGCCGTCTGGCGGCCGAGGGCGAACGCGCCGCCGACGAGGCCACCGAGACCCGCTGCGGCGCCCACGGCCATGGCCTTGCGGTGCTTGACGACGGTCCACGCCGTGGTCGCCGTCGAGGTCACCTTGCCCGCCGTGTCCAGGACGGTCTGCCGGCCCGTGTCCCAGCCCGCGACAGCGGCGCGCTTCGTCGCCAGGCCGGCCGACCGTACACCGGCCTCCGCGGACCCGGCGGCGTCCTGGGCCTTGGACTTGGCGTCCTGTGCCGAGGACTTGGCCTTCGAGGCTGCGACCGCCGAGCCGGACCTGGCCTGCTTTCCGGCCGCCGCAGTGGTCTGTCGCCCCTTGGTGGCGGCCGCCCGGGCACCCGTACCGGCCTTCTCCGCAGAACCGTTCACATTCTTCTTGGTGTCTTCGCTCTCTGCAGTCATGGTGTTCGTGTTACCTCTCGACGCGGCTCGAAACGGACTGGCGGAACTCAGCCGGAATCCCGTGGAAGCAGCGAACCCAGCGGGCCGAGGTCCAGGTTGAGGTCCTCCATGGTGAGGTCGTAGCGCTCGCAGAGCTCCGCCATGCGGTCCTGGAGGATCATCAGCGTCATCCCGATGCGCTCCTCCTGTTCCTCACGTAGATCGCCCACGTCGACCCGGTGCAGAGCGGTGCGCTCCATGAGCTGGCGCAGCAGTTCGACGATCGTCAGCACCAGTTTGATGAGATCGCGTTCCACCGTGTCCGGGTCGGTCTCCAGACGCTGCGCCAGGCCGTTGCGTGTGCCCGGCTCGTCGGGCCCGGCGGGCACGAGGTCGAAGGCGTGTGCTGCGGCCTGGGCGACCTCCTGGAGGCTCGTCGCCTGCGTACGCGGGCCCGCTGTTTCCTCGGGCTGCTCGGGCATGGGGCGCTCCTCGTTCGTCCTCACCACGGTGCCGGTTCCTCCGACGTGATCGACCGGATCACGGCTCTCAGGTTGATGTGCACGAGGTCGACCTCGGCGACGGAGAGAACCAGGTCTCCCGTGAGCACCGCGCCCCCGTTCAGCAACCGGTCGAGCAGGTCGATGAGCGCCACCTGGCGCCCGGCCAGGGACTCGACGGAGTCCTCGTTCATCGCGGCTCACCGCCGTCCGCCGCGGGCGGCGTCGCGAAGGAGTACGGCGCCCACGGGCCGGTGATCTCCACGCGCACCCCCGGTACGCCGTCGGCGAGCCCCGTGAGTGCCGCGCGGAAGGCGTCGGCCTGGGCAGCCTCGACGAGATAGGCGTCGTTGACGATGTTCTCCCCGGCGGCCTGGGCCAGATCACCCTGCTGCGGACGGTGCGTCACGTGCGCCTCGGCGATGTCGCTCACCCGGGCGGGCACCTCGGCGGCCACCGCGCCCGCCGCCCGGTAGGTCACCCGGTGGTTCTGCTGCTGAGCACGGCGCCGCTGGAGGTACGCCCGCCCCGGACTTGCCGGCGCGTCCGTGGCCGGCCCAGGGTCGCCCACCGTGACCGCCGCGCGCGGGTCGGCGTAGACCTTGACGCCGAGTTCCACGTGTCCTTCGAGACGGGCGAGCAGGTCGGCGAACTCCGGCTCGCGTGCGCCGAGCATCCCCCGCACGCGCTCGTCGTCGAGGTAGACCGTCGCCAGGCGCATGGGCAGTACGGTCGCGTGCTCGTACGCCGCCTCGACGACCGCGTGGTGGGTCCGGGCCAGCACCTCCAGCCGTCCGAGATCCTCCATCTGCGCCTTCACGCCCTCGGTTCCGTACAGGGCGGAGGGGACGGACGAGACCAGAGCCACGAGATCCCCGGCGCGGACCGTCCGCAGAGGGGTTCCCTCCAGGCCCTGCCGGTTCGTGAGCGCCGCGTCGAGGGGGGCGCCGGCGCGGCTGACGGCGTAGACGTAGGACATGACCGGGCCGGCCGCCGAGGTCGCTTCCGCAGTCACTTGGATTCCTCGCCTTCCACATGCGCGGCCTGCCCGGCCGGCAGCCCCACAGCGGCGCGCAGCTCGGCTATCTCGGCCCGCAGCCGTGCGTTCTCCGCCTCCACCTGGTTCGTCGCGGGAGCGGCGCTCACCTCGGGGGCCTGCTCCGGGCGGGCCCGGGAGGAGAGCGAGGGATCGTGCTCCCACCAGTCGATGCCCATCTCCTTGGCCTTGTCGACCGAAGCGACCAGCAGCCGCAGCTTGATCGTCAGAAGCTCGATGTCGAGCAGATTGATCTGGATGTCTCCCGCGATGACGACGCCCTTGTCCAGGACGCGTTCGAGGATGTCCGCCAGGTTCGCCGAGGACTGCTGCTGGCCGTAGGGGGACGCTGCGGAAGAGGCTCCCATGCGGCCGGCCAGTGAGTCGGTCACGTCGGATCAGTCCCCTCGTGCTGTGGGTGGGGCATGTCAGCTGCGGGCGGAAGCGGTACGGCGCCGGGCGCGCGGGGCCGGCTCCTCCTCTGCTTCGTCCTCGGTCTCGGACTCGTCCTCAAGGGGTTCCTCCTCCGCGTCCTCGTAGGCCTCCTCGTCCTCCGGCAGGTCTTCCTCGTCCTCCGGCGGGAGCTCTTCGTCGTCCTCGTCCTCCGGGGGAAGCTCTTCGTCCTCCTCGGGCTCGTCCTCCTCGTCGATGTCCTCCGCGTGGGGATCCTCGTCCTCCGCGTCGGTGTGCCCGGACTCCGCATCGGTGTCGTCGGGCTCGGAGTGCTCCGCGTCGGGGCCGTTCTCCTCCTGGGCGCGGGCCTCTTCGTCCTCCACGGCCTCGTCGTGCTCCAGGACGACTTCGCCGTCGCGGATCTCACCGCGCCACCCGTCGGTCGCCTCGCCGCGCATCATGATGAACTTGCGGTACAGCTTCAGGTCGAGGCGGGCCCTGCGGCCCTGGGCACGCCAGATGTTGCCGGTCTTCTCGAACAGCCCCTTGGGGAAGTACTCGAGAACGAGCAGCACCCGCGTCAGGTTGTCGGTCACGGCGTGGAAGGTCACCACCCCCTTGACCGTGCCCTTGGCGCCCTCGGTGGTCCAGGTGATCCGCTCGTCCGGCACCTGTTCGGTGACGTTCGCCTTCCAGCTGCGCGTGGACTTGGCGACCTTCACCTTCCAGTTGCTGCTGGTGTCGTCAGCCTTCTCGACACTCACGACGCCCTTGGCGAAGGTGCTGAACTCCTGGAATTGGGTCCACTGGTCGTAGGCCTCGCGCACGGGCACACCGACGTCGATGTCCTCGCTGATCGTGACGCTCTTCGACTTGCCCCCGCCGCCCTTGCGCCCCTTGCCGAAGAGTCCCTTGACCTTGTCCTTGACGGCGTCCTTCAGATGGGAGGCGCCGGCGCTGACGGCAGCCTGTGCCGGTGACTTGCCCTCGCCGAGCGCCTTACCGCCCTTGGCGAGGCTCTTCACCGCGCCGCCGGGGGAGCCCTTGCCGTCCGCGAGCCTGCCGACCCCCTCCCCGAGCTTGTGACCGAGGTGGGTGACCGCGTGCTGGGCCCGGGCGCGGAGGTAGTCCTGCAGTTCCTCCTTGAGACGGTCGGTGGCGGGGTTCTTCACCACGTCGTCCTTGAGCCTGCCGAAAGCCGTGTCAGTCATTTGCTGCCACCCCGTTCGCGGCGCGCGCTCGGCGAAGCCGTCCTGCGGGCCCCCGAGGCGGCCTTGCGCGTGGCCGGAGCAGCCTTCTTCCGGGCGCTGCCCGCCGACCTGGCGGCCTTCTTGGCCCCGGTCGAGCGGCGCGGGGCCGGCTTCTCGTCGGCGCCCCCGCCGCCCGTGTCCCCGGCGGCCGAGTCGTCCGAGTCGTCCGTGCCGTCCGAGTCGTCCCGGTCCTCGTCGTCCTGCGCGTCATCCGCCCGCCCGTGGGACGGATCGTCGAGCTCCAGGGTGCGCTTGTGCAGGGAGTCCGCGAGGCCGGTCGCGCGCTGCGTGAGGGCGTTGGTGGCGGCCTTCTTCGTGGCGCCCACCAGTTCGTCGCGAACCTGGTCGTTGAGCGTGCCGAGGAGCGGCGAGTCCGCCAGCATCCTGCCGAGCTGCTTCGGGTCCAGGTTCAGCTTCTTGCCGGCCAGGAACATCCCGAAGCCGATCGCCAACTTGGCTTTCTTCGTACGACCCAGTAGGTATCCGCCCACGAGGGCCACACCTATCTTCGCGTTGCCGGTCATCTGCTGTGCACCTCAATCTCCCAGGGTCATGAATTCTCGTTCAGACGTCTCTGATAGGTCTCGCAATCGGCGAGCCGATCCAGTAGTTCGTCCTCGCGCCGGTCGAATTCCTCGTCGTCGATCTCTCCGCTCAGCAGTTCACGTTCCAGCTCGGCCAATCGCGTGCGTACGGGGCCCGGATCGTAGTGGTCACGCTCTGCGGCCAGCACCACTTGATCGAGGACCCACGCCGTACCGCGTACCGGGGCCAGCGGAAGAGTGAGCAGGTGCGAAATGAGGCCCATGAAGTGGTGCCTCCCCTCTGCGAGGGATGTACGTCAGACGAAGCTGTAGGGCGGCAGCGGGCCGTTGAGCGCGAACGTGTAGTCGTCACCCCGGCGCTCGGCCTCTTCGTGCACCGCCTGCGAGAAGGCGGACGCCTCGTCGCGTCGCACGAGATAGGACACGTTCAGGAAGTGGGTCTTCGTGGGTTCTCCTTCGGAGACCCGTTCCGCGGCGGACGCGAGCGCGTTCGCCACGTCCTTTCCCACTGCTTCCTGCCGTGCCTGGATCTCACGCGAAACGAGCTCGCCGAGGGCCATCTTCTGGTCCTGTGCGCCCGGATTCTGCCGGGTGTACTCGCTGAGCCGCCGGGCCTCCTGCGATTCCGTGAGAATTTCCCGCAGCAGGCTCTCCTCTTCGCGGGAGACCTTGAGGTTGTACTCGAGACGGCCGTCCAGTTCGGAAAGACGCGCCGTGTAGCTGTCCTTCCCCTGATCGAGCGCGGCACGGACCTGTTCGTCGTCGGGACCCACGAGACCGAAGCGCATCGGCAGCGCGGCGCCGTCGGCCATCAGCCGCTCCAGCACGTTCTGGTGCGCGACGAGATCACGTCGCTTCGCCCGTAGTCCGTCCGGCGCGTCGCTGACCACCGCGCCGAGCGTGTCCGTCGTGACGGTCCGCAGGTCCGAGGCCGGTTCCCCGACACCGGACAGGCCGTCCAGCCGCAGAGGGTGGTCGGCGGCGGTGATGGCGTAGATGTAGGTCGGCATGGGTTACTCCTCCCGCCGCTGGGCGGTACGACGGCTGCTGCTCGAAGCGGAGGACTTGCGCGCCGGCCGCTTCTCCTTCTCCTCGGAGTCGTCACGGCCACCCTGGAGTGAATCCGTGAAGGCTTCGACCGCGCCGGTCAGCGCGCCTTTCGACTTTCCCTTGGCGCCGCTCTCCATCGTGTCCCCGACTATGTCGGTCAGCTGGGTGGGAGCCTTGCGGCCCGATTCCAGGTCCAGCCGGTTGCACGCTTCGGCGAAGCGCAGATACGTGTCCACGCTGGCCACGACGACACGTACATCGATCTTGAGGATCTCGATCCCGACGAGCGAGACACGAACGAAGGCATCGATGACGAGCCCCCTGTCGAGAATGAGCTCAAGGACGTCGTAGAGATTTCCGGAACCGCCCCCGCTGTTGGAGGCGTTGCTCTGTTGCACGAGACTCATGGTCGGTCTTCCTTCCAATGAGTGGTCTTCCTGCGGTCACGGCTGCCCGGCGGGCAGATCAGCGGTCGACCTGCCCCCGCGAGTACCGTCGAATTCGTTCGTAACCCACGAGTTGGCCCTGGCCGTCGAGGTTCACGCGATAGGAGGCCATCACGCTCATGGTGTCCGGGATCTTCTCGATCTCGACGACTTCCACATGCGCGGTCCACCCGTCGTCCGTCGCATTCAGCGAGGACACCGAATCGGGTGCGCGCTGCAGGAGTTGGGCAAGCTGCTCGGCTGCGTTGCGCATCGCCGTGGAGACATCGACCCGGCCTTTGCTGCCGTGATCGCTCTCGGTGTTTTCTGTCGTCGCCATGTATGTCACCTGCCGCGCGTCATGGTGGCTTCCAGTCGGTTCGTTCGGTCAGCCATTCGTTCGGGGCTGCAGTTCGCGTGCCCATGAGACCCGAACGTATGCATGAACGATGCTCACGCCTTCCACACAGCTGCGGATGTTCGGCACGCAGGTGCGCGCAAAAGCCCTGCCGCGTCGAGGGAGACGCGGCAGGGATCAACAGGGCCGGGTGCCATGGCAGAGGGCGGACCCGGGGCGCGGTCAACGCCTGGCCGGCTCGATGACCGCGTGCGGATCGCGAAGCCGGACCCGCTGTCTCCGGTCGGTCACCGTCAGCCCGAACTGGTCGGCATCGGGGTGCCCGAGTGCCGTGTACTCCAGCCAGGTCTGCTCGATCTCCTCCCACAGGAACCCGGGGCCGTACTGCCAGACATCCTCTCCACCGGCTGCGGTGGCGGCGGCGCCGTCCTCACGGCTCACCCACACCTGGGCGCCACCGGCGGTGTCGGAGCTTGCCCGCGACGGAGGAGAAACAGCGGTCGGTGGTTCTCGCGGACCTGGCCGCTGTCGAGACCGCGGCCGGGGAGCTCGGGGCCGCGTGTGACTACGCAGTCCGTGCGCTCGACCAGCTGGAGCGCACGTGGTACGCGACCGGTATGGACCGCGTCCGCGAGGTGCGCCAGTCCCTGGCCCCCCACCAGCACGAACAGTGTGTGCGCCCTCGACGAGCGGTTGTACGGGTGGTCGACGACCGTCAGTGCTCTGTCCCGTTGAGGTCGCGTATCAGCGGAGACAGCTCGAGGAGGCTCTCGATCCGGAAGGTCGGGAGTTCCTGTGCTTCCAGGGTGTTCCACTGGATCGTCGCCCAGGGGCCGCGGTGGACGAGCGCGGTTTGCATCCCGGCCGCGACGGCGGGACGGAGATCGTTGTCGACGCGGTCGCCCACGTACAGGATTAAGTGGCCTGCCCGCCGAGGGGGAGCGACACGATGGTCAGGCCGGGAGTCGGTGAGGGACTGACCACCCGCTATATCCCCCGAGGTCCGGGCACGACGAAGGCCCGACCTGTTTTCGCAGGTCGGGCCTTGATCATTCAGGGTGAGTAACGGGACTTGAACCCGCGACATCCTGGACCACAACCAGGTGCTCTGCCAGCTGAGCTATACCCACCATGTCGCCCGGTCGCTTTTCTGACCGGCCGAGAAAAAGTGTACAGGGTCCGAGAGGGTGCTCGCGCACGAGTTGTTCCGGGAGGGTGCACGGGCCCCGGAGGGCCCGTGACCAGCGGCTGTGCGCCCGCCAGGGATTACGGGACAGCCCTTACGCCCCGGCGGCCGGCGTGTGGCGCGCCGCGATCTCCTTGGCGCGGGCCGAGTCCGGGCCGGGCTGCGGCACGAAGACCGCGTCCCGGTAGTAACGCAGCTCCGTGATGGAGTCGCGGATGTCGGCCAGTGCCCGGTGGTTGCCGTTCTTGTCCGGACTGTTGAAGTACGCCCTCGGGTACCAGCGGCGCGCCAGTTCCTTGACCGAGGACACATCGACGATCCGGTAGTGGAGGTAGCCCTCCAGTGACGGCATGTCGCGCGCCAGGAAGCCACGGTCGGTGCCGACCGAGTTCCCGCACAGCGGGGCCTTGCCCGGCTCCTTCACGTGCTCGCGGATGTACGCCATGACCCGCTCCTCGGCGTCGGCCAGGGTCGTACCCCCGGCCAGCTCGTCGAGGAGGCCCGAGGCGGTGTGCATCTGCCGCACCACCTCGGGCATGGTCTCCAGGGCCGCGTCCGGCGGGCGGATCACGATGTCCACCCCTTCGCCGAGCACGTTCAGTTCCGAGTCGGTGACCAGTGCGGCCACCTCGATGAGTGCGTCGTCCGCCAACGAGAGCCCGGTCATCTCGCAGTCGATCCACACCATGCGGTCGTTCATGGCCCCCACCCTACGGGGCTGTGCGCTGCCCCGGCAGGGCCGGGCGGCCCGGAACATACGCCTCGGGACCAGGCCCGAGGCGCTCCACCGGGCCGCCGGAAGTGGCTGCCGCGGTGAGCGGGGACGGGCCGGAGGAGGACGCCGCTGCGGCCCTCCGGCTCGACGACGCCGTTCCCTGCGCGGGTACGGACGTCTCCAGCACCGTGCTGACGCTCTCCAGCACCCCGCCCTGTGGACGCCGGGCCCGGTAGGCGGCCCGGTACGCGGCGGGGGAGGACCCCAGCTGGCGGCGGAAGTGCCCGCGCAGCGCGACCGGCGAACGGAAGCCGCAGCGGCCCGCCACCTCGTCCACCGAGTAGTCGGAGGTCTCGAGCAGCCGCTGCGCCTGCAGCACGCGCTGGGTGATGAGCCACTGGAGCGGTGCGCTGCCCGTGAGCGAACGGAACCTGCGGTCGAAGGTCCGCCTGCTCATGTAGGCGCGCCCGGCCAGCGTCTCCACGTCGAACTGTTCGTGGAGGTGCTCCAGCGCCCAGGCCACGACCTCGGCGAGCGGGTCGGAGCCGATCTCCTCAGGTAAAGACCTGTCCAGGTAGCGCTCCTGGCCGCCACTGCGCCGCGGCGGTACGACGAGCCGGCGGGCCAGCGCGCCTGCCGCCTCCGTGCCGTGGTCGGTACGGACTATGTGGAGGCACAGATCGATTCCGGCCGCGGTCCCGGCCGAGGTGAGCACATCGCCGTCGTCGACGAACAGCTCACGCGGATCGACGTGCACCGACGGATAGCGCTTGGCCAGCGTCGGTGCGTACATCCAGTGTGTGGTGGCCGGACGGCCGTCCAGCAGGCCGGCCGCGGCGAGGACGAAGGCCCCCGTGCAGAGCCCGACGATGCGGGCACCCTCCTCATGGGCGCGGCGCAGCGCGTCCAATGCCTCAGCCGGCGGCGGGGAGGTGATGGACCGCCAGGCGGGCACCACGACGGTGCCGGCCCTGCTGATCGCCTCCAGGCCGTACGGCGTGCTGAGTTCGAGCCCGCCCGTGGTGCGCAGCGGTCCGTCCTCGCCCCCGCAGACCAGCAGGCGGTAACGCGGTACGCCCGCGTCCTGCCGGTCGATCCCGAAGACGGAGAGCGGAATGGAGCTCTCGAATATAGGGCCGCCACTGAACAGCAGTACGGCTACGACTTCCCGGCGTCGCCGTCCGGTCAGTTTCCGTGCGGCCTCCGTTGCGGTGGCGGAGTCCTGGCTCATGACGCTAAGCCCCCCTCGGTGTTCGCGTCTTCCTGGTCCCTACGGGCCTGTCGCTCCTGCACGTTTCCCCTCGGTCTCGCACGCGTCCCCAGTCCTCGACACTCATGATCGAATCTACTGGGTCCCGTGACGCCGACGTGACACGTTCCCCCACCGGCACTATGTCGACAAGGCAACTTGGCGCGAAGCGTTCGATCACGAAGCGTTTCACTCGCGAGCCCCGCAGGGAAGTGCGCATCGCGATCATGGCCCGTCCCCATAGGGTCAAAGCGTACCGCGCGGTCTATTCCTGCCTGGTGGCACGCGGGTTGAGCGGCCGTGAAGGCAAGGGAACCAAGTCGTGGTGAAGTTGGCTGAAAACCGATGGTTGCATGCGCGTAATCCAGTCATGAGACCGGCGTACGCCCCCTGACCTCAGAAGCCTCTGTGCGCCTCTTAGGCCCCTCGGGGCCGTCCGGACGCCGGAGGTGAACGATGTGCGGTCACGCGGTGGCGGAATGTGACGGTCCGGACCGGAGGCCCGTTTGGCGCATTCGGCTGCCCTTTTCGGGCCCGCGAGAAGCCGACCGGAGGGTGTGATCGGAACCCGTCGGAGCCTTCACGAGCTGGATGTAGGACGCAACCGGCATTGCCATACGGGGCGGTGTCCGGCATGCTCCCTCCATTGCCGCCTGCGCTGTGCGAGGGCTGGGCAGTGAAGGGGTGGCGCCGTACCCTTGGGGGTAAGGGGTTGGGAAGATGTTTCCCGGACACAGCTTCACCGCTCGCAGGTACACCTCCAAACCGCTCCCCTCCTCACGAGGACTCTCTTCGCCGAGACACCGATGGCCGGTCACGAAATCCCCGAACCCGCAGACCGCAAGCAGGTAGCCGACCCCGGGTCGGTACCGCAGCCGGTCGTAGAGCCGCGCCCTTCCTGCGATCCCGCCTTCCGGCATGGCGTCGTGGTCGGTTTCGACGGCTCCATGTCCAGCGAGCGGGCCCTCGCGTACGCCATCGGCATGGCGAACCGGCACAGCTCCGGCCTGATCATCGTCCATGTGGCCAACCGTCTGCCGACCACGGTCTGGGCCGGCTGCGAGCCGCCCGTCTTCGTCGATGTGCCCGACCACCGCACGGAGGTCCTCGGCCTGGAGCTGGCCTGTGCGGACTATCTCGCCGAGGTTCCCTGGGTGCTCGTGGAGCGCGGTGGCGACATCTGCCACGAGCTGGAGGAGGTCGGCCGGGAGTATTCGGCCGACGCCATCGTCGTCGGTTCGACGCACGGCATCGTGGGCCGGATCTTCGGGTCCGTGGCCGGCCGCCTCGCGCGCCGCGCCCAGCGCCCGGTCATCGTCATCCCCTGAGCGCCGGAAGGCCCCTGACGCACCGTCAGGGGCCTTCCTGGTGCCTTTGCCTCCGGGGCGGCAGGCGGGGGCGGGTGCCCGTCCTACTCGACGGTGACCGACTTCGCCAGGTTGCGCGGCTTGTCGATGTCACGGCCCATGGCCAGCGCCGTGTGGTACGCGAACAGCTGCAGCGGGATGCCCATCAGGATCGGGTCCAGCTCGTTCTCGTTCTTCGGGACGAGAATCGTGTGGTCGGCCTTCTCCTGCTCGCGGTGGGCCACGGCGAGGATGCGTCCGCTGCGGGCCTTGATCTCCTCCAGCGCGGCCCGGTTCTTCTCCAGCAGGTCGTCGTCCGGGACGATCGCGACCGTGGGGAGCGCCGGCTCGATGAGCGCCAGCGGACCGTGCTTGAGCTCCGAGGCGGGGTAGGCCTCGGCGTGGATGTACGAGATCTCCTTGAGCTTCAGGGAGGCCTCCAGCGCGACGGGGTAGCCCCGGACGCGGCCGATGAACATCATCGACTGCGCGCCCGCGTACTCCTCGGCCAGTTTCTTGATCTCGTCCTCGGATTCGAGGATCTGGCCGATCTGCTCCGGCAGCTTGCGCAGGCCCTCGATGATCCGCTTGCCGTCGGACACCGACAGGTCGCGGATGCGGCCCAGGTGCAGGGCGAGCAGCGCGAAGGCGACCACGGTGTTGGTGAAGCACTTGGTGGAGACGACGCAGACCTCGGGGCCCGCGTGCACGTACATGCCGCCGTCCGCCTCGCGGGCGATCGCCGAGCCGACGACGTTCACCACGCCGAGGACGCGGGCGCCCTTGCGCTTGAGCTCCTGCACGGCGGCCAGCACGTCGTAGGTCTCACCGGACTGCGAGACGGCGACGTACAGGGTGTCCGGGTCCACGACCGGGTTGCGGTAGCGGAACTCGGACGCGGGCTCCGCGTCCGCGGGGATACGGGCCAGCTCCTCGATGAGGCCGGCGCCGATCATGCCCGCGTGGTACGAGGTGCCGCAGCCCAGGATCTTGATCCGGCGGACGCCGCGGGCCTCGCGCGCGTCCAGGTTCAGGCCGCCCAGGTGCACGGTGGAGAATCGGTCGTCGATGCGGCCGCGCAGCACGCGGTCCACGGCGTCGGCCTGCTCGGAGATCTCCTTGTGCATGTACGTGTCGTGGCCGCCCATGTCGTACGACTCGGCCTCCCACTCCACGGTGGTCGGCGTGGCCGTCGTGGTCGAGCCCTCCGTGGTGTACGTACGGAAGTCGTCGGCCTTGAGGGTGGCCATCTCGCCGTCGTCCAGGGTGACGATCTGGCGGGTGTGCGCGACCAGGGCCGCGACGTCGGAGGCGACGAACATCTCCTTCTCGCCGATGCCGAGCACGACCGGGGAGCCGTTGCGGGCGACGACGATGCGGTCGTTGAAGTCGGCGTGCAGGACGGCGATGCCGTACGTGCCCTCGACGGACTTCAGCGCCTCGCGGACCTTCTCCTCCAGGGTGCCGGCCTGGGACCGGGAGATCAGGTGGACCAGCACCTCGGTGTCGGTCTCGGAGAGGAAGACGACGCCGTCGGCGACGAGCTTCGCGCGCAGCTCGGAGGCGTTGTCGATGATGCCGTTGTGGACGACGGCGACGTTGTTCTCCGCGTCCAGGTGCGGGTGCGCGTTCTCGTCGCTCGGGGCGCCGTGGGTGGCCCAGCGGGTGTGGGCGATGCCGGTGGTGCCGGCGAACCGCTTCGGCACGCGGGCCTCCAGCTCGCGGACCCGGCCCTTCGCCTTGACCATCTTCAGGGTGCCGGGCTTCCCCGCCGCGGCCTTGCCCGTGATGACGATGCCCGCGGAGTCGTATCCCCGGTACTCAAGCCGCTGCAGGCCCTCCAGGAGCAGCGGAGCCACGTCACGCTTCCCGATGTAACCGACGATCCCGCACATAGGTCTTTGCCCTCCATCGACGTACAAAAAGTCCGGTGCCCGACTGCCGTCCGTCCCGCTCAGCCGTAGACGATGCGGCGCAGCTGGCGGAGCGAGAGCTCCTGCGGCGCCACCGCGCGGTGCGGCAGCTCGGCCGCGATCCGCGCGAAGATCTCCGGGTTCACCAGGCCGCCTGCCTGTAGTTCGCGGTGGCGGCGCCGGACGAAGTCCTCGGTCGTCTCGTCGAAGTACGCCAGCACGTCGAGGATCACCCGGGCGGCCTCACCGCGCTGGAGCGCGGTGGAGCGTACGAGGTGGTCGATGAGGTCGTCATGCGTCTGGCGGCGTTCGAGCACTCGTCGATACTGCGTGGACGGATGTCGCTACGCAAGAAATCTGCCCGGAATCGGGCAGGAATCTCATCCAGTGCGGGCTGTATGCCGGAAATGGTGCGTATATTCCCATCCGGGGCCGAGCCGTCGTCCGCCCTCGTCGTGTCTGACCGACTGTGCGGTTTGGTTGAAACGGGTACGGCTTAGTTCGGCCACAACCTCCGCTACGCGGAGACCCGCGCGGCCTGCTCCCTCAGCTGCTCCTCGCTCAGCCCACGGCGCCAGTAGCCGACGAAGGTGACGCGTCCGCGGTCGAACTCGCGTTCCCGGACGAGATGGCGGCGCAGCTCACGGACCCCGGAGGACTCGCCGGCGATCCAGGCGTACGGAGTCTCCCCGGGCAGGTCGGCGGCGCGCACGGCGTCCACGGCCGAGGGGGCGCCCTCGTCCCGGACGAGCCAGGTGAGGTGTACGTCGGCCTCGGTGCGGATCTCCAGCCGGTCCTCGCCGTGCGGGACCTCCAGCCAGACCCGGGCCTTCGTGCCGGCCGGAAGCCACTCCAGGGCGGCCGAGGCGGCGGGCAGCGCGGTCTCGTCCGCGCAGATCAGCACCCACCCGGTGTCCTGCGGCGGCTGGAAGCGGATCCCGTTGTTGTCCTCACCGGTGGGGCCCAGCACCAGGAGCCGCTGCCCGGGGGCGGCGGCCTCCGCCCAGCGGCAGGCGGGTCCGCCGTGCTCGTGGAGGGCGAAGTCGATGTCCACCTCCGCCGAGCCGTCCTCGGTCCACCGCTGGGCGCGCACGGTGTACGACCGCATGACCGCCCTGTCGTCCGGGGGCAGGGCGCGCCAGGCCGGGAACCACTCGCCGTTCTCGTCGACGGGCACCACGGCCTCGGTCCGGCCGGCAGGCGGCAGGAAGATGGAGAGGCTCTGGTCCCGCCCACCCGCGACGAAGCCGTCGCTTCCCGGTCCGCCGAGAGTGATCCTCCGCATCGACGGACCCAGCCGGACGGTCCGCAGGACCGTCAGGTCGAAGAACCGGTAGGGGGCGGTGGGTGCGGTGGGCGCGGTGGCGGTCGTCATACGGGGTCCTCCCGGAACCGGAACCTGGGCAACGGTGACGGCCCGGCCCGGAGACGCTCCGGACCGGGCCGGGTGGTCAGCCGACCTTCTTGGCCTTCTCGATGGCCTCGGCGAGGGCGTCGAGGATCGGTGCGCACTTGTCGTAGGAGTAGATGGGCTCCGTCGTGCGCGGGATGACCTGGCCGGCCTTGACGGCGGGCAGCCCCGTCCAGGTCGGCTTGGAGGTCAGGGCGTCGGGCTGCAGGGCCGAGGAGCGGTTGTCCATCATGATGATGTCGGCGTCGTACTTGTCGACGTTCTCCCAGCTCAACTCCTCGAAGAACCCTGCCGCGTTCACCTTCGGCTCGACGAACTGCACGCCGAGCTCCTGGAAGTACAGGGTGTCGGCGGCCGTCTCGGCGAGGGTGACGTAGAACAGGTCCTGGCTGGCCGAACCGACCAGGACCTTGATGTTCGGCTGGGACTTCGCGGCGGCGCGCAGCCGGGCCGCCGCCTTCTCGAAGGCGGCCTTGGCGTCGGTGACCTTCTTGGCCTTGACGTCGGCGCCGAGGGAGGCGGCGAGGTCCTCGTGGCGCTGGATCGCCTTCGGGACCGTGGTCTGCGCGGCCCACAGGGCGACGCTCGGCGCCAGCTTGAGGATCTTGTCCTTGGACTGGTCCGGCACGTACCAGAGGGCGTCCTTCTCCCACATGGCGGTGACGAGGAGTTCCGGTGCGAGACCGGCGTACTTCTCGACGTTGAACTCGCCCCAGACGTTGCCGAGCACCTCGACCTTGCTGACGTCCAGGTCGCCGGCCTGCACATCCGCCGTACCGTCGGAGGTCTTCGTCGGGCCGAAGACACCCTTGACCTCGACGCCGTAGTCGTGGAGCGCGGCGGCGACACCGACGAACGCGACGATGTTCCTCGGTGCGGAATCGGCCTCGGCCGTCTGTCCGCGGTCGTCCTTGAAGGACCAGGGGCCGGATTTCTCCGTACCCGAACCCGAGGCGGAACTCGCCTCGTCACCGTCGCCGCAGGCCGCGAGGACGGCGCCGAGACCGACGGCGCCACCGGCGGCCAGCAGGCCGCGGCGGGAGAGTGGGCTGGTCCGGAGGTTGGACATGAGTGGGTCTGCTTTCGTACGCGCCCCAGGGCGCCCGCTGACGATTCGAGGGAAGGCTAGCCTAACCTCACACGCGGTAGGCGGGGAGGGCAAGGGAAGCGGCCGTTCCGTTACCCGCACACGGGAAAGCCGCCCTCCCGTGACCAGGGAAGGCGGCTGTCGCGAACGCCCGGCTCAGCCGGCGACCGGCTGGAGGCGCAGCATGTCGATGTCCGGGCACACTTCTGCGATCGCGCCGAAGTCGTCGTCCACGTGCAGCACGGTGAGCCGGTGCTGCCGGGTTGTGAGAGCGATGAGGACGTCGATGGGCGAGAGGTCCCGGTGGTGGCCGATCCTCACGAGCTCTCGCTGTACTTCGATGATCCTCGGCCAGGGGTCTTCGAGTGAGGGGACCCACCCGAAGATCTGGCCGAGCATGGTGAAGAACGGTTCATGGTCCCGGTCCGCACGGCGGGTGGCGCTCCCCGTGTCTCAGGCGTCCATGCCCAGCTCCCGGGCGATCAGCATCCGCTGGACCTCGCTCGTGCCCTCGCCGATCTCCAGGATCTTGGAGTCGCGCCACATGCGGGCCACCGGGTACTCGTTCATGAAGCCGTAGCCACCGTGAATCTGGGTCGCCTCGCGGGCGTTGTCCACCGCCACCGTCGACGAGTACAGCTTCGCGATCGCCGCCTCCTTCTTGAACGGCTCGCCCGCCAGCAGCCGCGAGGCCGCGTCCCGCCAGCCGATGCGGGCCATGTGCGCCCGCGTCTCCATGTCCGCGATCTTGAACTGGATGGCCTGGTTGGAGCCGATCGGCTTCCCGAAGGCGTGCCGCTCCTTCGCGTACTTCAGCGACTCGTCCACACAGCCCTGGGCCAGACCCGTCGACAGCGCCGAGATGGCGATCCTGCCCTCGTCCAGGATCCGGAGGAACTGCGCGTAACCGCGGCCCTCCTCGCCCAGCAGGTTCGCCGCTGGGACGCGGACGTCGGAGAAGGACAGCTCACGGGTGTCCGAGGCGTTCCACCCGACCTTGGAGTACGGGGCGGCCACCGTGAACCCGGGGGTGCCGGACGGGACGATGATCGCGGAGATGCGCGGCGCGCCGTTGTCCTTGCGGCCGGTGACCGCCGTCACCGTCACCAGCTCCGTGATGTCCGTACCGGAGTTGGTGATGAAGCACTTGGAGCCGTTGATCACCCACTCGCCCGCGGCCTCGTCCAGGACGGCCGTCGTCCGTGTGCCGCCGGCGTCCGAGCCGCCGTCCGGCTCCGTCAGTCCGAACGCCCCGAGCGCCTCGCCCGAGCAGAGCCTCGGCAGCCAGCGCTGCTTCTGCTCCTCGGTCCCGAAGCGGTAGACCGGCATGGCGCCGAGCGAGACCCCGGCCTCCAGCGTGATCGCGACGGACGAGTCGACCCGGGCCAGCTCCTCCAGGGCGATCCCGAGGGCGAGGTAGTCGCCGCCCATGCCGCCGTACTCCTCAGGGAAGGGCAGGCCGAACAGGCCCATGCGCCCCATCTCCCGCACGATCTCGTACGGGAACTCGTGGCGCTCGTAGAAGTCGCCGATCTTCGGGGCGATCACATCGTGCGCGAACTCCTCCACGGTGCGGCGCAGTTCCTCGTGCTCGGCGGTCAGCCGGTGGTCAAGGGACATGGGTTGCTTCACTCCTTGTGGGACAGCGCGCGGACGGTACGGGACGGGCTCGGGCGGCCCAGTTGTTCGGCCATCCACACGCTTGTGGCGGTGAGTGCGCCGAGGTCGACCCCGGTGTCGACACCGAGGCCGTCGAGCATCCACACGAGATCCTCGGTGGCGAGATTTCCGGTCGCGCTCTTCGCGTACGGGCAGCCGCCGAGGCCACCCGCCGAGGCGTCCACCGTCGTCACTCCGTGCTGGAGCGCGGCCAGGGTGTTGGAGAGCGCCTGGCCGTACGTGTCGTGGAAGTGCACCCCGATCGTGCCGGTGGGCACCCCCGCCTCGTTCAGCGCGGTCAGCAGCGCCGTCACATGGCCCGGGGTGGCCACCCCGATCGTGTCGCCGAGGGAGAGCTCGTCGCACCCGAGGTCCATCAGCGCCTTCGCGACCCGGACGACCTGCGCGACGGGCACGGCGCCTTCCCAGGGGTCGCCGAAGCACATCGACAGATAGCCGCGCACATGGACGTCGACGCCCTTCGCCCGGGCCACGACCGGCTCGAACATGGCGAGCGACTCGCCCACCGTGCGGTTGAGGTTGCGGGCGGCGAACGTCTCGGTCGCCGAACCGAACACGGCGATCCGTCGGGCACCGAGCGCGAGCGCCCGGTCCAGGCCGCGTTCGTTCGGCACGAGGACGGGGAGTGCCACGTCCCCGACGTCCGCGATCTCCCCGAGCAGGGGGAACAGCTGCTCCGCGTCCGCCAGCTGGGGCACCCACTTGGGGTGCACGAAGCTGGTGGCCTCGATCGTGGAGAGCCCCGCCACCGCGAGCCGGCGGACGAACTCCGCCTTCACCTCGGTCGGTACGACGGTCTTCTCGTTCTGCAGCCCGTCGCGGGCGCCGACCTCATGGATACGGACCCGGGCGGGCAGCCCCGGCGCGGGCACCGTCATGGGCAGTCCGGTGTCGGTCACGATTCCTCCCTCGGAGCCACCACGGCCAGGATCTGGTCCATGGCGACCGTGGCGCCGGCGGCGACGTCCAGCTCGGTGACGGTGCCGGCGTGCGGGGCGGAGATGACGTGCTCCATCTTCATCGCCTCGACGACCAGCAGGCTCTGCCCGGCCGCGACCTCGTCGCCGACCGCGACCTTCACCACCGTGACGGTCCCGGGCATGGGCGCGGCGAGCGTGTCCACGCCCGACCGGGCGGCGCCCCTGAGCGAGGCCTCCACCGGATCGTGGTCCTGGACGTGCCAGGCGTCCCCGTCCCGGCCGATCCAGACCCCTTCCGTGGACGACGCCCGGCTGAACGTGTGCGTCAGGCCGTCGAGTTCGACGACGACGCGCCGCCCGGACACCTCGACGAGCCGGGACCTCTCCGCGCCCGGCAGGGACGGCACCGGACCGCACGCGTCCGCGGGCCCCTCCCGGTCCCCGGCATGGCCGAACGTCAGCGCGGCCGTGCCGTCCGTGCCCGTACGCAGACCCACGCGCACGGGATCGTGGCCCGGGACGCGGAGGTGGTGGAAGGTCTCGGCGGGAGTGCCGCCGAGCCGCCAGCCACTGGGCACCGAGAACGGGTCGACCCAGCCCCCGGAGGGTGCGGGGGACGGCTGCCGCAGCAGCGCCGCCGCCGCGTACACCTCCTCCGGCACCCCGTCCGGCACCAGCCCGTCCGCCTCCCGCTCCACCAGACCGGTGTCCAGGTCGCCCGCGGCCACCGCCGGATGGGCCAGCAGCCGCCGCAGGAACCCGGCGTTCGTCGGAACGCCCAGCACCACCGTGTCCGCCAGTGCCGCGCGCAGCCGGCGCAGGGCCGTCGCCCGGTCGGGGCCGTACGCGATGACCTTGGAGAGCATCGGGTCGTACGTGCTGCCGACCGGGACGCCCTCGCTGAGTCCCGAGTCCGTCCGGATCCCGCCGCCCTGCGGTTCGTGGAGCGCGAGCACCGTGCCGCCGGAGGGCAGGAAACCGCGCGCCGGGTCCTCCGCGCACACCCGGGCCTCGACGGCGTGCCCGGTGAGCGTGATGTCCGCCTGCGCGTGCGGCAGCGGCTCACCCGAGGCGACCCGGAGCTGCCACTCCACCAGGTCGAGGCCGGTGACCAGCTCCGTGACCGGGTGCTCGACCTGGAGGCGGGTGTTCATCTCCATGAAGTAGTACGAGGAGGGGTCACCGCCCGGGACGATGAATTCGACCGTGCCCGCCCCGGTGTATCCGCAGGACCGGGCCGCCTGTACGGCCGCCTCGCCCATCGCCGCACGGGTCCGCTCGTCGAGGAGGACCGAGGGCGCCTCCTCGATGATCTTCTGGTGTCGGCGCTGGAGCGAGCACTCACGCTCGCCGAGGTGCAGGACGTTGCCGTGGCCGTCGGCCAGGACCTGGATCTCGATGTGACGCGGCCGGTCGATCCACCGCTCCACGAGGAGCGTCTCGTCGCCGAACGAGGCGCGTGCCTCGCGCCTGGCCGCCGCGATCTCATCGGCCAGCAGCGCCTCCTCGCGCACCAGGCGCATGCCCTTGCCGCCGCCGCCCGCCGACGGCTTCAGCAGCACGGGCATCCCGATCTCCCGGGCCGCGGACGCCAGCTGGGCATCGGTCAGCCCGCTTCCCGAGGAGCCCGGCACCACCGGCACCCCCGCCGCGGCGACGGTCTCCTTGGCCCGGATCTTGTCGCCCATCAGCGAGATCGCCGGAGCGGGCGGGCCGATGAAGACCAGACCCGCCTCCGCGCACGCCTGGGCGAAGCCCGCGTTCTCGGCGAGGAAGCCGTAACCGGGGTGGACCGCCTCGGCGCCCGTACGACGGGCGGCCTCCAGCAGACGCTCCACCGACAGATAGCTCTCCGCTGCGGGCGCGGGCCCGATCCGTACCGCCGTATCGGCCTCCCGTACGTGCCGGGCGTCCGCGTCGGCGTCGCTGAAGACGGCGACCGACCGCACACCGAGCTCGCGCAGGGTCCGGATGACCCGGACCGCGATCTCGCCACGGTTGGCGACCAGAACAGTGCTGAACATGGAAGTCCTCACATCACATCCGGAAGACGCCGAAACCGGGACCGTCGGGATCCTTCTCGGGCAGCGGGGCGTTGGCGCACGCGGTCAGGGCGAGCCCCAGCACCTGCCGGGTCTCCATCGGGTCGATCACTCCGTCGTCCCAGAGCCGGGCGGTGGCGTAGTAGGCGTTGCCCTGCTGCTCGTACTGTGCGCGGACCGGATCCTTGAAGGCCTCCTCGTCCTCGGCCGGCCACTCCTCGCCGCGTCCCTCGATCTGGTCGCGCTTGACGGTGGCCAGCACGGAGGCGGCCTGCTCGCCGCCCATGACCGAGATCTTGGCGTTCGGCCACATCCACAGGAAGCGCGGCCCGTACGCCCGGCCGCACATGGAGTAGTTCCCGGCGCCGTACGACCCGCCGACCACGACCGTCAGCTTCGGCACCCTGGTGCACGCAACGGCCGTGACCATCTTGGCGCCGTGCTTGGCGATGCCCCCCGCCTCGTAGTCCCGGCCGACCATGAAGCCGGAGATGTTCTGCAGGAACACCAGCGGGATGCCGCGCTGGTCGCACAACTCGATGAAGTGGGCGCCCTTCTGGGCGGACTCCGAGAACAGGATCCCGTTGTTGGCGACGATGCCGACCGGGTGCCCGTGGATCCGGGCGAAGCCGGTGATCAGCGTCTGGCCGTACTCCGCCTTGAACTCCTGGAAGCGGGAGCCGTCCACCACCCGGGCGATGACCTCGCGCACGTCGTAGGGCGTGCGCGAATCGACCGGCACCGCCCCGTACAGGCCCGCCGGGTCGGCCTTGGGCTCCTCGGCGGGCTCCACGGACCAGGGCAGCGGGGCGCGGCCGGGCAGGGTCGCGACGATGTTCCGCACGATCCGCAGCGCGTGCGCGTCGTCCTCGGCGAGATGGTCGGTGACCCCGGACGTGCGGGAGTGCACCTCGCCCCCGCCCAGTTCCTCCGCCGTGACGACCTCACCCGTGGCCGCCTTCACGAGCGGGGGCCCGCCCAGGAAGATCGTGCCCTGGTTCCTGACGATGACGGCCTCGTCGCTCATCGCCGGGACGTACGCCCCGCCCGCCGTGCACGAACCGAGGACCGCGGCGATCTGCGGGACACCGGCCCCCGACATCCGGGCCTGGTTGTAGAAGATCCGCCCGAAGTGGTCCCGGTCGGGGAACACCTCGTCCTGCATAGGGAGGAACGCGCCTCCCGAGTCCACCAGGTACAGACACGGCAGCCGGTTCTCCAGGGCCACCTCCTGGGCACGCAGGTGCTTCTTCACCGTCATCGGGTAGTACGTGCCGCCCTTGACGGTGGCGTCATTCGCGACGATCACGCACTCCCGGCCGCTGACCCGCCCGATTCCGGCGATCACCCCGGCCGCCGGCGCCGCGCCCCCGTAGAGCCCCTCGGCCGCGAGCGGTGCCAGCTCCAGGAAGGGCGAGCCCGGATCGAGCAGCGTGTCCACCCGCTCGCGGGGCAGCAGCTTTCCGCGCGCCACATGCCGGGCGCGGGCCTGCTCACCCCCGCCGAGCCGTGCCGTGGCGAGCCGCGTGCGCAGCTCCTCGGTGAGCGCGTGATGCCCTGCCTCGTTGGCCTGCCAGGCCTCCGAGGCGGGATCGGCCGCGCTCACCAGGACCGGTGCCTGCTGCATCCTGTCGAGCCCCCTTGCCCGTACCGCGGTGGTTAATGAGCGTTAACGCGTGAGCTCAGGTTAACGACCGCTAACGGCCCTGTCTAGAATGAATCCCCATGAGCACCCATGCCGCCGCCCGCGTCGCGGCTCCCACCCGCCGCGAACAGATCCTGAGGGAGGCGGCCCGCCTCTTCGCCGAGCGCGGTTTCCACGGTGTCGGGGTCGACGAGATAGGGGCGGCGGTCGGCATCAGCGGCCCCGGTCTCTACCGCCACTTCCCCGGCAAGGACGCGATGCTCGCCGAACTGCTCGTCGGCATCAGTGAGCGCCTGCTGGCCGGCGGCAGGCTGCGCGTCACCGAGGACGGCGCCTCCCGGGACAGCTCCCCGGGGGCCCTCCTGGACGCCCTCATCGAGGGTCACATCGACTTCGCCCTGGACGACCGCCCCCTGATCACCCTCCACGACCGCGAGCTGGACCGGCTGCGCGACACCGACCGCAAGCGCGTACGCCAGCTCCAGCGGCAGTACGTCGAGGTCTGGGTCGAGGTCGTACGCGCCCTCTACCCGACCCTCGCCGAGAACGAGGCACGGGTCACCGTCCACGCGGTGTTCGGCCTGCTCAACTCCACCCCCCACCTGACCCGCCCCGAAGCCCTCCCCGACCGCGCCGCCACGGCGGCACTGCTCCACCGGCTGGCACGCGGGGCCTTCGAGGCGGCGGCGGCGTAAAGGACCACCGGCTGCCGCCCGCCGGCCGGCCCCCGGAGCGTTCCGTCGTACGAGACACCGGGTACACAGCGCTTCACCGGCGGCACAATGGGTGCATGCCGATACCCAGCCGCGCCGCCCTCGTCGAGCACCTCGTCCGCACCCGTATCGCGGGAGACGTCGCCACCCCCCGTGACAACAACCTCTCCCACTACCGCCAGCTCGCCAACGGCAACCGCCACTTCTGGCTGGGGCTCGAGCTCGGCGACCGCTGGCGTGACGAGCAGGACGTGCTGGCCGTCATGGCCGAGAGATGCGGGGTCAACGACGACCCCGAGCACCGGGTGGGGCAGGACACCATCGACCCGGAGCTGACGGTCGACGCCCTGGACCGGATGGCCGCCCGGTTGCGGAAGGCGGCGGCGGACGGGGAGCGGGTCCTGTTCGCGACCGGCCACCCGGGCGGGCTGCTCGATGTGCACCGGCAGACCGCGAACGCCCTGCGGGCCGCCGGATGCGAGATCGTACGGATCCCCGCTGGGCTGACGGCGGACGAGGGCATGGTCTTCCAGTTCGCCGACGTCGCGGTGCTGGAGCGGGGGGCGACCCTGTGGCACACCCACTCCCCGGCCCCGATGGCCGCCATCCTGGACGGCCTGGAGCGCGAGGGCCGGCCGAGGCCCGACCTGGTCGTGGCCGACCACGGCTGGGCCGGGTGCGCGGGGCAGCGCGGCATCGACTCGATCGGTTACGCGGACTGCAACGACCCCGCGCTGTTCCTGGGTGAGGCGGAGGGCACCCTCCAGGTCACCGTGCCGCTGGACGACCACGTCACGGACCCGCGCTACTACGACCCGATGACCGACTACCTGCTGGACGCGGCGGGGCTGCTCCCCGCGGTCGGCCAGGACTGACGCGCGGTCACTTCCCGGGGCGCAGGCGTACGGGCAGAGACCGGTGGCCGTTGCTGATCAGCGATGCCACGGGCCTCAGGTCCCCCTCCTCGGGGACGAGTTCGGCGTCCGGGAACCGCGTGAAGAAGGCGCTCAGAGCGGCCTCCCCCTCCATCCTGGCCAGCGCGGCGCCGAGGCAGAAATGGATCCCGTGGCCGAAGGCGAGGTGTTCCTTGGTGATCCGGGTGACGTCGAAGACGTCCGGGTCGTCGTGCCAGGCGGGGTGCCGGTTGGCCGCCGCGTAGGAGGCGAGGATGGCCTCCCCCTTCGCGATGGTCCGTCCGTCGGGCAGCGGGATGTCCGCAACGGCGAACCGCAGGGGGAGGTGCTTGACCGGCGGGGAGTGGCGCAGGGTCTCCTCCACGACGTCCGGCCACGACGCGCGGCCCTCGCGGATGTGGGCGAGCTGGTCCGGGTCCGTGAGCAGGGCCGTGACGGCCTGGTCGATCAGGTTGCCGGTGGTCTCGTAGCCGGCGTTGATCAGCAGGAGCAGCGTGTCGCGCAGCTCCTCCTCCGCCAGCCCTTCCCCGTCGGCGCCCTCCTCGCCCAGGGCGATCAGCACGGACGCCGTGTCCTCACCCGGCTCGGCCCGCTTGGCGGCGATGAGGGCGTCGAGCATGCCGTACAGCCGCGCGGTGTTGGCGGCGGCCTCCTCGGGGGACAGGGTGGTGGCGAACACGTCGTTGACGAGGACACGGAACTCGCCTGCCCGGTCGTCGGGGACGCCCAGCAGCCTGCCGATGACCGTGATGGGCAGCGGGTAGGCGAGGCGGTCGCGGATGTCGACGACTTCACCGGGAGGCGTGGCCTCCAGAGCATCCAGGAGCCCCTCCACGATGCCGTCGACGATGGGTCTCAGCGCCGCGATGCGCCGGGCGCTGAACGCCGGGGCGACGATGCGGCGCAGTCGGCGGTGATCGCCTCCGTAGGCGGTGAACATATTGGTGGCGGCGACCCACAGGGCCAGCGGCCAGGTCTGCAGCGCCTCCTCGAATCCCGGCCAGTGCCGCCGCGGGTCCTTGGACACGTCCGGGCTGGTCAGCAGCTCCTTCAGCAGGGCCGGGTCGGTCACGGACCAGGCCTCCACGCCGAGGATGTCGATGCGTGTCGCGGAGCCCTGGGCGCGTAACAGCTCGTGTTCGGCGTCCGCGTCGTGGGCGGCGGGGTCCAGGACGATGGGCGCGGGATGCTGGGGCACGGCCGGTCCTCCTCGCTGGGGACGATCGGCGGAGTCCTACCCGTCGCCAGGAAGCCGGGATCCGGCGCCCGGTAGCACTCCAGCGTTCAGGAGGACGCCCGGCTCACCCGTGACCGCCGCGCGCACGGATCAGCTTTCGGCGCGCGCCGCACGCCGTTGTGTGCGCCCCGGCGTCGGGTCGAGGTACACCCGTTGGATCGACGGGTAGCGTTCCCGCAGTTGCTGCTCGGTCTCCTCGCACGCCCACCCGATCTGCGCGGTGTCGGCGACCGAGTGCGCGGCCTCAGCCCCTCGGGACGCGGACCAGGCCCTCCTGGATGACCGTGATGGCCAGCTTCCCGTCAGCCGTGTAGATCCGTGCCTGGCCGAGACCGCGCCCGCCGGACGCGGAGGGGGACTCCTGGTCGTACAGCAGCCACTCGTCCGCCCGGAAGGGGCGGTGGAACCACATCGCGTGGTCCAGGCTGGCGCCCACCACGTCACCGACCGACCAACCGCCGCGTCCGTGGGCGAGCAGCACCGAGTCGAGCAGTGTCATGTCGGACACGTACGTCGCCATGCAGACGTGCAGCAGCGGGTCGTCCGCCAGCTTGCCGTGCGTGCGGAACCAGACCTGGGAGCGCGGCTCGCGCGGCTCACCGGCCGTGGCGAACGGCGGGGCGTCGACATACCTCAGGTCGACCGCGGCCCGGGCCTCCAGCAGCCGGTCCACCATGCGCGGGTCGGTGAAGCGGTCCGCGTACCGGGGCAGCATCTCCGCCGCGGTCGGCAGGGACTCCGGGTCCGGCGCCGAGGGCATGACCGCCTGGTGGTCCATGCCGTCCTCGTGCACCTGGAACGACGCCGACAGGTGGAAGATCGGCTTGCCGTGCTGGACGGCGACGACCCGCCGGGTGGTGAAGGACCGCCCGTCGCGGATCCGGTCCACGCTGTAGACGATCGGCGCGCCCGGGTCCCCGGGGCGCAGGAAGTACGCGTGCAGGGAGTGCGCGCCCCGGTCGTCGGGGACCGTGCGCCCGGCGGCGACCAGGGCCTGGGCCGCGACCTGGCCGCCGAAGACACGGGGCACGACCGCGGAACGGCTCGTGCCCCGGAAGATGTCCTGCTCGATCTGCTCCAGGTCGAGCAGATCGAGCAGGGATTCGAGTGCTGCGCTCATGGAGGAGAAACGTAGCCGTTCTCAGAGGCCCATGGACTTGGCGATGATCGACTTCATGACCTCGCTGGTGCCGCCGTAGATGCGGTTGACCCGGTTGTCCGTGTACAGGCGGGCGATGGGGTACTCGTTCATGAAGCCGTAGCCGCCGTGCAGCTGGAGGCAGCGGTCGATCACGCGGTGCGCGACCTCGGTGCAGAACAGCTTCGCGGAGGCGGCCTCGGCAGGGGTCAGCTCCCCGGCGTCCAGAGCCTCGATCGCACGGTCGCAGACGGCCTCGGCCGCGTCGACCTCGGCCTTGCAGGCGGCGAGTTCGAACTTGGTGTTCTGGAAGGACGCGACGGTCTTGCCGAAGACGGTGCGGTCCTGCGTGTACTGCTGGGCGAACCGCACGGCGGCGGCGGCCTGCGCGTACGCGCCGACGGCGATGCCCAGGCGCTCCTGGGGGAGGTTCTGGCCGAGGTAGGAGAAGCCCTTGTTCTCCTCGCCCAGCAGGTCCTCGACGGGCACCTTGACGTCCACGAAGGCCAGTTCGGCGGTGTCGGAGACCTTCAGGCCCAGCTTGTCGAGCTTGCGGCCGACCGAGTAGCCCTCGGACTTGGTGTCGACCACCAGGAGCGAGATGCCGTGGCGGCGGTCGTCGGCCTTGGGGGCGTCCGTGCGGGCGCAGACGATGACCTTGTCGGCGTGCACGCCACCGGTGATGAAGGTCTTGGCGCCGTTGAGGACGTAGTGGGTGCCGTCCTCGGAGAGCTTGGCGGTCGTCTTCATGCCGGCCAGGTCCGAACCGGTGCCCGGCTCGGTCATGGCTATCGCGTACATGGACTTGCCGGAGACGAAGTCCGGCAGCCAGCGCTTCTTCTGCTCCTCGGTGGCGTACGCCTTGAGGTACGGCAGGCACAGCAGGACGTGCACCCCGGAGCCGCCGAAGGAGATGCCCGCGCGAGCGGTCTCCTCGTACAGGACGGCCTCGAACTTGAAGGACTCGATGCCCGCGCCGCCGTACTCCTCGGGTACCTCGATGCCGAAGATGCCCAGTTCGGCGAGCTTGTAGTAGAAGTCGCGGGGCGCCTGGCCCGCCGCGAACCACTCGTCGTAGACGGGGACGACCTCGGCCTCGATGAAGGCGCGGACGGTCTCCCGGAACGCCTCGTGGTCCTCGTTGTAAACCGTACGGCGCACGGGGTGCCTCCTGGTGTCAGCTTCGGGCTTCGGTCGCAGTGGCTAAGCGCTTGCTCAGTCCTGGTCAGAAGTTACCCGGCGGTCACGGTGGCTGTCCAGGGTGATGCTGAGCACGCCTGGTTCCGCGTCGTCCCCGGGATGTCAGTGGTGTGGTGCAGGATCGGAACGAACGATCACCGAGCGGACGGGGGGATCGCCGTGGCGATCACGAATGAGCGCATCACGCAGTACGTGTTCCTGCGTGGGCTGTACGAGGACGGCTACTACCCCGACCACGTGGTCGACAAGGGCAGGGCCGTTCTGCTCCGGCTCTGCGAGCGGATCGAGGCGGAACAGCCGGCGGACCTGACCGCGCTGTACGCGTTGACCGAGGTCGCGACGGAGGAGTTCAACGCCCTGGAGGCGGAGTTCGAGGAGGCCGGCAGCGAGATCGAGACCGTCGCCCGCGAGGAGATAGCGGAGAGCTTCTGGTTCGTCGCGTCGGCGTACGGGTTCGAGCACGCGGATGTGGAGGAGCTGGTCGCTGCCCGGGAGTGGTGACGCCACAGCCGCGCCCGGGGCCCTGCGGCCTCGGCCCCGTGGCGGCGGGCGGTGCCGCGGAGCGCCGCGTTCACTCCGATGGCGGTCGGCGACAGGCAGGCGCACAGTGGGACGAGGTGCCGACGAGGGACGAGTCGCCTCGTCGCAACGACCCCCTGTGAGGCAATCATGGCTGATGTCGACTCCCTGGGCGGGAGCTCCATGGCAGGCAGGAACGCGGAACGGACCGGACGCGGCACGACCACCATCGCCGACGGCGTCGTGGCCACCATCGCCGGAATCGCCATCCGGGAGACCGAAGGCGTGTATTCGGTGGGCCGAGGCGCTTCGAAGGCCCTGGGCGCCGTCGCGGGACGGGTGTCCAGATCCGGTGGTGAGGGACGCGGTGTGAAGGTGGAGGTGGGGGAGAAGCAGGCCGCGATCGACGTCGACATCGCGGTGGAGTACGGCATCCCGATCCATGAGCTCGCCGACCGGATCAGGACGCAGGTGACGGACGCGGTGGAGACGATGACGGGCCTCGAAGTCGTCGAGACCAACATCAACGTCTTCGACGTCCATGTCCCGGGCGACGACGAGGGCGAGGACGACGGAAACCGCTCCGGCGGCAGCACGGTGGCCCCGCGCGTGCAGTGAGCCAGCCGCCGGGACCCCGGTGCGGTCAGGTGGCCTTCCGGCGGTCCCGCCACTTCCTCGGCGGTCCCGCCACTTCCTCGGCGGTCCCGCCACTTCCTCGGCGGTCCCGCCACTTCCTCCGGCGGTCCCGCCAGTACGTCAGGAGTGGTCGAGACCTCAGGCTCCGTCCGGAACCCCCACCACCGTGCGATGTGTGTCGCCGTGCGGGGGGACCGCCCGCCCGGGGAGCGCGACCTGGGCGGGCGGTCCTTCCTCGTGCGTGGACGCCGGGAACTACTGCGGCCTGAACGAGCGGATCTGGTAGCTCCCCTGGAGGTTGCCGCCCTGCCCGGCCAGGGTCGAGCCGACCCGAGACTTGAAGTTCGTCCCGGTGTAGTACTGCACGCGGTGCTCGGTCTTGTTCCACACCGAGAGGACGTTCTTACCGTTCCGGATGAAGGAGCAGTTGTCGGCGGTGTTCTTCATCTCGCGAGCCGACCACTGGCAGCGGGTTCCCTCGCCGTTCCAGCCGTCGAAGGCGCAGAAGTAGCCATGGCTGCACCGGGCGAACGCGGCGCTCGGGGCGACGGCTTCCCTTACTGCGGGCTTGCCGGCGTCGGTGGCGGAGACGGGCCCCGTGCCCAGTCCGAAGGCCAGGACGACCGCGGTGGCGGCGAGTGCGGTGATGCGGTTCACGGTGAAGACCTTTCGCTGTTCGTCGACCGGGCGATGCCCGTGATCAACAACAGCGTGGCACCCCGGTGACCTGCACAGACAGCCCCCGAACGGGGGGCGCCCGAGGCCCTTTCGGCGGGGCGGGGCGCGCCTGCGCGCACCGGCGTGAACGTGGCGGCCGGCTCGGAGCCGTAGGGTGTCCGCCGCCCCGCCCCCGCTCCCGGGTATTGCCCCGAAGATCGTTCTGTCGGAGGCTGAGGCATGCAGAATCAGCCGACCTTCGTCCTCGTCCACGGGGCCTTCGCGAACTCGTTCTCCTTCGCGCCGCTTCAGGCCGAACTCGCCCTGCTGGGGCACCGTTCGGTCGCGGTCGATCTTCCCGGGCACGGATTCGAGGCGACCTTCCCCGCGCCCTACCAGGCTCCTCAGGATCTCGAGGCCCTCGCCGCGGAACCGGGGGGCATCAGGGGAGTCACGCTGGCGGACAACGCCGCCCGCGTGATCGAAGTCCTCGAACGGGCCAAGCGGAACGGGCCCACCATCCTCGTCGCCCACAGCAGGGGCGGTGCCACGACCACCGCCGTCGCCAACGCCCGGCCCGAGCTGATCGACCGTATCGTCTACGTCTCCGCCTGGTGCCCCGTCGATCTGGACGTGAACGACTACTACGCCCAGCCTGAGATGGCGGACGTCGACGCGGGAGCCCTGGCAGCCGCGCTCGTCGGGAACCCGGCCGAACTGGGCCTGCTCCGCGTCAACTTCCGCACCGCCGATCCGACGGCGCTCGCCGCGTTCAAGCAGGCGTTCGCGGCCGACCTCACGGATGACGAGTTCCGGACCTTCCTGAACACCTTCCAGCCCGACGAGAACCTCGACGTCGGGACGTCGGCAGACCGGGCCCAGGCCGCGACCTGGGGCCGGATTCCCAGGACCTATGTGCGCCTGGCCGCCGACACCAGCCTCCCGCCGGCCGTGCAGGACCGCATGATTCGCGAAGCCGACGTGCTCACACCCGACAACCCCTTCGACGTCCGGACGCTGGAGGGGAGTCACCTGCGCTGGCTCGTCCATCCGAAGCCCGCCGCCGAGCTGCTCGCGGGCCTCGCTCAGCACTGACACCCCAGGAGGTGACCGGCGGCGCTGCGGGAGCGGCGCTGCCGGTCATCGCGGCAACGTACGCACAGGCACAGCAGGACCGGGCCGGTGCCGCGCCCGGCACGGCTTCTGCGGTGGCCCGCCGGTTCCGCACTGCCATAATCGTCCGACTGCACTGACGAGGGCTCGGCTCAGGACAGCCGAAGCCACGACGGGGGAACGAGAAGACATGAGCATGTGGATACGCGTCGTCCCGGCGGCTGCGGGCGCACTGACGCTGGCTGCGGTGCTGACCGGCTGCAACGGCTCGGGCGGCTCGGTCACGGACAACGGTGGAAGCAGCTCCGCCCCGGCACCGGTGAAGGACAAGACGTCCTACCGGCTCGGGGAGCCCAGCCCGCCGCAGGAGGGCATGACGACGACGGCGGACAGCAGGTACACGGTCACACCCACCAAGGTGCAGATGGGGACGGAGGCCGACGTGGAGAACTCCGGCCTGGACACGACCCAGCTGCCAGGCCCCCGGGTTCCCGTGTACGTGTGGTCCACGCTCACCCACAAGAGCGGCAAGACAGCCGTGAAGGTCGATGAGATGGACAACAACCTGGTCATCAGGACGGATCGGGGTGACCGCACCAAGGCCCTCTTCGTCCTCATGGGCGATGCCACGTGGCCGAACTGCCCCGCCCCCGACAGCGAGAAGGAGTTGAGCGCGGGGGAGTCGGCGGAGATCTGTACGGCATTCCTGATAACCAGGGGCGAGAAGGCGGCTGCCGTCGAACTGACGCAGGGCTACAGCGGGGAACCGCTGGAGTGGCCGCTCAAGGGTTAGGCCGTGTTTCGAAAGTCCCGCCTGCCTGGCGACGTCTGGCACGCACGCTCGCCACGTTGTCGGGATCACCCCGATACATCCAGTATCGGGGCGACCCTCCGCCTTGCGATCGCACGCACCAGACGCCGCCAGGCCCGCCCTTCGGGCGGACGGCGCTACTTTCGAAACACGCCCTAGCCGGGAACGTCGAGCCCGCCCCCGCTGTCACCGTCGGGCAGCGGATGCCACGTGCGAAGGTCCTTCGCCCTCGGACTCACGGCCGAGGGGCCGGCCGCCGGGCGATCAGGAGTCGAGCACGGCGGCTACGCCTTCGATCTCCACCAGTTGGTCGTCGTATCCGAGAACCGTGACGCCGAGCAGCGTACTCGGGACGTCGTGGTCGCCGAAGGCGTTCCGGACCACCTCCCAGGCGGTCACCAGGTCCTCCCGCCGCGCAGAGGCGACCAGTACGCGCGTACTGATGACGTCCTCCAGGCCGGCCCCCGCTGCTGCGAGCGCGGTCTTCATGTTCTCGAGGGCCTTCGCCGCCTGGCCGGCGTAGTCGCCGACGGCCGCTGTGGACCCGTCCTCGTTCAGCGGGCACGCCCCGGCGAGGAAGATCAGCCGTGCGTCGGCAGGTGCGGTGGCGGCGTAGGCGTACTCGGCCACGTCGGACAGGGCGGCGGAACGGATGAGCGTGACGGCACGGGGCATGGCATCCAAGTCCTCGTTGACGGGCTGGGTTCGTCTTTCTAGCAGACAGCTGTCCGGACTTCCCGTCATTTCCGACCTGGCTCCGTTCGCCGAGAACCGGCGGCACATGAAGAGTGACAGCGCCCGTGCACCCCGCCGCCGACGTGCTTCATTCGGGTGTGTACACCGTCTGGATCAGGCGGTTCGGCAGGCCCTTGCGAATGAAAACCCCTCGGCCCGGCGGCTGTTGACTCGCGTACACCCCGGGAAACAGCTGGCCTTCGGAGTGGTCGCCGGCCATGAGGACGGCGGATGCTCCCGACTCGCGCAGGCTGTGGACCAGCGGCTCGTACATGCCCCACGACGCTCCTGTCACCTGCCGCGACAGGACGAAGTGCAGGCCGAGGTCCACCGCCGAGTGGATGTACGGCACGAACGGGTCGAGCGGTGAGTGGCGGCCCGTCATCAGGACGTCGAAGTCGTCGACGAGCACCACGATCCGTGGGCCGGGGCCCCAGTTGCCGGGCTCCAGGTCTTCGGGGGGAGTGCTGTCGTCGGGCAGCCGCTTCTCCAGCTCGATGGCGATTGCGGCGGCGAGACCCTCGCACAGTTTGGCGTTGTAGGCGTAACCGCCGTCGTACCCCTCAGGGATCACGCCGCGCAGCCCCTGCTTCGGGTCCATGACGGCGAAGAGCAGCTCGTCCCCGCTGTAGCGGTCGACGAGGCCGTGGACGACGGTCCTGAGGAGGGTCGTCTTCCCGCACCCGCTGTCGCCCAGGACGAGCAGGTGCTGGTCCTGGCGGAAGAGATCGAGCAGAACGGGAGCGAGCGCGTCCTGGTCCAGGCCGATCGGCACCTGGCGGGGCTCGGCGGCCCGGCGGGGGAGCAGGTGGGGTTCCAGGAGGTGGGGCAGCACCAGGACGGGCGGGGTGACCTCACCGCTCCAGGCGGCGTGGACCGCACGAACCGTGCGTTCGAGGACGGCCTCCAGCTCGGTGGCGTCCGCGCGTCCGTCCGTACGCGGGAGCGCGGTCTGGGCGAAGAGCCCGCTGTCGGTCAGGGCGCGGCCGGGTTCGTCGGGTGACAGGGTCTCGGCGAGCTCGGGATCGATGCCGGAATCGCCGGGGTCGTCCAGACACAGCTCGACCCGGGTGCCGAACGACGCCTGGGTGGCGGTGCGCACCTCGTTCCAGTGGCGCATGCCGGCGACGATGTGGATGCCGTGGCCACCGCCCCGCTCCAGGATGTCGAGGAGTGTGTCGTCCAGCTCGTCGAAGTCGTCGCGCAGTGCGTCGAAACCGTCGATGACCAGCACGACCTCCGCCGACGCCAGCTGGGGCAGCCTGCCCGTCCGGTGCAGGGTGCGCAGGTGCTCGACCGATTCGACGGCGTGCTCGCGGAAGAGGTCCTCGCGCGCGTCGAGCATGCTTCCCACCATCTCGACCGCACGCACCACGCGTGCGCGGTCGTCGTGCCCCGCGATGCCGCCGACGTGCGGCAGCCCGGCGAGGACCTGGAGGTCGTCGGCGACCAGGTCGAGGCCGTAGACACCGACCTCCTGCGGGGTGTGGGTGAGCGCGAGGGACAGGACCAGGGTGCGCAGGAAGGTCGTCCTGCCCGACTGCGGGTCACCGATGACGGCGGCGTGGCCCCCGGCCGCCGTGAGGTCCAGGTACCACTGTCCCTGCCACTGCCCGACCGGATCGTCGAGCAGGCCGAGCGGAACCTGGAGCGGGCCCCGCCGCCCGGCCAGCTGCATTCCGCGCGGGCCGGTTTCCACGGGGCCGGCGGCCTTGTCGAGGGCGAGCGCGGCAGGCAGCGGTGGAAGCCAGATGCCGTGTACCGCTGCTGCGGCGTCCTCCAGCTGTTCGACCACGACGTCCACCTCGGACGGCCCGGTCTCACGGCGTCCGGGCGCCGGTACCCCAGGGCCCGGGCCGCCCGGTGCGGAAAGGGTGTTGAACGCCTCGTACTCCACCGCGAGAGGCCCGCTCTGCGCCTCGTCCGCACGCTGCGAGGGCCCCCGGTAGCCGCCGGACACCGGGGCGGCCTGGAAGCGCTCGTAATGACGGGTGTCGACCTTGAGGTATCCGAGGCCCGGCCGCAGGGGCAGGTGGAACGCGTCCGTGGTGTCCAGGACCGCGCGCGACTCGTCGGCGGAGAAGGTGCGCAGACCGATCCGGTACGAGAGGGCGGTCTCCAGGCCCTTGAGACCGTCGTACTCGATCTGTCGGCCGGACAGGAGCAGATGCACACCGATGGAGCTGCCGATGCGGCCGATGGAAAGGAGGAGCTCGATGAAGCCGGGCTCTTCGGCGAGGAGTTCACCGAACTCGTCGATGACGACGAGCAGGTGCGGCAGCGGATCCAGCTCGGGCCGTTCCTCGGATCGCAGTGCGGTGTACGTACCGATGTCGGCGACGTCGCCCGCTTCCTCGAGGGCTTGCCGTCGGCGCTCCACCTCACCGGCGAGCGAGGCGTGCAGGCGCTCGACGAGGCCTGCCCGGCCCTCCAGGCCGGTGATGACACCGGCCACGTGGGGGAGCATCGCGAAGGGTGCGAAGGTCGCCTCGTCCTCGTAGTCGACGAGCACGAGGGCGAGGTCCTCGGGCGGGTGCGTGGTCACCAGGGTGAGGACGAGGGAGCGCAGGAACTCGGACCGTCCCGGACCGTCGGCGCCGACACACAGCCCGTGCGGGCCCATGCCGAGCTCCGCGGAGTCCTTGAGGTCGAGCAGCACCGGCTCACGCCTGTCGTTGACGCCGATGGGCACGCGCAGGAAGGCGGGTTCGCCGCGTGGGGCCCACAGCCGGGACAGGTCGAGGCGCGCCGGGTCGTCGATGCCGAGGAGACCGGCGAAACCGCCGGTGTCCGGCAGGGGGGAGGCCACCAGGGCGTCGTCGGACAGCCGCAGCGGCGCCAGCATCCGGGCCAGGCCCTCGGCGAAGGAGCTGCCGACCTCGTCGACGGTGCCGTGGGCACTGACGGGTTCGGGCTCGCGGAGGTCCTCCATGACGACCTGGGTGCCCTCGACGGTGAGCCGGATGCCGACGCGTCCGGGCTCCTGAACGCGGTGTTCGAGCAGGTGCAGGACGGTGACGCCCATGTCACGCAGGCCGACCGTGTCGTCGGGGAGGGGCAGATCGACGGCGTTCCCGCCGTGTCCGTCGGTGACGACGAGGAGCCGGGACGTCCTGGACAGGGCATCGTGCCCGGCCGGCCCCCCACGTACCTCCACCGCGCAGGACGCGCGGCGGCCCAGGTCGGCGGCGAGCTGTCGCGCGAGCTGGGGGGCCGACGGGGCGATACGCCGGGCGGCGACCGGGCCGTCGTGCTGTTCTACGTCCAGGAGGTGCGGCAGCCACTTCGCCCAGTCCCAGTCGGCGATCCGGTCGCCGGGCACGGCGAGCGCCATCGCCACGTCCTCGGGGGCGTGCGTCGCGGCGGTCTGGACGAGCAGGGCGCGGGCCACGCGCAGGCAGTCCTCGCGCGGGCCGACGACGCTGATGTTCCCGGCCCGGTCCAGGGGCACCGTGAGGGGAAGGTCGGTCCCGGTGCGGAAACGGCTCACCAGCGCCGAGGCCTCGTTGAGCATGAAGGGGTCCGGTGGCGTGAGGACGGAGGACCTCGTGCGGGCGATCTTCAGGTCGCCCACGGGTATCTCCCCGACGCCGACCCGCACACGCAGGAAGTCCGTGTCGTCGCGGCGGCGTTCCCACCGGCGGGCGGGGTCCCGCACGATGTCGTACAGGGCGCCCGGCGGCGGATCGAGTACGTCGGCGAGCTCCCGGCGCGCGCGCTCCTCCGCGGAGAGCTGCCGACGCAGCTTCTCCACGTAGGCGAGGTAGGTCTCCCGTCGCGTCCGGTGGGTGCGCTGGGCCCTGCCGTGGGAGGAGAAGTGGAGCGAGACGGAGCCGATGACGGTCACGACGAGGATGACCGCGCCCAGGGCGGCGAACCGGCTGTCGCGTACGGCGGTCATCAGCACGACGGACGACATGACCCCGGCGGGAAACAGCGACACCGCGATGACGCCGGCCTTCCCCTCGGGGAGGTTGGGCGGGGCCTCGATGGTGAGGGGAGGCACGGCGGCTGGGGGGCGGGTGGTCCTGGCCGGGCGGTGTATCAGGCGGGTGCTCATGGGCGTCCGTCACTCACGGTCGGGCTCGGCCAGGGGGCAGCGACGCTGCTGCGGGAGTGGGAAGACGTCCGCGCCGAGCCGGGTGACGGCCTGCCGTGTCGCGCGGGAGAGCAGTTCGGCGTGGAACGCCCGGCCGGTGGCCAGGTGACGGCCGAACGGTAGGACCCGCACGCTCGACCCCTGCCCTCTGCCACTCGTTCAAGCGATGTCAGAACGTCCGGCTCGAGCCGAGCCCCAGCCGGGCTCGCTCTGACCGAAGCGGCGACAGCGGCGGCTCGATCAGCGCACACAACTCATCGTCCACGATCCACGGTTGAGTACCCACACCCTCACGAACGGCCGAATCCACACGCCGATTACACCCACCAGCACACTTTAACAAGATCGCGTGAGGAGCTCTTGGTTAGTCTGAGCATCGTGCCGGACGACTCCCCTCTCATACGAAGCTTGCGTGCCGCGGTTGCCGCCGCTCCCGCCGATGTCCCCCTGCGGCTGCACCTGACTCAGCTCCTGTTGGAGGCGGAACGGCCCGATGATGCCGTCGCCGAGGCGGCCGTAGCCCTGCAGCACGCACCGGGCGATGCCCAGGCCCGGGCTCTGATGGTCCAGGCGATGGGCGTGGCGCCCCCGGCCTCGGAGCAGCCCTCGCGCCCGCGAGCCGGGTTCGACTGGAAAGCCGCCGCGGACCAGGTCGGGGACGCCGTGCCGCCGCGGTTCGCCGAGACGCCGATGCGCGCCGACGGGCAGGACGACTCCGCAGACGCCGACGCGTGGGACGTGGAGGAGCCCGGCGCCGTGCGGCTGGCCGACGTCGGCGGCATGCAGGACGTGAAGGAACGCCTGGAGGCCGCCTTCCTCGCCCCGCTGCGCAACCCCGAGCTTCGCAGGCTGTACCGCAAGAGCCTTCGCGGCGGGCTGTTGCTGTACGGGCCGCCCGGATGCGGCAAGACGTACGTCGCGCGGGCAGTTGCCGGTGAACTCGGCGCCGCATTCCTGTCCGTGTCCATCAACGATGTCCTGGACATGTGGATCGGCAACTCCGAGCGCAACATGCACGAGATCTTCGAGACCGCCCGCCGCCAGGCGCCCTGCGTGGTCTTCCTGGACGAGCTGGACGCCCTCGGAGCCAAGCGCAGCCGCACCGTGCACAGCGGCATGCGCAACACGGTCAACCAACTGCTCAGCGAGCTGGACGGCGTCGACTCGGCAGCGAACGAGGGCGTGTTCGTGCTGGCAGCCACCAACGTGCCCTGGGACGTGGACAACGCGCTGCGCCGCCCCGGACGCCTGGACCGGACGATCCTCGTCCTGCCCCCCGACCGGCCCGCCCGGGAGGCGATCCTCCGCCACCACCTGCGGGAGAGGCCCATCGAGAACATCGACCTGGGCAAGCTGGCCAAGATCACCGACGGTCTGTCCGGCGCGGACCTGGCCCACGTTTGCGAGGCCGCGGCCGAACGGGCACTGCTGGACTCGGCACGCACCGGGACCGTGCGGATGATCGGCATGAAGGACCTGCTGGCCGCCGCCGACGACGTCGTACCGTCCGCCGAACCGTGGTTCGCCTCCGCGCGCAACGTGGCGATGTTCGCCAACGAGGGCGGCATGTACGACGACCTGGTGGCGTACCTGAAGAAGAGGCGAAAGCTGTGACCAAGACCCTGCACCCCGCCGTGGAGCGGGCCGGCCTGCTCATCGACCTGAAGCGGTACGAAGAGGCCAGGGAACTGCTGTCGCGGCGGCTCGCGGAGGACCCCGACGACATCCGGGCCTGGGTCAGACTTGCCCGCAGCCACCTCTTCGGGGACGAGAAGGACGGCGCGAAGGCACTGGAAGCCACCGAGCGGGCACTTGCCCTGAACGCGGAGGACACCGGGGCCCTCACCATGCACGCCCACGCCCTGCGTGCGTCGGGCCGCTTCCCTGAGACGGAGGGCGTGCTGCGCGAGGTGATCCGCCTGGCCCCCGGCCACTGGCACGGTTACGCGCTGCTCGCCGACTGGCTGTGGCGCATCGCGTTGGTCCGCTCCGGACAGGCCAACGGCGGCCAGGCACGACGCGAGGACATGGAGACCGGCCTGCGGGAGAGCGACGAACTCGTCCGGGAGGCCATCCGGCTGAGCCCCGAGGAGCTGTACGCCTACGAGGTGGCGTTGCTGATCGCCGACATGCTGGGCGACCGGGCCGCCGCCGACCAGTGGGAGGGGGCCATCCTCCGGATCGACCCGCAGCACGAGGAGGCTCTGTCCCGGCGGGCGAGGAAGGCGGCGACGGCACCCGGCGTCATGGCGAAGGAGGCCGCCACCTTGTACGCCGACGCGCTGTCCTCCGCCCCCGGCTCTGCGCTGATGCAGAGTGGCCTGGACCACGCCTCCTACCGCCTGTTGCGCGGCGTCCGCTGGCTGGCCCTGCTCTGCCTGGTCTTCGCAGCACTGGGAATCGACCTGTTCGCCACGGAGGGGGAGACCCAGCGGGAGCTGCCGCTGGTGCTCGGCCAGCGGCTTTGGGACCTCGTCCCCATGGCCGTCGTCTGGGTCCTGGGCGCCCTGCTGCGGTACCGCCGCCTGCGCGCCGGTATCCAGGTCAACCTGCGCTCGCTCATCCGACGCCGCACCTGGCCCCGCATCGTCCTGGGCCAGGCGGCGTGGGTCATGCTCTGTGCGCTGTCGATCACCCAGATCCCCTGGACGGAGCGCACGGTTCCGCTCGTGTTGTTCTGGGCCGGCCTGGTTCCGGTGGTTGCGACGATGTGGTTCGACCGGAGGAAGACCGGCTGAGCCGGACGGCACGTCGAGGCCCCGTTCGTGTGCCTCTTCACACGCAGAATTGCCCAGCCTTGACGGCGGAGACGAATGATGACCAGCCTGCGGCCGGTATCAGCAGGGCGGGACCCTGGGGCGACTTGGAGTCGCGGACGGGGACGCCGGAGGGGTGGCCGTCCAGGACCTCTAGGCAGCTGCCGCCTTCGGTGTTGCTGTAGGTGGACCTACGCCAACCGGTGAGTGCGGAGACGTCCTCAATGGTGTGCCTGATCATGGGATTCGTAGCCCTTCGCTGTCGCCCGCAGCAGGTCGAGTGACTCCTTCAACGACAGTGCGTCGCTCATGGCGAGATCGTAGATGCTCTGAAGGCGTGTGACCACGGCCGGAGAATCGTGCAGCTTGCCCATGTGAAGCCCTTCGGAGTACGCCACGGGTGGCTGATCCTCGAACCACATCAGAGTCAGCATGCTCTGCAGGAGCTGGTATGCCCCGACGTTGTACGGCACCACGTGAACTCGGACCCGCCCTCGCTCAGCCAAACGAACGATGTGCCTGATCTGGTCGGCCATGATCGCGGGAGACCCCACGGTGCGATGAAGCACTCCCTCATCCAGCAGAGCCCAGACGACGGGTGTCACCGGGTTGTCAAGGACGGCGGCTCGTTCGAGGCGTGTGACGAGGAGCCTGTCACATTCCGCTTCACTCGCAGGAGGGAACGCAGCACTCAGTACCGCACGCGCGTACCTTTCCGTCTGGAGAAGGCCGGGGACGAAGGCGTATGCGAACTCGCGGATCATCGACGCCTGTCGTTCGAGCAGCAGAGCCGCTTCGAAGTAGTCGGCCACCGCCGCATCGTCATCCGGCAGGAAGCTGCTCAGTACGTTTCCCGTGTTCAGGACCGTGTCCAGCCGTCGGGCGTCCTCCTTCGACGGCATGCGACGCCCCGCCTCGATGTGCGCGATGTGCGAACGGGTCATGACCGCTACATCGGCCAGCTCCTGCTGGGTCAACCCTGCTGCCCGGCGCTTTTCCTTGAGCCACTCCCCATAGGTGTTACTCAACGTCGCCTCCCATGTGACGAATGATTTGTCACCAACGCCCCCCTGGCGAGCCTAACCCCGCTCATCCCACTCTGTGACTGGATCGCTACTCAGCGACAGAAGGCCAGGCGCTGGCCCATGGGCACGGTTGCGGCCATCGCCCCTTGCCTGAACGGAGTTGAAGACGTGCTGCCCTGCAACATCCGCATCCTCGAGACGCTGCTGCGCCTCCTGCGGCCTGCCCCGCCGGCGCCCCGGGTCCCTCCCACTCCCGTGTGCGAAACCCCCGAGCCCGTCACGCGCCCCGGTCCCGCACCGGAGCGAGGACTGTGGCTCGCGATGTACGGCATCGACACCAAGCCCTGCTCGAACTGCGGCATGTGGGGGATGACATGACCGGTCAGGTGCCCCGCGCGGCACGACTTCTGCCGTGGACCGGCCTGGACGGCAAGCCCTGCTACGTACTCGGCGACGGGGCGGGATACGTCTCACGGATCGCTGACGACGTCGAGAGCGTCCAGCTCGGGATGGCTGCCGAACTGCTCGACCACGCAGCCGACATGCTCGACGACCGCCAGGTCACCGCAGCACAACTGCGTTACGTGGTGGCGCGCATGGCCGAAGCGCTGCGCGACGTGCACCGGATCGCGGAGAGCCGGGGCGCACGCCTTCGCGCAGTACCAGGGAGGCAGTGACGATTCGAAGGGTGCCCGATTGCACGGCCTGCGAGTGCCCACCGACGATCAAGCCTGAAGAGGAGTTGTCCCTCAGGAGGACTGCGCCCTCTGGCGGGCTCGGTGCCCGGCCTCTCACCCCGCTGGAGCAGCCTGTGCACCGACGGAGGCGGCGCGCAGCGCGAACGCGCGCCGTAGTCCTCCGTCGGCCCGACGGTTCCGTTCTGTCATGATCGTCTGTCTGTGCTGACGGCGGCTCGGCTCTCAGGGCAGCCGAGCCGCAACGGGGAGAGCGAGAAACATGATCACCTGGATACGCGCCGTTCCGGCGGCTGCGAGCGCCCTGGCGCTGGCTACGGTGCGGACCGGCTGCAACGACTCGGTTTCGGGGAAGGGCGCGAGCAGTTCCGGTTCGCCGGCGGCGAAGGACAAGACGTCCTACCGCCTGGGGGAGCCCAGCCCGCTGCAGGAGAGCGCGATGACGACGTCGGCGGACAGCAAGTACACGGTCACACCCACGAAGGTGCAGATGGGGACGTCGGCCGATGTGGACAACTCCGGCCTGGACACGGCCGAGCTGCCGGGCCCCAGGGTCCCCGTGTACGTGTGGTCCACGCTCACCCACAAGAGCGGCAGGACAGCCATGAAGGTCGATGAGATGGACAACGACCTGGTCATCAGGACGGACCGGGGGGACCGCACCAAGGCCCTTTTCGTCCTCATGGGCGATGCGACCTGGCCGAACTGCCCGGCCCCCGAATCCGAGAAGAAGCTGAACGCGGGGGAGTCGGCGGAGATCTGCACGACATTCCTGATCACCAGGAGTGAGAAGGCGGCTGCCGTTGAACTCACCCAGGGCTTCAGCGGTGAACCACTGGAATGGCCGCTCAAAAGCTGGTGCTGGAGGCCGGGCAGCTGGAGTTCTGCTCGTTTACGTGGGGAACTCACCGCACCAGTTGCGTCCGAGGAGGGTGGCGGGCAGGTACTCAGACTCGACTTCGATGGGGATGCCCGCGTCGTGGGCGATGCAGGCCATGGCGAGGGGCGCGAGGGCGACGAGGCCCGGGGACTGGTACATGCGGCTTTCCTCGGTCCAGTACTCCTTGTGCCACTGGAGGGCGGTGGTGAGGGCCTTGGTGAAGCCGGCGTGGTCCTTGCGGATGAAGCGGTGGAACATCTCCATCGGCGGGTACATCAGCTTGCCCGCTGTCTCCGGGTCAGAGGCGGTTTCGGGGTCGGTGCCGTCGACGGCGGCCACCAGTTTCTCGCCGAGGTCGGGTCCGCCCAGCCAGTAGGCCTGAAGGGTGCTGATCCAGTTGTAGTGGTAGGCGTCGAAGCGTGAACCGTTCTCCCGGAGCAGGGCGAGCGGTACGTGGCACAGGGCGGTGATCCGGGCCTTCTCACGGCATATCACTGCCAGGTAGAAGGCGGTGGTCCAAGAGCCAGGGGTCACGTATGACTGGGGGCCGGTGGCCCGGAGCGTGAGGTCCTCGTGTGCGATGCGGCACTGCACCTGCTCCTCGGTCGTGGTCGCTGCGGCGAACACGGCGGAGCTGACCTGCATTGCGGTGACCCAGGCATCCCACGTCGGGAAGATCGATGCCCGCGGATCCAGTAGACAATGGGACTGGGCCAGGGTGAGCGTGGTGCGCTGGGCACGGCCCAAATCCGTAGAGTCAGTCTCGAGCCCATCGATAAGCTTCTGGGCGCTCGCTTGGAGCACGGCGATGCCTGCTTCCGCCTTCTCTGTGGGGAGGGAGGGGTGGGAGATGTGGAAAACCAACGCGTTACTCCTCGAAAATCTTGAAATGCTTGAGCTCGGCTCCAGCATACTTACCGGTGTTCTCAGTAGCCTGCACAAGGACGTAGCGCAAGGTCTTTTTCTTGATGGCCGTATCGATCTCCTCGGCGTACTTCGCATCTTCCGGTGAGAAGAGGGCGCGCTCTTCCATATCAGCGACAATAGTACGGACGTACTCGAGGGTCCCCTGCTTCACCAAAGTGCCACTGTCCAGATCGCCGTTTCCTTGACGCCAGAGCAGGGTTCCCTGGGGCCCTTTCGCCTCGACGACGATCAGGTTCCCGTCCCTGTCACGCCAGAGCTGGTCGAACTTTCTGGAACCGTTGGGCGTATCAAGGAGGTCGGTTATCTCTCGGGCGCCGTCGAATTTTTTCAGCAGGAGCATGCGCTTACGGGCGGCCTCCTCGCCAAGGGCCTCGCCAAGCTTGCTGTTAAGAGGATGTCTCATTTGGTTTGTTCGGTAATCCGGTGTCGTGGGAATCGTGGAGCGGTTGGTGCCGGATGAGTTGTGGATGTTGTTCGAGCGGGTGGTGCCGTCTGCTCCGTCGCGGCCGCAGGGCGATCGAGTCTTCGAAGCGCCTTGGCTGCCACCGCTGGACCATCGAGCGCACCATGGCCTGGCTCGCAGGATGCCGTCGACTCCACCGCCGCTACGAACGCAAAGCCGAACATTTCCTGGCCTTCACCAGCATCGCCTACACCCTCATCTGCTACCGCAGACGAACCAAATGAGACGCCCTCTTAAGGCGCGACCAGACAGGCGCCCCGGGATGGCTTCTGCCATGGCGGATGGCCAGCCCTGTTACGTCCGTCGGCAACGGTCCGAGCTATGTCTCTCGTGTTGCTGACGACGTCGAGACCATCCAGGCTGCGGACTGTTCAACCTGCGGCAAACATGCTTGACGACTGGCAGGACACGCCGGTCCAATCCCGCTACGTCGTGGAGTACATGGCCGAAGCGCTGCGCGACGTACACCGGATCGCGGAAAAGCTGGGGCGCGCTTCAAGGCAAAAAGTGCCCTCCTGCCCGACCCGATTGGGTGGCGGCGGGAAGAGCCCGGAGACAATATCTGAGCGGAGAGCGCGCCTGTGGACTCATGGAGAGCCGACGAGCTTCTCCGTCAGCGCTTCAATGAACGCGGCAGCCTCGATCTCGGTGATCCCGACATGGTCGATGTCGTTGTGCCCGAGATCGTACAGCCTCAGGTATTCGGTCGGCTCCCAGCGGAGATTGCGGGTGAAGGCTTCGTCGTACGTCCGATCACCGTCGACTCGCCGACGAACGATCCCGCGCGGGCTGTGCCGAGGGTACCCGTCGCTGATCTTCGCGTAGTACGTCATCTCCCCCTCGGCGTCCAGCGCGTCGAGGGTGGCCGGGGCGATCGTGAGGAATGGAGGTGCGGAGGCGTTGCTCTCCACGTCTCCCAACGGGATCATGACGCCGTTGAGGTCGAGATATTCCTCGAGGTAGTAGCCGCCACCGCGCTCGTACATGGCTAGCAGCGGCTCGTACGGATCCGGCAGATCCGTAGGGAGGTCGTTGCGGGCTTCCCGCAGGGCCGCCCAGCGGACGGCACCGCGGCAGGTGGTCCTGAGGGAGGCGGGGGCGAGCTCCTCCAGGAGCCCCTCCAGCTCGTCAGCGATGTGGGGCGAGATTTTGATCTCGGCGTCGATGTGCTCGGCAATGTCGAAGAACGGCCAGGATGACTCGGCGTCGTAGGTCTTGGCCCACAGAGCCGCCCGGCGCAGGTACTCACGCATGAGCAGAGCACGCGAATGCGGATGGTCGAAGGCAGCGGAGTCATCGGCCCAGTTGATGGCCCGCAGCCGGTCCGACACGATACGCGAAAGCTTGTCAGTCACTTCAGATTCAGTCCCTTGGCGCGTAGCTCATGGAAAACATCCTTCACGAAGTCATCGATATTCGACAAATCCTCAGCAAGTTGTGTTTTCGGGTGTCTCAGACCGAGCTTCTGCCAGGCGGTACCGAAACCGCCTCGCACGGGGTTCGGCGCCAGGTCGTGTGCGCCAGCCGCACTCAGGCTCTTCGGCGAGTACCTTCCGCCGTCGGCGTACGTGCCATCGGCCTCTTTCCGCCACAGGCCTGCCTGGTCATGGAGGTACGGCAGACCTGCCTTCATAAGTCGGCTCTCCACGTACTCATGCGTCATGAGGTTCCTGAATTCCTTGATCTGCGCCTTGTCCAGCGTTCCCTTGCGTGCGCCATCCCACAGGTCTGCGATGTCGTCACGAGGCGTGAACCGGCCCCGCACCCACTCGCCGGGCCGAACGACCACGTCGTATTGGGAGCGGATCATGTGGCTCTTCACCTGGCGGAGCACCGACTCATTGATGCCGGTGTTCCGCGACATCGCCGGGATGTCGATGTGATTGGGCGTGGCCCGCAGAGAGTCGTAGATTCCCGCCGCGTAGTCGGAGGGTTGCTCGACCCAGCCGGCCCCTCCCCAGCCTCCGTCGGAGCCGTTGGTGTAGCCGTTTTGTGTCTTGCCCGCACCATCGGCGGCATCGTCGGTCGCCCTGCCGACTTCTTCCGCAGCGTCGTCGCCTAGATGCCCCACGTCGTCGGCGACCAGCGGAACCTCGTTAGGCGTCGCGTCTACATGTCTGCCGAATGCGGATGCCACGTCGTCGGCGTTGTGTGCGCCGAGCCTGATGGCGCCCGCGTCGCGCGGTATGGGCACCTTGCCGAACAGCTCCGACTGCTCAGCTCTGATCGCGGCGAGCTCATCCGAGGTGTTGCCTGGCAAACGCTCCTTCTCGTAAAGGGCGTGGCCGTCCATCTTGGCCACGAAGCTGTCCGCCGTATGAAACTGGAGCTCGAAAATCTGGCCGCTGAGCGGATCGCGCCAGGTCGAATTGATGCCCTTGTAGCCAACAGAGTCCCAGGTGTTCTTGAACGTCACGTTCTCGAACCCCTTGGCCTGCAGGTCGTTGATCACCTGCTGGACGCCGTGAGTGTAGTTCTTGCCGGGGACCTCCATCGTGTAGCGGATGGAGTCCTTGATGTCGTCGAGCATCCTGCCATAGGCCACGGCGCTGTCTTCCAGCATGTCCGTGGCAAACTTGCGCTTGAGGGACTCGTCGCCCTTCAAGCGGTACTCAAGCCCTATCAGCCTGCCGCTATCCACCTTGCCTGCGATGCTCTGCATGGACTGGGTAATACGCGGTTCGGCCTCGGCGGATCTGCGCATGAAGTCGTCCGCTGCCGCGTTCGCCTCCCGATCGAGGCGCAGGCCGTTCTCACCTGTCCAGGAGCCGTCGGGCAAGTTGCCGCGTGGGCTGTCGGGCTGGGCGGCGCCTGGACGACCGAGCCCGTCTGCGTCGGGAGGAGGCGGGCCATCTGATCCGGAGCCGCCCGGAACGTGGTCGCTCCCACCCTTTGGAGTGCGGTCGCTGCCGGCAAGTCCGTCGGAGTTACTACCCTCGTGGGGGCTGTCCCCGTGCCCGCCGGTGGAGGGCCCGTGGCTCGCGGCCGGACCGTGAGCGAAGTCGTCGGGGCGGCCGCCTAGTAGATCATCGCCAACCCGGTCGACGCCACCCAAGTCGTTGCCAAGGCGTATGCCGTCACCGATACCGCTCCCGCCGCGCGCCCCCGCGCCGACCAGCATCGGTTGCCGTACCGGGGTTTCGACGCGGGTGTGGTCCGGGGTGTTCGCGTCGAGGTCGGTCTTGGCGGGTTCCGTGCGGGCGTCTTCGGCGCGTTGGACGAGGTTGCCGCTCTCGTCGTAGAGGTTGCCGTTGAGGTCGGCGTAGGCGGCGCCCTCGTCGAAGGGGTTCTTGACGGTGCCTTCGGGGAGGGCGATCACGCCTTCGGGGAGTCTGACCGTGCCGTCCGCGAGGCGGACCGCTCCGTCCGGGAGGGTGGCGCCCGCGGGGAGGTCGACCGTCCCGTCGGCCAGGCGTACGGCGCCTTCGGGGAGGGTGAAGACGTTGTCGGGGAGGGGCGGTATCTCGATGGTGCCCAGGCCCTTGAGGCCGGCCATCGCGTCGCCGATCTTCGTGAGGCCGAAGCCTGTGCCCCTGAAGATGTAGGTCATCGGGTCGACGAAGCGGCCCACCTTGCCCGCCGCGGACAGGGCCTTCGCGGCGAGGGCGGCCTTGCCGCCGCCCGCGACCGCGCCACCCGTACCGCCGGTGAAGACGGTGGTGACCACGTTGAAGGTGACCGCCCCGGCCGCCCGGGCGGGGTTCTCGCCCCACTGGTCGTAGGCGATCAGCGCCTTCCCGGTCTCCTTCACAGCTGTGCGGGACTCACGCAGCCAGGTCGGCAGGTCCTCGTCCTTCGCCGTCCAGAACTGCACCGCCGCCACCGGACTCAGCGATATCGCCACACCGGTGGCGAGCTGCGCCAGGCCCTTCCACGCCTGGCCGGCCGCGTCCCAGCCGTCGAAGCCGACCAGGGTGCCCAGGCCCTTGACCGTGCCCCAGACCCCGTCGACGAAGAAGCCCTTGGTGAAGTCCCAGGCGTGCTCCCACACCTGCCAGCCCGGCGTGGACTCGACGAGTGGGTCGCCCCAGGGGAGGCCTTTGACGTGCTCGAGGGTTTCGGCGTCGTAGCCGTACTGGTGCTTGCTCTCCGAGCCGTCGTGCGCCTTCAGCGGCACACCGCAGACCAGCGCGACGATCTTGTTGTGGCAGTCGCGTTCGGCTGCCTGGAAAGCCGCCAACGTCTCACGGATCTCGTCGCGGCGGTCGTTGTTCTCCTCGATCAGGTCGCCGTCCTCGCGCCACTTGTCGTCGGCGTTGACCTTCACGAGGAACGCGCCGGCGTCCCGCTTGATCTCCTTCAGCTTCTCGACCAGCGGATGGACCTCGTCCGAGTACGTGCTCAGCGCACCGGCGATGGTCTTGAGGTCGGACTGCAGTGTCAGCCCGCTGTCGGCGACCGGTTTCGTCGTCGCGAACAGCTGCTCTGCCTCGGGCGCCTTGTAGAAGGCCCGGAGGCCGCCGAAGCTGCTGTGGACGTCACTCGTGGCCGTCGCGATGGTCTCCCCGGCCGAAGTCAGCTCGGTGACGTTCACGTCCAGAGTCGCGAGGTTCCCGGTGAAGACCGGGATGCCTTCCAGGGGTATCGGCTGGTCGTTGCTCACTTGTTCCCCCCGGGAGCTTCCTTCAGCAGGTCCAGCCGCACGGCCCTGGCCGCGTCCTGCGCGTGCTTCGCCGCGTCCAGGTCACCGGCCACGTACTCGTTGGTGGCCTTGGCCGCCCCCAGCACAGCGGCCTGGATACGCTCCGCCATCGAATTCAGATACCCCTGGCGCTGGGCCATGTACTGGCTCAGTGCGGAGGCCACCGGCCCCAGCGTCGGCGCCGACAACGGGGCCGCCCCCACCGGTACCGGCCCCTGCAGCGGCACGGTGGCCTCCGTGCCCGGTACGGCCGTCCCCGCAGCCGTCGCCGCCTCCGACATCGTCGTGACCAGCGCCGTCAGAGCCTTCTCCAGGTCACCCGCATGCGTGCCGGTGACCTGCAACTGACCCTGCACACCCTGCGGCTTGATGTCCCACGCCGTCATGAACACCCCACCCCCGTGAACCCACACCCCACCACACAACCACCAGAAGGAACGTTCCTCCCGACGCCCTCACACAGCGGCTCAGCCGATGTTGTCGACCGCTGCCTTCGCACGCGACAGCGTCTGCTGCGCGGTGCCGTCGTTCTTCTCCAGCGTCGTCCTCAGCAACTGGATGATGTTCCTGACCTCGTTCGAGGTGTTGTTCCAGCGGATTTCCTTGCCGTGGTACTCATCCGCCACCCCGTCAGCCGCGAAGTCCAGCATCGCCGCCTTCACCTGCGCGTCCCGCGCCGAGATCACCTGCTCCAGACGGGCGATCACCGCCTGGATGTTGCCCTGCGCCTCACTCGACGCACCCGTGTCGTACGAACGCCGGTCACTGTCCGTGGCCATAACTGATTACTCCCCGTGGAATGAAAACCGAGCCTG